>NZ_JBEXLH010000072.1:0-39843 GCF_040609855.1 Nonomuraea sp. NPDC004580 | reverse complement strand
GCCCGCCGGCACGGCCGCCGGGGCCCGCCGCTGGTCGGCGCGGATCGCCCCGGCGCGGGCGGCGCTGGCGGGCCGGGTGGCCGACCTGGTGCACGGCTCGGCCGACCTGGCCGCGTACGGGGCCGACGACGCCGCCCTGGACCGGGCGCGGGCGGCCGACGGAGCCCTGGCCGCGCTCGAACGCCGCCAGTCCCGCGTGCATGCCGCCGCCCTGGCCGGCGGCACCCTGCTGCAGGGCCTCACGGTGGCCGCGGTGGTGCTGCTGGCCCAGGCGGCGGGCGTCGACTCCGTCGGCGCGGCGGTGCTGGCCCTGACCGGCCTGGTGGCGTTCGAACCCGTGCTGCCCCTGGCGGCGGCGGGCGAGCGGATGGCGGGCATCACGGCCGCCCTGCGGCGCCTGCGCGAGGTGCGCTCCTCGGCCCCCGCCGTCACCGAGCCCGCCGCCCCCGCGCCCCGCCCGGAGGCCCCGCTCACCATCGAGATCGACGACCTGGTGGTCCGCCACCCGGCGAGCAGGGAGCGGGCGGCGCTGGACGGGGTGTCGCTGCGGGTCGCGCCGGGGCGGCGGGTGGCGATCGTCGGGCCCAGCGGCGCGGGCAAGAGCACGCTGCTGGCCGCCCTCATGCGCCTGGTCGAGCCCGAGTCGGGGAGCATCCGGGTCAACGGCGTGGACCTGCGCGACATGGCGGGCGACGACGTACGGGAGCTCATGACGGGCCTCACCCAGGACCCGTACATCTTCCGCGCCAGCCTGCGCGACAACCTGCGCCTGGCCGGCCCCGGCGCGGACGACGAGCGGCTGCTGCGGGCGGCGCGCGACGCCCGGCTGGACGGCTGGGTCGAGCGGACCGGCTGGGACACCGAGCTGGGCGAGGACGGCAGGACGGTGTCGGGCGGCCAGCTGCAGCGGCTGGCGCTGGCCAGGGCCCTGCTGTACGACCCGCCCGTGCTGCTGCTCGACGAGCCCGCCGAGGCGCTCGACGAGGAGACGGCCGACCGGCTGATGGACGACCTGCTGGACGTCACCCGCGACCGCACGACCCTCCTGGTGACCCACCGGCTCAAGGGCCTGGAGTCGGTCGACGAGGTGATCGTGCTGGAGGACGGCAGGGTGACGCAGCGCGGCCGGCACGACGAGCTGGTGCGCGTGCCCGGCTATTACCGCGACCTCTGGGAGTCGGAGGTCCTCACCCGGCGGTGACGCACCCGTGCCCACGGGTTGTGTTGGCGACGCAATCAAGTTTACGATGCAAACTACTCTACAAAGCCGAGGAGTTTGCATGGTCGACGACGAGGAGCGCGTCCCCACTCCCGAGGAGATGCTGCGGGTCATCGAGGAGCAGAGCCACGCCACGACGAAGTGGCTGCACGGCGACCCGCGCCTGCTCTACGTCCCGTGGGGGGTCGCCTGGCTGCTCGGCTTCGGCGCCCTGTTCCTGCACTACGGGCTCGACGGCCGCCCCTACGTGGCGATCACGCAGATGCAGGCGGTGGGCGTGCTGCTGGCGGCCATGCTCGTCGCCGGCGCGGTCTCCGCGTACGGGATCGTCAAGATGAACAAGCTGGTGCGCGGCGACACCTCGGCCAGAGGCGCGATGTACGGCTACGCCTGGCTGGCCGGCATGGTGCTGGTGTCGATCATCGCGATCCGGCTGGGCCCGCTGCTGCCCGCGGCGGAGCGCGGCCTGCTGTGGGCGGGCGGCTCGCTGCTGGTGGTCGCGCTGCTCTACATGCTCGGCGGCGCGATCTGGCTCAACTGGCCGATGTTCTTCATCGGCGCCTGGACGGCCGGCGTCAACGCGCTCGGCGTGCTGCTCGGCACGGGCCCGCACGCGCTGCTGACGGCGGTCCTGCTGGGCGGCGGGTTCATCGCGGCCGGGCTGTGGCTGTGGCGGAGGCAGCGCGGGTGAGCGGGCTGCCCGAACTCGATCCGGTGATCCACGCCCAGGCACGGCTGCGCGTGGTGGCCGCGCTCAACGTGCTGGCCGACGGCGACGAGATGGCCTTCAACTCGATGAAGGAGCTGCTCGGCATGACGGCGGGCAACCTGTCGGTGCACCTCACCAAGCTGGAGGACGCCGGCTACGTCCGCATCACCAAGACGCACAAGGGCCGCACCCCCGTCACCTACGTGGCGCTGACCAAGCGCGGACGGCTGGCCTTCGAGGAATACACCGCGGCGATCCGCGCCCTGCTGGACAACGCTGGAGGAGTGCAATGACGGTCCTGGCCCGCGCGTCCGAGGTCACCCGCCGCTACGGCGACGTGGTGGCGCTCGACCGCGTCTCACTCGGCATCGGCGCAGGCGAGCTGGTCGGCCTGCTGGGCCCCAACGGCGCCGGCAAGTCCACCCTGATCAACCTGCTGGTCGGGCTGCGCCGGCCGACGTCCGGCACGGTCGAGCTGCTCGGCGGCTCGCCGCTCGACCCGGCGACGCGGCGCCGCATCGGCGTGACCCCGCAGGAGACGGGGCTGCCCGAGTCGCTGCGGGTCGGCGAGGTGGTCGACTTCGTCCGCGCGCACTACCCCGACCCGGTCGGCGGGCCCGAGCTGCTCGACCGCTTCGGGCTCGGCGACCTCGCGAAGCGACAGGTGGGCGGCCTGTCGGGCGGGCAGCGGCGGCGGCTGGCGGTGGCGCTGGCGTTCGCGGGCGACCCGCGGCTGGTCGTCCTCGACGAGCCGACCACCGGGCTCGACGTGGAGGCCAGGCACGCCCTGTGGGCGGGCGTCAGGGCGTACCACGAGGGCGGCGGCACGGTACTGCTGACCAGCCACTACTTGGAGGAGATCGAGGCGCTGGCCCAGCGGGTCGTGGTGATGGGCGGCGGCCGGGTGCTCGCCGACGACACCGTGAGCGCGATCCGCGGCATGGTCGGCGTGCGCCAGGTCTCACTGGTGGCCGAGCGGCTGCCCGAGCTGCCCGGCGTGCTGGGCAGCGAGCGGGTGGACGGCCGCACGACGCTGGTCACCACCGACCCCGACCGGCTGGTGATCGAGCTCGTACGCAGCGGCGCGCCGTTCTCCGGCCTGGAGATCAGGCCCACCACCCTCGAAGAGGCGTTCCTCACCATCACCGCGAAGGAGCCGGCCCATGTCTAGCCTGGTCGCCGCGCACACCAGGATCCTGCTGCTCGAACAGCTGCGGGTCCCCATCGGCCTCGCGGCGGGCGCGTTGTTCCCCGCGGTCGCGCTGGCGGCGTTCGTCGTGCCGTTCGCGGGCGACGACCCGCGGGCGGCCACGATGGCGACGGCGTCGCTGACGCTCTTCGGCGCGATGTCGCAGGCCATCATCGGGCTGTCCGTCACGGTGGCGCAGGACCGCGAGCAGCCCTGGAACCCCTACGTCCGCACGCTGCCCGCCGGGCCGTTCCCCCGCTTCGCCGGGCGCATCCTCGCGATGCTCGCCCAGATGGTGCTCGCGGTCGTGCCGGTGCTGCTGGTGGCGGCGCTGTTCACCGCGGCCACCAGCACGCCGCTGGGGCTCCTGGCGGGCCTGGCGACACTGCTCGCCGGCGTGGTGCCGTTCATGCTGATGGGGTTGCTCATCGGCTTCCTGCTGACGGCGAAGGCGACGATCGCGGTGTCGCAGCTGCTGTTCTTCCCGATGGGGGTCCTGGGCGGCCTGCTGCTGCCGCCCCAGATCCTGCCCGGCTTCCTGGAGGCGGTCTCGCCGTTCACGCCGGCGCGCGGGGTGGCCGAGCTGCTGTGGGCGGTGACGGCGGGCACCACGCCCGGCGTGGTGTCGCTGGTCTCGCTGGCCGCCTGGACGGTGCTGGCGGCGGCGGGGGCGGTCTGGGCGTACCGGCGGGACGAGGGCCGGCGCTTCGCATAAGGAGAAATGTCGCGAAAAAGGGGGTGTGCCGCCGAGTCCGCAGCGATCTCGACGGCACACCCGCTCATGAGGGGGTCCTGATGTTACGCGTTCTCCGCAAGGGTGACGTCGACCTCGTGGCTTTCGCCGTCCCTCATATATGTGATCTTGACCTCTTGGCCCGGTTTGAAACCTCTGACCTGCCCCACAACCGTATCGCCTCCGTCAACCGTCTTGTCACCGATCTTCGTGATCAGGTCGCCTTGCCGCAGTCCGGCCTTCTCCGCCGGGCTGCCCGGCGAGACCTGCCTGACCAGCGCGCCCGGCACGTCGCCGGTCGCGTCGGTGACGCTCACGCCGAGCCAGGCGTGGGTGACCTTGCCACTGCTGATGAGCTGCTCGGAGACCTGCTTGGCGGTGTTGACCGGGATCGCGAAGCCGACGCCGCCGCCCGCCGCGTCGGAGGCGATGGCGGTGTTGATGCCGACCAGCTCGCCGGCCGCGTTGACCAGCGCGCCGCCGGAGTTGCCGGGGTTGATCGAGGCGTCGGTCTGGATGGCGCCGCCGATCGTGGTGGGCGCGCCCTGGTTGTCCTGCGGCCAGCCGGGCGGTAGCTGCCTGCGCTGGTCGTTGCCGAGGTTCAGCGTACGGTCGAGCGCGCTGACGATGCCGGCCGTGACGGACCCGTCGAGGCCGAGCGGGCTGCCGATGGCCAGCACCGGGTCGCCCACCTTGAGCTGGTCGCTGTCGCCCAGCGTGGCCTTGGTCAGCCCCGAGACGCCCTCGGCCCTGATGACGGCCAGGTCGGTGGCCGGGTCGGTGCCGACGACGGTGGCCTTGGCGGTCTTGCCATCGCTGAACTTGACGCTCATCTGGCCACCCTGGCCCGCCCCCACGGCCACGTGGTTGTTGGTCAGGATCAGGCCGTCCTCCGACAGCACCACGCCGGAGCCCTCACCGGTCTGTCCCTGGATCATCACGACCGTGGGCTGCACCTTGGCCGCCACTTCCGCCACCGTGAGCTGGTCGGACGCCGACTTGAAGACCGGGCTCGGGGCGCTGGGGCTGCTGCTGGCGACCGGTTCGGGCTGGAACGAGGTGGCGACGACGGCCCCGACCACACCGCCGCCGACGGCCATGGCGGCCATGGCGAGAGCCGCGATGGCCTTCTGGCCGACGGTGAAGCGCTGCTTCTTGGGCTGCGCCGGCGGTGGCGGCACCTCCATGACGATCGTCTCCCGCCGGGGGAAGCCCCCGGCTGCCGGTGGGGTGGCGCCGAACTGGCTCCACCCACCGGTGTCCCGCCGTTCGGGACCCTGCTCGTGAGGCTCGTTCGCGTTCATCCTGTCATCTCCCTCGAATCCCTCTGCCTCAAGGGTGTCAAGACTCTCGTAAGAGCAGGTTAAGGGGCGGATTCCGGGGGCGCGCCACGGCCTGATGCGACCCTTATCGATCGAGGTCGCGCCGGGCGTGGGGCTCGCAGAAAAAATATTTGAGACTTCTACCGCTTCGCGGGCCAGTACTCGTCCTTGAGCAGCCGCTTGTAGAGCTTGCCGGTCGGATGGCGGGGCAGCTCGGCACGGAAGTCCACCGACTTGGGGCACTTGTAGTGGGCGAGGTGCTCGCGGCAGTACGCGATCAGCTCCGCCTCCAGGTCCGGCCCCGCCTCCGCCATGGACACCGGTTCGACCACGGCCTTGACCTGCTCGCCCATCTCCTCGTCCGGCACGCCGAACACCGCCACGTCGGCCACCTTCGGGTGCACCGACAGCACGTTCTCGGCCTCCTGCGGGTAGATGTTCACGCCGCCCGAGATGATCATGTACGAGCGGCGGTCGGTCAGGTAGAGGAAGCCGTCCTCGTCGAGGTAGCCGATGTCGCCCAGCGTGGTCCAGCCCCTGCCCTGCGGGTCCTGGGCGGAGCGGGTCTTGTCGGGGTCGCCGTGGTACTCGAAGCGGCCGCCGTTCTCGAAGTAGATGGTGCCGTGCCGGCCGGGCGGCAGGTCGTCGCCGTTCTCGTCGCAGATGTGCACGACGCCGAGCAGCGAGCGGCCGACCGTGCCCTTGTGGGCCAGCCAGTCCCCGGGGCCGGCGTAGAGGAAGCCGTTGCCCTCGGTGCCCGCGTAGTACTCGTGGACGATCGGGCCCCACCACTCCATCATCTGCTCCTTGACCGGGACGGGGCAGGGAGCGGCGGCGTGGATGGCGTACCGGAGCGAGGAGACGTCGTACTTGTCCCTGACCTCCTGCGGCAGCTTGAGCATCTTGATGAACATCGTCGGCACGAGCTGCGAGTGCGTGACCGCGTACTGCTCGATCGCCGCCAGGTACCGCTCGGGGTCGAAGCGCTCCATGACCACCACGGTCGCGCCGAGCCGCTGGAAGGACATGCAGTAGCGCAGCGGCGCCGCGTGGTAGAGCGGGGCCGGCGAGAGGTAGACGCTGTCGGCCGACGGCGCGAACAGGCCCTGGATGAGCCTCAGCAGCATGCCGGGCTCCTCCAGCGGGCCGTGCGTGGCGGGCACCTTGACGCCCTTGGGGCGGCCGGTGGTGCCGGAGGAGTAGAGCATGTCGGCGCCCGTGCACTCGTCCTCGATGGGGGTGGCGGGGTGCTCGGCGACGGCCTGCTCGTACGAGGTGAAGTCCTCGGCCTCGCCGCCGAGCATGAGCCGCAGCTCGACGCCCGGCGTGCCGGCGGTGACGGAGGTGGCGACGGCGGCCAGGTCGGCGCTGGAGATGAAGACCCGGGCGCCGCAGTTGGAGACGATGTAGGTCAGCTCGTCGGCCTGCAGCCGGGAGCTGATCGGCGTGTAGTACAGGCCGGCGCGGTGCGCGGCCCAGGCGACGGCCAGGAAGAGCGGGTGGTTGGCCAGCATGAAGGCGACGTGGTCGCCGGGACGCAGGCCGGCGGCGCGGAAGAGGTGGGCCAGCCGGTTCGACTCCTCGTCCAGCTCACGGTAGGTGACGACCTGCCCGGAGCCCGCCATGATCACAGCGGGCTTGTCGGGGGTGACTGCTGCGATGGCTCCCGGGTACATGAACAGAACAGTATTCGGTCAGTCGCCCGGCGCGCCAGAACCGGCGCGGCCCCCTGTCGCGGCCCCCTGTCGCGGGGCCGCGCCGGGGACCGCGACCGGCCTCACTCGGCTGTCACTCGGCTGCCACTCTGGCCGTCACTCTGGCTGTCACTCGGCCGGGAGGACCGAGCCCTGGTACTTCTCCTTGATGAAGTCCTTGACCTTCTGGTCCTGCAGCAGCTTGCCGAGGGTGACGATGTTCGCGTCCTTCTCGTGGCCGCTCGGCACGACCAGGCCGTTGACGTACGGGTTGCCCTCGGTCTTCTCCAGCACCAGCGCGTCGGAGGCGGGCTTGAGACCGGCCTCCAGGGCGTAGTTGCCGTTGATGACCGCGGCGTCCACGTCCTCGAGCGAGCGCGGGAGCTGCGCCGCCTCCAGCGGCTTGAACTGCAGGTTCTTCGGGTTCTGTGCGACGTCGCGCTCGGTCGCGGCGGTGCCGACGCCCTCCTTGAGGGTGATCACGCCGTTGTCGGCGAGCAGCTTGCGCGCGCGGCCCAGGTTGGTGGCGTCGTTGGGCAGCGCCACGGTGGCGCCGCTCGCCAGCGCCGACACGTCGGTGATCTTCTTGGAGTACAGGCCGAGCGGCTCCAGGTGGACCCCGGCGACGAAGGTCAGGTCCGTGCCCTTGCTCTTGTTGAAGTCGTCGAGGTACGGCCGGTGCTGGAAGTAGTTGGCGGTCAGCTTGCCCTCTTCGAGCTGCACGTTCGGCTGCACGTAGTCGGTGAACTCGACGACTTCCAGCTTGAGCCCGGCGGCCGGGGCCAGGTTGTCCTTGACGAAGTTCAGGATCTCCGCGTGCGGCACGGGGTTCACGCCGACCTTGAGCACCGTGTCCGCCGACTCGGCCGTGTCGTTCGTCGCGGACTGCGACGTGCCGCATGCGGCGAGCGACAGAGCCAGCGCGACAGCACCCACAAAGCGGTGAATTTTCATGATTTTTCCTTACTTGTGCGATAGGCGCCGAGCGACCCAGTCGCCCAGGCTCTGCAGGAGTTGCACGATGACGAGCAGCAGCACGACCGTGACGATCATCAGGAGCGTCTCGAAGCGCTGGTAGCCGTACCGGACGGCCAGGTCGCCCAGCCCGCCGCCGCCGAGCGTGCCGGCCATGGCGCTGTAACCGATGAGCGCCACCACGGTCACGGTCAGGCCCGCGACCAGGCCGGGCAGCGCCTCGGGCAGCAGGACCTTGCGCACGATCGCGGTCCTGCTCGCGCCCATGGCCTGCGCGGCCTGCACCACGTCCGTGCCGACCTCGCGCAGCGCGGTCTCGACCAGCCGGGCGAAGAACGGCACCGCGCCGACGGTCAGCGGCACCACGAACGCGGCCGTCCCGATGGTGGTCCCGACGACGAGCCGGGTGAACGGGATGATCGCGATCATCAGCACGATGAACGGCAGCGAGCGCCCCACGTTCACCACGAACCCGAGCGCGGACTTCAGCGCCGGCAGCGGCCGCAGGCCGTCACGGTCGAACACCACCAGCGCCACGCCCAGCGGCAGCCCGAGCAGCAGCGTGAAAAGCGTCGCCCAGCCGACCATCAGGCCCGTCTCCACCGTCGCCGGCCACAGCAGCGGCAGCATCTCTTCCCAGGTCACGCGGCCTCCCCCGCTTCCTCCACGATCAGCCCGCAGTCGCTCAGGTACGCCAGCGCCGCCCGCCGGTCGGCGCCGTCGAGCGCCACCCGCAGCCGGCCGACCGAGCCGCCCGCGAGGTCCTCGATGGAGCCGCCGAGGATGCTGAGGTCCACCTCGAACTTGCGCACGACCTCCGACACCACGGGCTGGCGCGGGTCGCCGGTGAACGTCAGCGTCACCGAGCCGGCCGGGGCGGGCTCGGGCAGCGGGAAGATCTCCCTGGTCAGCCGGGAGCCTGGGGTCCTGATGAGGTCCGCGATGACGCCGGACTCCTCGATGCGGCCCTGCGCCATGATGGCGACCGAGTCGCAGACGCTCTTGACCACGTTCATCTCGTGGGTGATGAGCAGGATCGTCAGGCCCAGCTCCGCGTTGAGCCGCTTGAGCAGGGCGAGGATCGACTGCGTGGTGGCCGGGTCGAGTGCCGAGGTGGCCTCGTCCGACAGCAGCACCGACGGGTTGCCCGCCAGGGCCCTGGCGATGCCGACGCGCTGCTTCTGGCCGCCGGACAGCTGGTGCGGGCGGTCCTTGCCGCGTCCCGCCAGGCCGACCAGGTCGAGCAGCTCGGCCACCCGGCGCTCGCGCTCGTCCTTGGGCACGCCCATGACCTCCAGCGGGAAGGCCACGTTCCCGGCGACCGTGCGTGAGGACAGCAGCGCGAAGTGCTGGTGGATCATGCCGATGCGCTGCCTGGCGCGGTTCAGTTCGCGGTCGCCGAGCGCGGTCATGTCCTGTCCCGCGACGGTGACGGTGCCCGCCGTGGGGCGTTCGAGCAGGTTGACGCAGCGCAGCAGCGTGCTCTTGCCGGCGCCGCTCTGGCCGAGCACGCCGTAGATCTCACCTTCGCGCACGTGCAGGTCGACGCCGTCGAGCGCGACGGTCTCGCCGTACTGCTTGCGCAGGCCGGAAGCCTGGATCACGGAGAATCCCCACGACTGAGGGCGGCCGCGTGGCGGGCCGCGGAAACGGACATCCTTGGGAAGGCGGCGCGGATCGGCGCCATCAGTTTCAGAGTCAGCGCGTGCCGGGGTGGAAGGGCAGGTGGCTCAGCCTGCGCAGCACGAAACCGGGTGTGATCATGACGACCTTCGACATCGAGGAACGGGCGGTGGGTCTGCTTAGCGGGCCGGCATTCGCCCCATACGCATGCTGCGACACGCGGCGCCCATGGGGACGCAGCGAGCGGTCGCGTATGCCTCGTTCACGCCCGTCCTAACGATGGTGACATTTCCCGCTATTCCCCGTCTCCTGAGTGAGATACGTCACGACCTGCGAACGTGACCGTCCCGCCGTACCCCAGGAGGCCGGGTACGGCGGGACGGCCGCTCGTGGCGGGGGACGCCGCCTGTCAGGCGGCGGGTCGGTCTTTCGGCGGGTCGGTCTTTGGGCGGGTCGCCGGTCGTCAGGCGGCGACCGTGGTGGCCACCTCGGCGGGGCTGAGTGCGATGTCGAGGACCTCGCGCACGTCGCTCACCGTGTGAATGGTCAGCTCGTCGCGGACCTCCTGCGGCACGTCGTCCAGGTCGGGCTCGTTGCGGGCCGGGATGAGCACGGTCGTGATGCCGGCCCGGTGAGCCGCGAGCAGCTTCTGCTTGACGCCGCCGATCGGCAGGACCCGCCCGGTCAGCGAGATCTCGCCGGTCATCGCCACGTCGTTGCGGACCAGCCGCCCGGACAGCAGCGAGGCCAGCGCCGTGGTCAGCGTCACGCCGGCGGACGGGCCGTCCTTCGGCACGGCGCCGGCCGGGAAGTGCACGTGGACCGAGCGGTCCTTCAACGCGGTGACCGGCAGCTCCAGCTCCGCGCCGTGGGAGCGCAGGTAGGACAGCGCGATGCGGGCCGACTCCTTCATCACGTCGCCGAGCTGGCCGGTGAGCGTGAGCCCCGTCTCGCCGGTCTCGGGGTCGGCGAGCGACGCCTCGACGTAGAGGACGTCTCCCCCGGCTCCGGTGACGGCCAGGCCGGTCGCCACGCCGGGCACGGAGGTGCGCTGCTTGGCCTCGGGCAGCGACGACTCGGGCACGAACCTCGGCCGCCCGAGGTAGCCCACCAGGTCGTCCTCGCCCACGGTGACGGGCAGCTCGTCCTTGGCCGCGACCTTGCGCAGGATGCGGGCCACCGACCGCTCCAGCGAGCGGACGCCCGCCTCACGCGTGTACTCGGCGGCCAGCCTGCGCAGCGCCGTCTCCTCGACCGTGACCTCCTCGGCCGTCAGCCCGGCCAGCTCGCGCTGCCTGGGCAGCAGGTGGTCGCGGGCGATGGCGACCTTCTCGTCCTCGGTGTAGCCGTCGAGCGCGACGACCTCCATGCGGTCGAGCAGCGGCCCGGGAACGGCCTCCAGGACGTTGGCGGTGGCCAGGAACAGCACGTCGGACAGGTCGAGCTCGACCTCGAGGTAGTGGTCGCGGAACGTGTGGTTCTGGGCCGGGTCGAGGACCTCCAGCAGCGCGGCCGTGGGGTCGCCGCGGTAGTCGGCGCCCACCTTGTCGACCTCGTCGAGCAGCACGACCGGGTTCATCGAGCCGGCCTCGCGGATGGCGCGGACGATGCGGCCGGGCAGGGCGCCGACGTAGGTGCGGCGGTGACCGCGGATCTCGGCCTCGTCGCGTACGCCGCCGAGCGCCACCCGGACGAACTTGCGGCCCATCGCGCGCGCGACGGACTCGCCCAGCGACGTCTTGCCGACTCCGGGAGGGCCGGCCAGCGCCAGCACGGCGCCGCTGCGCCGGCCGCCCACCACGCCGAGCCCCTTGTCCTGGCGGCGCTTGCGCACGGCCAGGTGCTCGATGATGCGGTCCTTGACGTCGGCGAGGCCGGTGTGGTCGGTGTCGAGCACGGCGCGCGCGCCGGTCAGGTCGTAGTTGTCCTCGGTGCGCTCGTTCCACGGGATGTCGAGCACGGTGTCGAGCCAGGTGCGGATCCAGCCGGTCTCGGGGGACTGCTCGGAGGTGCGCTCGAGCTTGTCGACCTCCTTGAGCGCGGCCTCGCGTACCTTGCCGGGCAGGTCGGCCGCCTCGACGCGGGCGCGGTAGTCCTCCTCCTCGCTCTCGGCGGCGTCGCCGTTGAGCTCCTTCAGCTCCTTGCGGATGGCGCTCATCTGCTGGCGCAGCAGGAACTCGCGCTGCTGCTTCTCCATGCCCTCCTGGACGTCCTTGCGGATCGTCTCGGCGACGTCGAGCTCGGCCAGGTGCTCGCGGGACCACTCGATGAGCCGGGCCAGCCGCTCGGCCGGGTCGGCCTGCTCCAGCAGCTCGACCTTCTGCGCGGTGGTGAGCCAAGGGGTGTAGCCGGAGCTGTCGGCCAGCACGGAGGGGTCGTCGATCTGGTTGACCTGGTCGACCACCTGCCAGGCGCCGCGCTTCTGCAGGATGGTGGTGGCCAGCGCCTTGTACTCCTTGGCCAGCTCCTGGGCGCGCTCGCCGGCGGCGACGATGTCGATGCTCTCGGCCTCGACCCACAGTGCGGCGCCTGGGCCGGTGGTGCCGGTGCCCACGCGGACGCGGTCGACGCCGCGTACGACGGCGGCGGGCTCACCGCCCGGCAGCCTCCCGACCTGCTCGACGACGGCCCTGACACCGATCGCGCCGTAGCGTCCGTCTATGCGGGGAACGAGGAGGACCCGTGGCTTGTTGCCACCGGATGCACGGGCCGCCTCTATCGCAGCGCGCACCTCGGAGTCGGACAGGTCCAGCGGAACCACCATGCCCGGCAGGACGACGGCGTCGTCGAGCGGCAGGACCGGGAGGATCAAGCTCTCACTCATGCGAACTCCAAAGGGTTGAGTTATACCGACTCAATTCATCGGAGCCCCACATTGTTCCCTTCCTTGCCACTGTTCGCTCACGGCGATCGTAATGATGTAAGCCATACCTGAGGGTGAGCGAGAATCAAACTTTGGTGTGACGACGCCCGGCAACCCCCTCTTCTACTCTTGAGCAGGCGTTTTCCCTGCCTCTTCGATGCTCACCGGAGGGCGGGGCCGGACCAGGCGGGGGTGTCGTGAGCCAAGGGGTGGTGCGGCGGGCGACGGGGGCGGTGGTGCGGCCGCTCACGCTCGCCCTCTACCGGGGCGACGCCGATGCGCCGCCCGCCCGGCGCAGGCTGACCTTCCAGGTGCCGGAGTGGCTGTGGCCGGTGATCCCGGCGCGCTTCTTCAACCTGGTACAGGTCGCCGACCTGCTGCTGGCGTTCGGCCTCTACGCGCTGACCGTCTCCATGATGCTCGGCTGGAACGCCGAGGCCGCCCTGCTCTGGCCGCGCGGCGGCACCCGGGCGCCCATCCTCGACGCCTATGCCTACCTGGCCGCGCTCGGCGTCGCGCTCCCCGTGGCGCTGCGCGACCGGTGGCCGCTGGCCGCCTGGCGGGTGGCGGCCGGGGCGATGCCGCTCGTGGTGTGGGTCGACGGCAGCCTCGACTCCGGCCCGCCGCCCTACCCGTGGACGACGGTGGTCGGCTACCTGGTCGTGCTCTACTCGGTCGCCGTGCGCTGCGAGCGGCGGATCACGGTGGGCGTGTGGGTGGTCACGATGCTGGCCGCATGGATCATGCACCCCGACTCGATGCCCCTGGCCGGCGTGTTCGTGACGATCGCGGCGGCGTTCGGCTACAACGTACGCGTGCGGCGCAGCGCCACGGCCAAGCTCGTCGAGGAGGAGCGGCGCGTCAAGGCGGCCGAGAGCGCTCAGGCGGTGCTGGAGGAGCGGGCCCGCATCGCCCGCGAGCTGCACGACGTGGTCGCCCACCACATGTCGGTGATCGCCATCCAGGCCGAGGCGGTGCCGCTCAAGGCGGCGGGCGACCCGGCTCAGCTGGAGGCGGGGCTGGCCGAGATCCGGGGCCTGTCCCTGGAGGCGATCGCGCAGCTCCGCCAGGTGCTGGGCGTCCTGCGCGACCCCACGGGGCGGGCCGACACCGCGCCGCAGCCGGGGCTTGACCGCGTCGACGAGCTGATCGCCAACGCCCGCGCGGCCGGGCTGGCGGTGCTGGTCAGGCGGAGCGGAGAGCTCGGCGGGCTGCCGTCGGCGGTGGAGCTGTCGGCGTACCGGATCGTGCAAGAGTCATTGTCGAACGTCATGCGCCACGCCCCCGGCGCCGCCGTGGCCGTCGACATCGCCCGCACCGCCGGCACCCTGCACCTGGCGATCGCCAACGGCCCCACCCCCACCCGCGCAACCGCACCCCACCAGCCGGCCCCCATCTCACCGGCCCCCATCTCACCTGCCACCGGCGACCCCGGCGATGCGGGCAGCGGGGGCGGTAAGGGGGATGGTCCGGGTGGTGGGGTCGGGAGGGTGCCTGTGAGCGGGAGCGGGCAAGGGCTCGTGGGGATGCGGGAGCGGGCGGCGCTGCTGGGTGGCACGCTGGAGGCGGGTCCGGTGCCCGGCGGCGGGTTCGAGGTGCGGGCCACGTTGCCGATCACGGAGAGGGAGAGCGCGTGATCAGGGTGCTGATCGCCGACGACCAGGGCATGGTGCGCACCGGGTTCACGGTGTTCCTGAGCGGCCAGCCGGACATCGAGGTGGTGGGCGAGGCGGCCGACGGGCGCGAGGCCGTCGAGCGGGCCGCCGAGCTCAAGCCCGACGTCGTGCTGATGGACGTCCGCATGCCGAACACGAACGGTCTGGAGGCCACCAGGGAGCTGATGGCCCGGGGCGGCCCGACCAAGGTGCTCATCCTGACCACGTTCGACCTCGACGACTACGTCTACGAGGCGCTGCGGGCGGGGGCGAGCGGGTTCCTGCTCAAGGACGCGTCGGCGGCTCAGCTCGCGGAGGCCGTCCGGGTGGTCGCCGCCGGTGAGGCGCTCATCGCGCCGGCCATCACCAAGCGGCTCATCACCGAGTTCGCCCGGCTCGGCTCCCCTCGCCCGGTGCCGGGCCGGCGGCTCGACGAGCTGACCGAACGGGAGACGGAGGTGCTCCTGCTGGTCGCCCAGGCGCTGTCCAACCAGGAGATCGCGGAGAAGCTGTTCGTGGCCGAACAGACGGTCAAGACCCACGTGGGCCGCGTCCTGATGAAACTGGGCCTGCGCGACCGCGCTCAGGCCATCGTCTTCGCCTACGAGAGCGGCCTGGTCCGCCCTGGCGAGTGACCCCTGCGACGGACGCCGAACCGCGCAACCTCCAGGTGCGAAGGCCGGCCTGAGGCAATCCCGGGAGGCGGACACCGTGGCCGCCGCTGCGGAGATCCGGGGAGCTCTGGGAGAACAGGCCGGGCCGGGTGGTTTTCCAGGGCGGGGTCAGGTCGTACAGTCGGCGGGTGGATCCTGTTGAGCTTTTTCATCAGGTGGCGGCCACCGTGCCTGCCTACGGCGAGTTCCTTGCCGAGCATCACGTCGATCCGGCGAAGGTGACGACGCCGGCGGAGTTCGCGGCGTTGCCGATGACGACCAAGGATGGTTATACCCGTCGGTATCCACTCCCCGATCTGTGCAGGGGCGGGGTGATCGGAGACATGATCGCGGTGTCGTCGGGGTCCACCGGGGAGCCGTCGTTCTGGCCCCGGTCGGTGGCGGATGAGCGGGTGATCGCGGATCGGTTCGCGGAGGTGTTCGACGCGTTCGGTGCGCGGGAGCGGCGGACGCTGGCGGTCGTGTGCTTCGCGCTCGGCACCTGGGTGGGCGGGCTGTTCACGGTGAGCTGCTGCCGGCATCTGGCCGAGCGCGGCTATCCGGTCACGGTGGTGGCGCCGGGGACCGACCGGCGGGAGATCCGGCGGGTGCTGCCCGAGCTGGCCCCGCATTTCGACCAGGTCGTGCTGCTGGGGTACCCGCCGTTCCTGAAGAACGTGATCGACACCGAGGACCTGCCGTGGCACGCGTGGGACCTCAAGCTGGTGACGGCGGGCGAGGTGTTCAGCGAGGAGTGGCGGGCGCTGGTGGCCGAGCGGGCGGGCATCGCCGATCCGCTGCGGGGCGTCGCCTCCCTGTACGGCACCGCCGACGCGGGTGTCCTGGGCAACGAGACGCCGCTGTCGGCGGAGATCCGGGGGTTCCTGGCGGCCAGGCCGGGGACGGCGCGGGAGTTGTTCGGCGAGTCGCGGCTGCCGACCCTCGTCCAGTACGACCCCGGGGTCCGGTACTTCGAGGAGCACGAGGGGACGCTGCTGTTCTCGGGGGACAACGGTGTGCCGCTGATCCGGTATCACATCGCGGATGAGGGTGGCGTGCTGCCCTACGACAGGCTCCTGTCGTTCGTCGGGGAGCGTGGCTTCACGCCGTCGGTGAGCGGGCCGGAGCGGCCGTTCGTGTACGTGTTCGGCCGCAGCCACTTCACGGTCTCCTTCTACGGCGCGAACGTCTACCCGGAGAACGTCGCGGTCGGTCTGGAGCAGCCGGAGGTGAGCGGGGCGGTGACCGGCAAGTTCGTGGTGGAGGTGGGCGAGGACGAGCGGCGCGACCGGTCCCTGACGGTCACGGTGGAGCTGATGCCGGGCGGGCGGCCGTCGGACGAGGTCGCCGACGCGGTGGGCGAGGCGATCCTGGGTCAGCTGCTGCGGCTGAACAGCGAGTTCGCCGCCTATGTGCCGGCTGACCGCCAGCGGCCGCTCATCCGGCTGCGGGAGGCCGGCGACCCGGAGTACTTCCCTCCGGGCGCCAAACACCGTTACACCCGCTGACCGCCGGAGGGAGCCGGAGTGCCCCCACGCGGGTCAGTTCACCAGGGCGGCGGCGATGCGGTTCTCGGCCCACGGGACCATGAGGAAGCCGCGCTTGACCGTCAGCACCTGCACCCCGGCCGTCCACGACTGGATGCCCGGTACGGAGGCCAGGATGCGGGAGGTGAAGTGATGGAGGTCGGCGGTGGTGGGGACGATGACCTCGCAGATGAGCGAGGCCTGCCCCAGCACGGACGCGATCATGCGGACGCCGCGCTCGCCGGACAGCCGCTCGGCCACGCTGTCCTGCATGCTCGGCTCGACCGACAGCCAGAACAGGATCTCGGCCTCGTAGCCGAGCGCGGCGGCCGGGATGAAGGTGGTGACGCTGGCGCACCCCCGGTCGAGCATGGCCTCCAGGCGCCGCCTCGCGGTGCTCTCGCTGATGCCGACGCGGCGGCCGACGGACTGGAAGCCGGCCCGGCCGTCGTCGCGCAGGGCGGCCAGCACCTCGCGGTCGACGTCGTCGAGGTGCCCCCGCTCGCAGGTGTGGAGCGGCCTGGGCGTGGCGAACGCGGCCGCCTGGGGCCCGAGCAGGGGCGCGCTCCAGTCGTAGCTCACCTTGTACGTGTGCAGCACCAGGTCGGCGTTGCTCTGCTGCGCCCCCGGGATGGTCTGGACGAAGTCGACCAGCATCGAGTAGAGGTCGCGGTGCTTGGGCGCGACCAGCTCGAACACGATGTCGTAGCCGCCGGTGACGATGGTGACGTACCGGATGTCGGGGTTGGCGGCGAGCAGCCCCGCCACCCTGAGCTGGCTGCCGGGCGCGCAGGTCAGCCGGACGAGGAACACGTGGACCGGCCCTTCGTGCTCCAGGTGCGGCAGCACCGCGACCCGGGCCAGGCCGGCGCCGAACAGGTGCTGGGCCCGCCGCGCCACCGTCGTGGTGGAGGTGCCGATGAGCTGGGCGATGTCGGTCCAGCTCGCCCGGCCGTTCACGTGGAGCGCGGCGAGGATCTTGCGGTCGAGGTCGTCGAGATCTTCCATCGGGGGCATCATCGCGCGATCAGGGCCGTTCTCGCACCTGTCCTGAGCCACCGGTCAGGGCCCGGGCGAGGAAGTCGCGGACGGTGGCCTCCCACAGTTCGGCCTCCTCGACCTGCGGCGAGTGGCCGGACTTCTCGAAGATCCGCAGCTCGGAGCCGGGGATGAGGCGGGCGATGGTCTCGCTGCACTCGGGCGGCGTGATCCAGTCGTGCCGGCCGACGGTGATGAGGGTCGGCGCGGTGATGCCGGGCAGGAGGTGTTTGATGTCGTAGTTCGGCTGGTTATGGGCGAAGGCGTAGTTGTGCGTCTCGTAGTGGTACGGGGTGGCGGCCACGCGCTGCTCGACCTTGGCGGGGTCGTAGTCGTGGTCGTACAGGGGGAGGATCTCGCGCCAGCAGTCGCGCAGGTCGTCGTCGTCGCGCACGGTGCCCGCCATGATGCGGTCGAGCTTGTCGCGGTCGATCGCCACGCGGGAGGAGGCGGCGGCGTTGCGAATGGCGAGGTCCTGGTTGCCGTTGTCGGCCGAGGTGTCGCGCAGCACGACGGCGGAGACGCGGCCGGGGTGGCGGGCGGCGTACTCCATGGCGATGAAGCCGCCGTACGAGCCGCCGGCGATGACGATTCGCTCGGCGCCGATCCACTCGCGCAGCGCCTCGACGTCGGCCACCCACTGCTCGTGGGTGAACGGCCCGGTCAGGCCGCTCGCCCCGGAGCCTCTGGCGTCGAAGACGACCACCCGGTAGGCGTCGGCGAGGCGGCCGAAGCTGGCCTTGGGCTCGGCGAGCGAGCCGAGGCCCGGGGCGCCGTGGTGGGCGATGACGACGTTCTCGCCGTCGCCGAGTATCTCGACGTTGAGGCGGTTGCCGTTGATGTCGACGTGCACAGGGGTCCTCTCAGATGACCGTCAGATGACGATGTCGGCGAGCTCTCGGGGGTACGCGGTGAGCCGGCGCGGCCCCGGCTCGGTGACGAGCACGGTGTCGGAGATGCGGTAGCCGGCGTGACCCGGCACGTAGACGCCGGGTTCACTGGACAGGATCATGCCGGGGGCGAGTTCGGTGGCGTCGCCGTCGGACAGCCACGGCGGCTCGTGGAAGCCGAGCCCGATGCCGTGCCCCTGGCGGTGGCGCAGGTGCTCGCCGTAGCCGGCCTCCTGGATCACGGCCAGGCAGCGGCGGTTGACCTCCTCGCAGGTGGCGCCGGGGACGAGCGCCTCCGTGCCGATCTCCTGCGCCTCGCGTACGGCCTCGTAGTAGCGGGCCTGCTCGGGGGTGGGCTCGCCGATGACGAACGTGCGCTCGCTCTCCACGAACCGGCCGCCGACGGCGCAGCCGAGGG
The DNA here is from genome assembly GCF_040609855.1 of Nonomuraea sp. NPDC004580. Taxonomy (NCBI): domain Bacteria; kingdom Bacillati; phylum Actinomycetota; class Actinomycetes; order Streptosporangiales; family Streptosporangiaceae; genus Nonomuraea; species Nonomuraea sp. NPDC004580. Next base: position 21,336 of record NZ_JBEXLH010000072.1, on the reverse strand, counting down.
AGAGCATGAACGTCTCCCCCGCCTTCAGCCGGTCGCCGCCGGGCAGGCGGTGCGGCTGGGCGGAGTTGGGGCCGCCGTAGACGAGGCCGCCGGTCAGCATGGGGACGACCACGACGTCCTCGTGGGAGGCGTACATGAGGCGGGAACCGTAGGAGATGACGTGCCCGGCCAGCTCCGTCTCGGTGGGCAGCTCGCCGCCGTCCTCGACGGCCTGCCTGACCAGCTCGACGCCGGCCTCGATCATCCGGTCGGCGATGCGGGCGGCCTCCTCGTGCAGCGCGATCTCCTCGGGGAGCTTGCGCAGCCGCACCTGGCCGACGGCGTCGCAGACGCTCCACCGGGTCCCGGGGAACGCCGCCGCGAGCGCCGCCGTACGGCCGATGGAGGTGGAGGAGGCGTAGCCGGCCGTGGCGGGGGCCGGTACGTGCGCGGCGAGCACCGCGAACGGCGAGCGCACGCCGGGGAACTCGGGGTAGGCCAGGATCTCGGCCCTGGCGTCCTGGTCGGCGGCGTACTCGCGTTCGAGGTCGGGCACCAGCAGCACCGGGTCGCCGTCGAGCGGCAGCCAGCAGGCGACCGGGCGCTCGTTCGGGAAGTGGTGGAAGCCGGTGAGGTAGGCGACGTCGAGCGGGTCGTCGAGCAGGAGCGCCGCCAGCTCGTCCGCGGCCATGCGGGCGCGTACCCGGTCGAGGGCGCCCGCGTAGAAGGAGGCGGGCAGCTTCTGGGAGAAGGTCATGTGTCGCTCCTGTGGTTGCGGGCGTCGTTGTAGGCCACGGACAGCAGCGTCGTGGACAGGACCAGCAGCAGGATCGCCAGCGACGGGAACAGCGTGGTCCACCAGGCGGAGGCGAGCGCGCCCGACTGCTGCGCCTTGTGCAGGATCGTGCCCCACGACCAGCTGCTGGGGTCGCCCAGGCCGAGGAAGGACAGCCCGGCCTCCGACAGCACGGCGCGGGACGTGGTGAGCACGACGGACACGCCGACGACGGGGACGACGCCGGGCAGCAGGTGCTTGCGCACGATCCACAGCGACGAGCCGCCGACGACCTTGGCCGCCGACACGAACGGCATGGGCACGATCGCCAGCGCCTGCGAGCGCACCACGCGGGCCACCTCGGGCCAGCTGAACAGCGCGATCACCACGGCCAGCGTGCGCACGCTGGGCCCGGCCAGCGCCGCCACCAGGATCATCAGCGGCAGCACGGGCAGCGACAGCGACAGGTCGACCAGGACGCCGAGCGGGGTGTCCAGGCGGCGGAAGTACGCGGCGCTGACGCCGATGAGCAGGCCGATGACGATGGCGAGGACCGAGGCGCTGACCCCGACCGCCATGCTGACCCGGGTGCCCCAGACGACCTGGGCGAACACGTCCTGGCCGATGTCGTCGGTGCCGAACCAGTGGGCCGCCGACGGCGGCTGGGAGGTGTCGGCGCCGTACCCCTCGGGGAAGGGCGCGATGAGCGGCGCGAAGATCGCGACCAGGAGCATGAGGAGCAGCACGACCGCGCTGGCCATGCCGAGCGGGTTGCGGCGGAAGGAGCTCCAGGTTCGCGCGCGGGGGGTGAGCTCCGCTGCGATGGCGGTCATGAGGTGCGCACTCTCGGGTCGAGGATGCCGTAGGCCACGTCCGTGATCAGGTTGGCCACCACGACGGCGGCCGCCAGCAGCACGAACGCGCCCTGCAGCACGGGGAAGTCGAGCTGGCCGACCGCCTCGTAGATGGCGCGGCCGATGCCCGGGTAGGCGTAGATGGTCTCGGTCAGCACCGCGCCGCCGACCAGGGTGCCGAGCTGCAGGCCGGCGATGGTCGTGGTGGGCAGCAGCGCGTTGCGCAGCGCGTGCTTCCACACGACCTTGCCGGGCCGTACGCCCTTCGCCTTGGCCAGCGAGACGTAGTCCTCGCCGAGCGCGTCGATGAGCGTGGTCCGCATGGTCAGCACGTAGCCGCCGAGCTGGATGAGCACCAGCGACAGGCAGGGCAGCACCAGGTGGTGCGCCATGCTGACGGTGGCGCCGATGCCGGTGGCGTCGAGGTCGACCGCGCCGCCGATGGGGAACCAGCCGAGCCAGACGCCCAGCACGTACATGAGGAAGATGCCGACGCTGGGCACGAACAGCGACTGGGCGGTGACGCCGGTGAGCTGGATGACGCGGTCGAGCCAGCCCTTGGCCCTGGTGGCGGCGAGCACGCCGAGCGGGATGCCCAGCACGATCGTCACCGCCATGGCCGAGATGGTGAGGATCAGCGTCCACGGCAGCCGTTCCATCAGCACGGTCGTCACGGGGACCGACTGGCGGAACGACATGCCGAGGTTGCCGTGCAGGAGCTGGCCGAGGTAGTCGACGTACTGTGCGGCCAGGGGTTTGTCCAGGCCGAAGTCCGCGAGCAGCTTCTGGCGCAGCTCCTCGGTCATGTTCGGGTCGGCCACGGCCAGCACCGGGTCGCCCGGCAGCAGGCGGACCAGGAAGAACGTCACCGTGACCGCGAACCACAGGGTGAGCAGGCCGCGGGCCAGCCGGAGGCCGATGAACCTCATGCGATCATCCCGCCGGCTTCGCCGAGGCGAGGGAGAGCGGGTTGAGGATGGACAGCAGCTCGCTCGGCATCGGCTTGAAGCCGGTCCACTTCGCGGAGTACGCGATGTTGAACGTCTCCACGTACAGGACGTTGTCGTAGACCTGGTCGTGGATGATGCGGGCGGCCTCCTGGATCGGGGTCCTGGCCTCCTCGGCGGTCAGCGCGCGCTGCGCCTGGTCGATGAGGTCGTCCAGCTTGGGGTCCTCGACCTGGGCGTAGTTGATGAACCCGCCGCTCTTGAAGGCCAGCCCCAGGTTGGCGGGCGGATTGTCCATGACCGCCCACGACCCGGCGTAGATGTCGAAGTCCCGCTTGGTCGTCTTGTCCAGGTACGTGTTGCGCTCCAGGCCCTGCAGCTCGATCGTGATCCCGGCCTTCTTCGCCGCGTCGCGCACCATGGGCGCCCAGCGGGCGATGTTCGGGTCGGCCTGGTCGTAGATCATGCCGAGCTTCAGGCCGGTCTGCCCGGCCTCGGCCAGCAGCTTCTTGGACTGCTCCGGGTCGAAGGCGTACTCCTTCGAGCTCGGGTCGGCGTAGTCGGGCAGCGTCGGGGTCAGGACGCTGGAGTTGGACGACTTGGCGAAGCCCTTGAGCGCGATGTTCCTGATGGCCTCGTAGTCCACGGCGTGGGCCAGCGCCTGCCGCACGCGGACGTCGTCCAGCGGCTTGCGCTTGGTGTTGTACTGCAGGTGCGCCCAGCCGAGCGACGGGATCTCCTGCAGCTTGACCTTGGCGTCGTTCTTGAGCTCGGCCGCGGTGGCGGGCGGCAGCACGTTGCCGATCATGTCGATCTCGCCGTTGCGCAGTGCCAGCACCTCGGTGTTGACGTCGGGGAAGACGCGGAAGACGACCTGCTTGACGGTCGGCTGGCCGGGCCCGAAGTCGTCGACCCGGTCCATGATGTAGCGCTGGCCGCGCTCGACCTTGGTCAGCTTGTACGGCCCCGCGCTCACCCAGTCCTTGTCGTTGGCGAACTTCTGCACGCTCGGCGCCTTCTCGAACACGTGCTTGGGCACGATCGGCAGCCAGAAGCCGACGTTGTCGAGGAACGTCCCGTCGGGGCGGCTCAGCTTGAAGCGCACCTCGGTGGGCGAGACGGCCTCGGCCTCGTCGAGGGCGGTGATGAGCCCCGCCACGACGCCGAACTTCTCCTTCTGCACCGCGGTCACCGCGAACACCACGTCGTCGGCGCTGACCGGCTTGCCGTCGGACCACTTCATGTCGTCGCGCAGCTTGACGGTGGCGCTCCTGCCGTCCTCCGCGTACGACCACTCGGTCGCCAGGTACGGGGTGCGCTTGCCGGCCTCGTCCATCTGCATGAGGTGCGGGTACATGAGGCTGGTGACCCACGAGTCCGTCCGGCTGTTGCCGACCAGCGGGTTGTAGTTGACCACGTCGGCGGTCGTGCCGATGGTCAGCCGGTCGGCCGACGCCGGGGCGCCCCGCTCGGCGGCCGACGGGGAGCCCGACTGGCCGGGCACGCTGGGGGCGCAGGCCGCGATGCCGGTCAGTGCGGCGGTAAGTGCGGCGGCCAGCGCCGCGGCGAGGGTGACACGTCTCATCAGATCCAGACCTCTTCCAGCACCCGCATGACGTTGCCGCCGACGACCTTGGTGATCTCGTCGTCGGAGTACCCGTGGGCGACGAGCCAGGAGATGATGTTCCAGAAGCATTCGGCCGGGTTCTCCAGGCCGTCCACGTACGCGACCTTGTCGTAGCCGATGCCGGCGTGCGCCTCCCTGATCGACAGGTGGTCGGCGAACGTCTCGTGCAGCCCGACGTGGTCGCCGAACAACGTGTCGGGGCCGAAGGCCACGTGGTCGATGCCGACCAGGTCCACACAGTACGTGAAGTGGTCCATGACCGACTCCAGGGTGTGCCTGGGGTGGTCGGGCGACAGCGTGGTGTGCGGGGCCGCCTCCAGGCCGATGACGCCGCCGCGCTCGGCCGCCGCCTTGATGACGGAGTCCGGCTTCATGCGGTTCGTGGGCCAGACCGAGCGGGCGCCGGCGTGGGTGATGAGGATCGGCTTGGTGGAGTGCTTGATCGTGTCGAGCGAGGTCTGGTCGCCGGAGTGGGAGACGTCGATGGCGATGCCGAGCTTGTTCATGCGGCGCACGGCCCTCTCGCCGAACAGGGTCAGGCCGCCGTCACCGCGCTCCTTCAGGCCGCTGCCGAGCGTGTTGGCCTCGCTGTAGGCGATGCCCATCTGCCGTACGCCGAAGCCGTACAGCATGTCGATCCTGTCGACCTCGTTCTCGATCATCGTGGCCGCCTCCAGGGCGAGCACGAGGCCCATGCGGCCGCTGCTGTGCGCCTCGTGCACGTCGGCCAGGCGCTCGACCTTGATGAGGTAGTCCTGGTGGGCGATGTCCGACAGGCGCATGCCGATGTCGGCGATCACGTCGTTCCACTTCCAGCCGGCCTGGCTGGTGACGCAGCAGGTGCCGTCCATGAGGTTGTCGAAGACGACCGTCATGCCGGAGCGGGCCAGGCCCTCGTAGCCGGTGCGGTGGCGGGCGGTCCTGTTGTAGTCGACGGTCTGGCTGATGTCGTCGGGGAAGATCGACGGGTGGTCGTGCAGGGAGACGACCAGGCTGTCGGTGAGCAGGCGGCGGACGCGCTCGGTCTGCTCGGTGGTGAGCTCGGGGCCTCGGTACGCGGGGACGCGGCCGATCTCAGGCGCCAGGTCGAAGTGCCGGTAATCGACGCCCTCTTCCAAGTATTCGTACGAACGGTAGCCCTTGTAGCTCTTCGCGGCTTCCAGCATCTGGTATCCCCTCTTGTCCGATTGCCGGAAGTTTGCCAGGATCAGGCGCTAAAGACAATATCCGAGTTGTTTTTCGGCAACAGGCGTCAAGTCAGCGCCAGCATTCGTCACAATCGAGAAGGGGGTGCGGTGAGCGAACCACCGGCCCTGGAGATCCGCGGCCTCCACGTCACCTTCACCGCCCAGGGACGCGAGATCCCGGCGGTCCGCGGGGTGGACCTGACCATCGAGCGCGGCCAGACGCTCGCGCTGCTCGGCGAGTCGGGCTCGGGCAAATCCGTCACCGCCAAAGCCGTCATGGGGCTGCTCGACCAGCCGAACGCCCGCGTACGCTTCGAGACGGCCAGGCTCGGCGGGCGCGACCTGCTCACCATGAACGCCGAGCAGCTCAGAGCCCTGCGCGGCAGCGAGATGACGCTCGTCTTCCAGGACGCGCTGTCCGCGCTCAACCCCGTGCTCAGCATCGGCGACCAGATCGGCGAGCTGTACCGCGTGCACCGCGGCCTGCCGCGCAAGCAGGCCAGGGCCCGCTCCATCGAGATGCTCGACCTGGTCGGCATCCCCGCCGCCGCCAAGCGCATCGACGACTACCCCCACCAGTTCTCCGGCGGCATGCGGCAGCGCATCCTCGTCGCCATGGCGGTGGCGCTCGAACCGGACCTGATCATCGCCGACGAGCCGACGACCGCGCTCGACGTGACCGTCCAGGCGCAGATCCTGGAGCTCATCGACCGGCTGCGGCGCGAGCTCGGCACCGCGGTCCTGCTCATCACGCACGATCTCGGCGTCGCGGCCGAGGTCAGCGACCGGATCGCGGTCATGTACGCCGGGCGCGTCGTGGAGCGCGGCGAGGTCGGCGAGCTGTACGACCGGCCCGCGCACCCGTACACGGAGGCGCTGCTCGCCGCCATCCCCGATCTGGACAGCCCGGCCTCGGAGCTGCGCGCCATCCCCGGCGCGCCGCCCAGCCCCGCCGAGGTGCCGCCCGGCTGCTCGTTCGCGCCGCGGTGCGCGCGGGCGAGCGAGGTGTGCGGCACGACCCGGCCGCCGCTGACCGTCCTGCCCGGCTCTGACCGTTCCGTCGCCTGCCACCACGCGGAGGAGATGCTCGATGGCGCTCTCACCTGACGCCGCCCCCAAGACCCTCGAGCAGCGGGGCGAGCCGGTACTGCGGGCCACGAACCTGCACAAGACGTACCGCGGCGGCCTGCTGTCCAGGGGCGGCGCCGTACGCGCGGTGGCCGGCGTGGACCTCGACCTCCACCCCGGCGAGACGCTGGGCATCGTCGGCGAGTCCGGCTGCGGCAAGTCCACCCTGGCCCGGATGCTCGTCGGCCTGGAACGCCCCGACCAGGGCGAGGTCACCTTCCGCGGGCGGCCGTTCTTCACCAGGGGCGGCGTGCCGCGCGACATCAGGCGCCGCGTCCAGATGGTCTTCCAGGACCCGCTGACCTCGCTCAACCCGCGCATGACCGTGCACGACATCGTGGCCGAGCCGCTGCGGGTGCACCGCCTCGCGCCGAACTCCCGCGCCATGCGCGACCGCGTCGCCGAGCTGCTGACCCTGGTGGGCCTGTCGCCCGACCGGATGAGCCGCTTCCCTTACGAGTTCTCCGGGGGCCAGCGGCAGCGCATCGGCATCGCCCGCGCCCTGGCCACCGAGCCCGACGTGATCGTCTGCGACGAGCCGGTGTCGGCGCTCGACATGTCGGTGCAGGCGCAGGTGGTCAACCTGTTCGCCGAGCTGCAGCGTACGCTCGGGGTGGCCCTGGTGTTCATCGCGCACGACCTGGCCGTGGTCCGGCACGTCTCGCACCGGGTGGGCGTGATGTACCTGGGCCGGGTGGCGGAGCTGGGCGCGGCGGCCGACGTCTACTCGGTGCCGGCGCATCCGTACACGATGGCGCTGCTGTCGGCGGCGCCCGTGCCGAAGCCGGCGCTGCGCGGCCGTTCCCGCATCATGCTGGCCGGCGATCCGCCGAGCCCGGTGGCGCCGCCCCCGGGCTGCCGCTTCCACACCCGCTGCTGGAAGGCCACCGAGCGGTGCGCGGAGGTGGAGCCGGTGCTGGAGGACGTTTCCGGGCACTACGCGGCCTGCCATTTCCCGGAACGCCCGTCTTGACGTGGTCTTTCCCGGGGTACCTGAGGGGGAGAGCAAGCTTTGCTGACACACTGTCGTCATCGGCTTGACGCCGCCCGGCGCCGTTTGTGACACTTCGTCATGAAACGTCAGCACGAGCAGAGGTGGGCCGTGACCTCGTCCTTCTCCGAAACCCTGCGGAACGCCACGTGGGCCGACCACGAGTCCGCCGAGTCCGAAGGCTACCTGTCCGCGCTGATGGCCGGCCGCCTGACCGAGCACGACTACGGCGAGATGGTGGCCCAGCACTACTTCGCGTACACCGCGCTCGACGGCGTCTCCCGCGAGCTGGCCGGCCACCCGGTGGCGGGCCGCTTCGTCTTCCCCGAGCTGTACCGCGAGCAGGCGCTCGAACGCGACCTCGCCACTATCTACGGCCCCGGCTGGCGCGAGCGCATCACCCCGTCGAAGGCCACCCGCACCCTCGTGGCCCGCATCCACCAGGTCGCCGACTGGCCGGGCGGCTACGTCGCCCACCACTACACCCGCTACCTCGGCGACCTGTCCGGTGGCCAGTTCATCCGCATGGAGCTGCAGAAGATCTACGGCTACGCCAAGGGCGGGGGCGTCGACTTCTACGTCTTCGACGACCTGGGCAGCCTCCCCCGCTTCAAGACGGAGTACCGCTCCCGCCTCGACGCCCTGGGCCAGACCCTGGACGACCGCGAGCAGCAGCGCGTGATCGAGGAGGTCCGCCTGGCCTACCAGCTCAACACCGAAGTCCTGGGCGACCTCCGCCACCTCGTCAGAACCGCCGCCTGACCCCCGGTCAGGCGTACGGATCCCGCAGCGGCACGGCCCGTTCGGCGAACTCCTCGCGCAGCCGCCGCAGCCGCGGCCCCGCCTGGTAGTAGCGTCCCTTGGTCTCCCCGTACGGCCGGAGCCACTTCCTGGCGGTGAGCTCGCGCAGGTCGCGGGCGGCCTGGCCCTGGCTGAGATCCTCGTCGGCCTGGTAGCGGCTGCGCCGCAGCCGCCGGTTAACGAACGCCTCGTAGAGCGCCGACACGCACCGGTCGTTGAGCCCGTCGGCGTCCACCTGCTCCTCCAGGTACGTCCAGATCTCGCCCGCCTCGGCCAGCCGGGCCGCCACCCGCTGCGCCTGCATGTGGTGGGCTCTGAGACAGAACCGCACCCAGGCGAGCGTGTCGTCGTGCGGGCTCCAGCGACGGCGGCCGACGCGATGGGCTGAAGGAGGATTCGTCCTCTTAGGCCTTACGCCCGTGGTGTCGGCAGGGGTGTCGGCAGGCGGGAGCGGGGGCTTGGGGCGGCCTACGATGGGGGTATGCCCCGCATCAAGGCCGCCACCATCGGTGAGCATCGTGCTCAGACGCGCGACCGCATTCTGCAGGCCGTCTCGCGGTTGTCGCGGGTGCAGGGCATCGACGCGATCTCCATGACGGACGTCGCCCACGAGGCCGGCATCACCCGAACCGTCCTCTACAACTACTTTCCCGACAAGGCGGCTTTGCTGCTGGCGTTCACCGAGCGGGTGACGCACTACTTCATCGAGAGTTACGAGCGGGAGCTGCCGGTCGGGGCGTCGCCCTGCGAGCGGCTGCGGGGGTTCGTGCGGCTGCAGTTGGCCGGGCTCGTCGCTCATCCGCATCCTGGGGCCGCTGATCTCAGTGCTGCGTTGGGGCCTGATGCCTATCAGCGGCTGGCCGAGCATGTCGCGCCCATGCAGCGGGTGCTGGTGGACATCCTCGAAAGCGGGGTCGAGGCCGGTGAGTTCCGGGTGCTCGACGTCGCGGCCACCGCCCGGATGGTGCTCGCGGTCATCGGGGCTGAGCGGGTGCCGCTGATCAGCGGTGAGGTGACGGTGGAGGCGGCCGGGGAGCTGGTCTCCGAGTTCGTCCTGAGGGCTTTGACCCCTCGGTGACCGCGAGATCATGGTCGCATGAGTGATCCGGCCGGGCAGGTCAACGGGCACGTCGCCGTCAAGTCGGCGCGGGGGCGGTGGATTCTCGGGGCCACGGTGCTCGGGTCGGGGCTGGCGCTGCTCGACGGCACGGTGGTGAACGTGGCGCTGCCGTTCCTCGGCCGCGAGCTCGACGCGCAGATGGGCGGGCTGCAGTGGACGGTCAACGCCTACACGCTGACGCTGGCCGGGCTCATCCTCCTGGGCGGCTCGCTCGGTGACCGGTACGGCCGGCGGCGGATCTTCCTGGTCGGCGTCGTCTGGTTCGCGATCGCCTCGGCGCTGTGCGGCCTGTCGCCGAACATCGAGGCCCTCATCGCGGCGCGCGCCCTGCAGGGTGTCGGCGGGGCGCTGCTGACGCCGGGGTCGCTGGCGATCATCCAGGCCAGCTTCGTGCGCCACGACCGGCCGCGCGCGGTGGGCGTGTGGTCCGGCCTGGGCGGCGTGGCGAGCGCGGTCGGGCCGCTGCTGGGCGGCTGGGTGGTGCAGGCGGCGGGCTGGCGCTGGGCGTTCCTCATCAACCTGCCGTTCGCGGTGCTCATCGTGGTCGTCACGCTGCGGCACGTGCCGGAGAGCCGGGACGAGGAGGCGGTGGGGCGGTTCGACGTGCTTGGATCCGTGCTGGCGGCGCTGGCGCTGGCCGGCATCACGTACGGGCTGATTGAGAAGGGCGCGGCGGTGCCGCTGGTCGCAGGGCTGGTCCTGGCGGCGGCGTTCGTGGTCGTCGAGGTGCGCAGGTCGCCGGACGCGCTGGTGCCGGTGGGCATCTTCCGCGACCGGGTGTTCACGGCGGTGAACATCGTGACGCTCGTCATGTACGCCGCCATGGGTGTGGTGTTCTTCCTGCTGGTCGTGCAGCTCCAGGTGGTGTCCGGGTTCTCGCCCATCGCGGCCGGGATGGCGATGCTGCCGGCGACGATCCTGATGATGCTGCTGTCGGCCAGGGCCGGCGAGCTCGCCAAACGGTACGGCCCGCGCCGCCCCATGACGATCGGGCTGCTCGCGGCGGGCGGCGGGTTCCTGGCGATGAGCACGATCGGGTCCGGCGCCTCCTACGCCTTCCAGGTGCTGCCCGCCGTCACCCTGTTCGGGCTGGGCCTGTCGGCGACGGTCGCGCCGCTGACCGCGACCGTGCTGGCCTCGGCCGACGAGCGGCACGCGGGCATGGCCAGCGGCGTCAACAACGCGGTCGCGCGTACCGGCGGGCTGCTGGCGGTGGCCGCGGTGCCGCCACTGGTGGGGCTGGTGGGCGACGCCTTCCAGAACCCGCCGGTGTTCGACGCGGGGTTCAGGACGGCGATGCTGATCTCGGGGGCGATGATGGTCGTGGCGGCGGTGCTCACGTGGGTGACGATCAGGTCGAACGTGCTGGCCGCCGACTGACCCCCGCGCTAGAAGGTGAAGCGCTGGCTGCGGACGCTGTTGTCGAAGTTCGACAGCAGTAGCTCGGGCTCGCCCACCGTGCGGATGCCGGGCAGCCGGGTGAGCAGCTCGCGGAACATCGTCCGCATCTCCTGCCGCGCGAGGTTGGCGCCCAGGCAGAAGTGCGGGCCCGGGCCGCCGAAGCCGACGTGGGGCTTGGTGTCGCGGGTGATGTCGAACGCGTCGGGGTCGGGGAAGACCGTCTCGTCGCGGTTGGCGGAGCCGTAGAAGAGCACGACCTTGTCGCCCTTCTTCAGCTCGAGACCGCGCAGCGAGTAGTCCTGGGTGACCGTGCGGCGGAACTGCATGATGGGCGAGACGTAGCGGACCATCTCCTCGATGGCGCCGTTGACGTGGGTGTCGAAGTCGCTCATGAGCAGCTCGCGCTGCGCGGGGTTCTCGGTGAGCAGCCTGATGCCGTGGGCCATCGTGTTGCGTGCCGTCTCGTTGCCGGCCACCAGCAGCAGCGAGAAGAACGAGCCGAGCTCCTTGTCGGTCAGCTTCTCCCCGTCGGGGTTGGCGTTGACCAGCAGGGACACCAGGTCGCCCTGGGGGTCGGCGGCGCGCTCGTGGCCGAGCTTGATGACCATGCGCTGGAGGGCGAACAGGGCCATCATGTTCTGGCCGGCCATCTGGACGGTGCGGGCCAGGCTGGGGCGCACGCCGGTGTAGGCGGTGGAGATGTCGACGTGGCGGTGCACCTGCTCGCGCAGCTCCTGCGGGATGTCGAGCATGTCGCAGATGACGTGGATGGGCAGCCGGGCGGCCACCTGGGAGACGAAGTCGCGCGGGCCGTCCTTCACGACGTCGTCGACGATGCGGGCGCACGCGGCCTCGATGTCGCTCTGCAGGCCGGCCAGCATCTTCGGGCTGAACGAGCGGGTCACGATGCGGCGCAGGCGGGCGTGGCGCGGGTCGTCCATGTTGACCATCGACTCGCCGAACACCTGCTTGACCCAGCCGGGCGGCTCGGGGTTGGTGACGGCCGGCTCGCTGGAGAAGACCTTCGCGTTGCGGCTGGCCTCGACGACGTCGGCGTGGCGGACGAGGGCGTAGAAGCCCTTGCCGGAGCGCAGGAACGGCACCTTCTTCTCGGGGAAGAACACCGGGTGCTCCAGTTGCCGGAGCCGGGCGAAAGCCTCATTCCGCTCTTTCAGCGGCTTGCGCCAGAAATCCAGATCAGCGAGGTCGATGTCCACCGTCCTATCCTGGCACGGTCCCACGCCGCTCCGGCCATCGACGGCCGTACCGGAAAGCCCTGCCGCCACGGGCCCGCGCGACCCGGACACGGATGTGCATCCTGCCCTTCTGGCACGTTCTCGCGGCGTTAAGACCCAATTCGCGGGGTCTGGTCTTACTGGCGGTATGAACGCGCTGCTCGCCGCTCTCCTGGTCCTCCCCCTCGCCTCAGGTACGGCTCCCGCCGCCGCCCGCGCGTGCGGCGGGCACCCGCTGGACTTCGACGCCGACGGCCGCCCCGACCTCGCCGTGGCCGCCCCTTACGCCCATGACAGGGCCGGTGCGGTGACCGTCATGTACGGGTCGGGCGAGCGCGTCGAGCTGACCCAGGACGGCGCGGAGCCGGGCGACGCGTTCGGGTCGGCGCTGGCCGTGGGCGACTTCAACGGGGACCGCTGCGCCGACCTCGCGGTGGGGGTGTCGGAGGAGTTCACCGGCGAGCGGGTGCCGGGCGGCGACGGCAACGGGGTGGTGCAGGTGTACGACGGCTCGCCTCGGGGGCTCGTACCGGGGCGGGAGCTGGCACTGGCCAAGCCGTCCAGCGACCGGTTCGGCGCGGCACTGGCGGCCGGCGACCTCGACGGCGACGGCAGGGACGAGCTGATCGTGGGCGCGCCGAGCCACCGCTCGGGCGGCCAGGTCACGGTGTACGGGCTGAAGGGCCGCAAGCCGGTCGCGATCAGCCAGAAGACCTCCTGGGTACGCCAGCGCGCCGCCGTCACCGACCAGTGGGGCGCCGCCCTGGCCACCGGCGACCTCGACGGCGACGGCAAGGACGAGCTGGTCGTGGGGGCGCCCTCCGACAGCGTGCGGCAGGACGGGCAGGGCTCGGTCACCGTCATCGACGTACGGTCCCGGCGGGCGCGCCTGCTCACCCAGGCGACGCCCGGCATCCACGGGGCCGAGGAGAAGTGGGACGGGTTCGGCGCCGCCCTGGCCACCGGCGACTTCAACGGCGACGGCAGGGCCGACCTCGCCATCGGCGTGCCCGGTGAGGGCATCACCGAGAACCAGCGGGCCATGGACTACGGGGACGGCGCCGTGGACGTGCTCTACGGGTCGGGCGGCGGGCTGCGTACGGACAGGACCGAGGCGTGGTCGCAGAACAGCCTCGACGGCCGCCCCCGCTACTACGACCGGTTCGGGACGGCGCTGGCCGCCGCTGACCTCAACGGCGACGGCGTGGACGAGCTGGCCATCGGGGTGCCGGGAGAGAAGGCCGTGCAGGTGCTGGCCGGACGCCGGTCGGGCGGGCTGACGCGCGAGGGGAACCTGCTGGTGAAGGGCAAGGGGCAGGACTTCGGCGCGTCGGTGTCGGCGCTGCCGGGATGGGAGCGGTACCGGTCGCTGTCGGCGAAGCGCCGTCCCGTGTACGGGCTCGTGATCGCCTCCCCCGACCAGGGCCTGGTCATGTACGCACCGGGCCGCAGGGGCGCCGACCGCGTCAGGCTCGGCAAGCTCCGCCGCCTCGCCGAGGGCACCGGCCTGTACGGCTACGCCTTCGGCTGACCTGGGGGCAGGCGAGAGCCGGAGGGGGTCAGGGGCGGGCGTCGCCGGTGCGCGGGCGGGCGTCGAGGGGCAGGAGGACGCGGAACAACGCGCCCCTGCCCGGCTCCGCTTCGGCCATGACGATCCCGCCGTGCGCCTCCACCAGCGTCGCCGCGATCGACAGCCCCAGCCCCGACCCGCCCGCGCTGCGTGCCGGATCGGCCCGGTAGAAGCGTTCGAACACGCGCTCCGCCACCTCGGGCGCGAACCCCGGCCCCTCGTCGGCCACCTCCACCACGGCGTGGTCGCCGTCGGCCCCCACCCGCACCTGGAACGGGGTGCCCGGCGGGGTGTGGGTGAGCGCGTTGGTGACGAGGTTGTTGAGCACCTGCCCGAGCCGGGTCTCGTCGCCGGTGACGACGACCTCGCCGTCGCCGCCGAACAGGCGTACCAGCTCGATCCGCCGGTCGGGGGCGAGCGTCTGGGCGTCGATGACGGCGGTGGCGCACAGGCTCAGCAGGTCCACGGGCCGCATCGCCAGCTCGCGCCGCTGGTCCAGCCTGGCCAGCAGCAGCATGTCCTCCACCAGCAGCCCCATCCTGGCGGCCTGGCCCTCGATGCGGCCGAGCAGCCGTACGGCCTCGTCCAGGTCCTTGGTCTCCCCCAGCCGGTACAGCTCGGCGAACCCCCTGATCGAGGTGAGCGGGGTGCGCAGCTCGTGGGAGGCGTCGGCCATGAACCGGCGCATCAGCTCCTCCGAGCGGCGGGCGGCGGTCGCGGAGGCGCGGGCCGACTCGGCGGCCTCCTCGCGCTCGCGCACCGCGCTCTCGATGCGGGCGAGCATGGTGTTGAGCGAGCGGCCGAGCTTGCCGACCTCGGTGGTGCCGGCCCAGAGCGGCACGCGGCGCGACAGGTCGCCGCCGGCGATGTCGTTCGCGGTACGCGCGATCTCGCCCAGCGGGCGCAGGCTCCTGCGTACCAGCCAATAGCAGAGGAGCCCGAGCACGGCCAGCGTGCCGCCGCCGCCCACCGCCACGATGAGGGCGAGCTGGGAGACGGTGGCGTCCACCTCGCCGAGGCTGATGGCCATCATCCGGGTCTGGCCCGCGCGGGTGGGCACGGCGATGACCCGCCAGTTCGGGCCGCCCGCGACGGTCGACTCGACGGTGAAGGGACGCCCGTCGCGGACGCGCACCTCGGGGCCGGTCAGGCGGGGCAGGGCGGGCGTGTACTCCTCGGTGGACTCGCTGAAGGTGCGCACCAGGTCGCCGCTCGGGTCGAGGACGACGCCGTGGAACAGGCCGAAGAAGCGCTGTGGCCGCCCGTCGGGGCGCGGCTCGACCGGCGGCAGCGTCTCGCGCGGCACGGCGGCCACGTGGAGCTGCCGATCGACGCGTTCGACGAGGTAGTTGCGCAGCAGCCGCACGGCGAACAGGCCGGTCAGCGTGATCGCGAGGGTGACCAGCAGCAGGGTGGCCGAGACGAGCCGCAGCCAGAGCGGCGCCCTGGACAGCTGTTTGCGCACCTTCCTCATAGGCGGGGCGGGCGCAGGATGTAGCCGACGCCGCGCAGGGTGTGCAGGTATTTCTGCTCGCCGGTGTCGATCTTGCGGCGGAGGTAGGAGACGTACGACTCGACGAGCCCGACGTCGGTGCGCCAGTCGCCGTTCCAGACGTGGTCGAGTATCTGCTTCTTCGACAGCACCCGGCCGGCGTTGAGCATGAAGTAGCGCAGCAGGCGGAACTCGGTGGGCGAGAGCCGGACGAGGACGCCGTCGCGCCAGACCTCGTGCGTCTCGTCGTCCAGCTCCACGTCGGCGACCCTGAGCCGGTTCGGCGGCGGGGCGCCGCGGCGGGTCCTGCGCAGTACGGCCCTGATGCGCGCGATGACCTCCTCCAGGCTGAACGGCTTGGTCACGTAGTCCTCGCCGAGCCCCAGCCCGGCCAGGCGATCCTCGGGCGTGTCCTTGGCGGTCACGAACAGCACAGGAACCCGGCGGCCGCGGGACCGCAGCCTTCCCGCGACCGCCAGGCCGTCCAGATCGGGCAGCATCACGTCGAGCATCACCAGATCCGGCGTGCTCTCCTCGGCCACCCGCAGCGCCTCCTTGCCGTCGGCCGCCGTCAGCACCTCGAACCCGGCCATGCGCAGGCTGGCCGAGAACAATTCCCTGATGTTGGGCTCGTCGTCGACCACCAGCAGCCTGGCCTCGGGTTCGCTCATCGCGGGCCGCCTCCCCGGGCGGCGGGGCCGCCCTGCGTGATGGAGGTGGCGGTCACCGTGCCGTCCTCGCCCGGCGTGCCGCGCACCACGATCGTGGCGCCCGGCTTCAGGTCGGCGACCTTGGCCGGCTCGGAGATCTGCACGGTGGTCTCGCCGGTGGTGGCGACGGTGACGCTCTCACCGGTCACGGTCCTCAGGTGGACGGTGCCGTCCTCGACCTTCTCGACCGTGCCGGCCGTGCCGCCGCCGAAGCCGCCCGCCCGGCGGCCCTCCCTGCCCATGCCGCCCGGCCGCTCGCCGGACGCGGCCTGCCGTGACGGGCCCGCCTGGGCCGTGCCCAGCGAGCGGCCCGACGAGCCGCCCCACGAGCCGCCCGATGCGCCGCCCGATGCGCCGCCCGATGCGCCGAACGCGCTGTGCGCCTGGATGCCGATGAGGATCCCGGCCACCAGCACGACCCCGGCGCCCAGCGCGAGCGTGACCTTCGACAGGCCCCTCGCCGGCCGGACGGCGAGCTCCTCCCGCAGGTCGCCGGGGAACGGCGAGGAGTCCAGCTTGTCCAATGTCCCTCTCCTTACTCGTGGCGCAGGGCCTCGATCGGCCTGAGCTTGGCCGCCCGGTTGGCCGGGTAGCCGCCGAAGAACAGCCCGATCCCCACCGAGACGCCCAGCGCCAGCGCGACCGACGACGGCACGAGGACCGGCTCGATGCCGGCGATGCTGAACCTGGTCCCCGCGAACGCCACCAGCACCCCCGACAGGCCGCCGACCAGGCTCAGCAGCGTGGCCTCCATCAGGAACTGGCCCAGGACGGCGCTCCTGGGCGCGCCCAGCGCCTTGCGGATGCCGATCTCGCGGGTGCGCTCGGTGACCGTCACCAGCATGATGTTGGTGATGCCGATGCCGCCCACGAGCAGCGAGATCGCGGCGACCGCGGCGAGCAGCACGGTGAAGGTGCCGGTGGCCTCGCTGACGGTCTCCTGCAATGTCGCCTGGTTCAGGATGCGGTAGTCGGGATTAGTGGTGTTCGTGATGCCGTGTCGTTGGTTGAGGATAGCGGTGACCTCGGCCTGCGCCGCCGAGGTGGTGCCCGCTCCCGTCGCCTGCACGACGATCTGGTCCAGCGAGCCGAACCCGCTCAGGCTCTGCTGCACGGCGGGCAGCGGCGCCACGGCCACGTCGTCGGCGTCCTGCGCGCCGCTCGACCCGGCCGCCTTGAGCACCCCGATCACCGTGAACGGCACCCCCGACACGCTGACCTGTCTGCCGATCGGATCGACGGAGCCGAACAGCTCGTCCGCCACGGTCTGGCCGATCACCATGACCTTCCTGGCGGCCGGCACGTCGTCGTTGTAGAAGTAGGCGCCCTTCGCGACCGGCTTGTTGACGGCCTCGAAATAGCTCGGGTAGGTGCCGACGAGCTGGGCGATCGGGTGGGTGGCGGCGCCGTAGGAGGCGGAGGCCGCCGAGACCGTCACCACCGGCGAGACGCTGCGCACGGACGGCGCCGTCGTCGCGTCCGTCAGCGCCTTGGCGTCGGCCAGGCTGAGCTGCCTGGCCTGCGTGCGCGGCCCGGTGTTGCCGCCCCTGCCAGGGCCCCGCTGGGCGCCACCGCCGCCGCCTGAGAAGGACGGCGAGATGGTCAGCGTGTTCGCGCCGAGCCGCTGGATGTTCTGCTGGATGCTGCGTGACGAGCCCTCACCGACGGCCACCAGCATGATCACGGCGGCCACCCCGATGAGGATGCCGAGCGTGGTGAGCGCGCTGCGCATCTTGTTGGCCAGCAGGCCGCGCAGGGCGAAGCGGAGGATCTCGGCCTGGTTCACGGGGCGGCCTCCAGCAGGCGGGGCGGCGGGCCGTCCACCGGAGCCTGACGGCGGTCGTCCACGATCTCGCCGTCCACCAGCCGGATCACCCGCTTGGCGTGCTCGGCCACGTCGTCCTCGTGGGTGATGAGCACGATCGTGCGGCCGGACGCGCTGAGCCGGTCGAGGATCTCCAGGACGTCGCGGGTCGAGGCGGTGTCGAGGTTGCCGGTCGGCTCGTCCGCCAGCAGCAGCGCGGGCGCGGTCACCAGGGCTCTGGCCACGGCGACCCGCTGCTGCTGGCCGCCGGAGAGCTGGTTCGGCTGGTGGTGCACCCGGTCGGTCAGGCCGACCTGCTCCAGCGCGGCCAGCGCGCGGGCGCGCCGCTCCGCCGGGCGCACGCCGCCGTAGACGAGGGGCAGCTCCACGTTGGCGAGGGCGCTCATGCGCGGGATCAGGTTGAACGACTGGAAGACGAAGCCGACGCGGCGGTTGCGCAGCAGCGCGAGCCGGTGCTCGTCCAGGTGGCCGACGTCGGCGCCGTCGATCAGGTACGTGCCCGAGGTCGGGACGTCGAGACAGCCGAGGATGTTCATCAGCGTGGACTTGCCGGAGCCCGACACGCCCATGATGGCCACGTAGTCGCCGCGCTCGACGTCCAGGCTGACGCCGCGCAGCGCGCGCACCCTCGCCTCGCCCGCGCCGTACTCCTTGACCAGGTTCCGCACCCGCAGGACCGGGACCGTCACCTCGGCCCTTCCCTCCGCCGTCACCGCCGGCCTCCGCCCGGGAAGCCGCCGCCGAAGCGCTGGCCGCCGCCGGTCCCCTGGCCGGTGACCGGGGTGGACGGCGGCACGATCTCGTCGCCCTCGGACACGCCGGACGTGACCTCGGTGAGCGTGGCGCCCTGGACGCCGACCTCGACCGGGGTCCTGACCTGGCGGCCGTCCCGCAGCACGGTGACCGTGGTCTGGCCGCCGCTCGTGGAGATCGCCGTGGAGGGGACGGTGACCACGTTCTCCGCCCGGCCGGTGACGACCTCGACCGTGGCGGTCTGTCCTAGCCGGACCTGGTCCGGCACTTTTGTGAACGTGATCGTCACCGGGTAGCGCACGACGTTCTCGCTGGTGGCGGCGACCGGATCGATCTGCGTCACCTTGCCGGTCGCGGTCACGCCGGGCAGCGCGTCGAACGTGATCGTCGCCTGCCGGCCCTTCGTCAGCCGGCCCGCGTCCGACTCGGTGAAGGTGCCGACGAGCTGGAGCTTCGTGGTGTCGGCCAGCTCGATGAAGCCGGTGCTCGCAGCCGTCCCTTGCCCGTTCTGCGTGTTGCCGGTGCCAGTGCCGGTACTCGTGCCGCCCACCGAGCCGTTCACGGCGGTGATCGTGCCCTTGAACGGGGCCTTGAGGACCGTGGCCGCCACCGTGCGCTGGGCCTCGCGGTAGGCGTTGCGGGCCTTGACGTAGGCGGCGTAGAGCTGCGCCGTGCCCGTTCCGTCCGACACGGCGCTGTCGTACGCGGCCTTCGCCGCCGACAGGCCCTCCTGAGCCGCCGCGTCGTCCAGCCTGGCCAGGATGTCGCCCTTGGCGACCTTGTCCCCCGCCTCGACGTAGACCTTCTCGACGGTCCCGCTCGTACCGAACGACAGCGCGCGCGACCGCGAGCTCTCCACCGCGCCCGACGCCGACACCGACGCGGTCACCGAGCCGCGTCCCGCTGTCACCGTGCGCACCGCCGTCTCGCCCGCCGCCTGGTCCGTGCCGAGCTGCGCGTACACGAGGCCGGCACCGCCCAGCAGGAGCACCGTCAGCACCCCGTTGGTCAACAGCGCCCTGCGCCTGATCGACACCTTCACGAGCGGTGACCCTCGCACACCAGGCTGCGACGCAGCCGCGAGCAAGCTGAACGTTCGCTGGACGGCGGCGGCGCCCGTCCGGCGTCCAGGAAACTCTGAGGGTGCGCGCAGGCTGCCGCCAACCTGCTCGGCCAGGATGTCCCCTCATGAGACCGAGAATCGTGCTGGGCGGGCTCGCCCTCGCCGTGCTCGTGGCCGGGTCCGGCCTCGCGCTGGCGCTGCGCGACGATCCCCGGCCGGCCGGCCAGGTGCGGCTGGCCGCCGCGCAGCGCGGACAGGTCACGGCCTCGGTCAGCGCGGCGGGCGACACCGTGGACGGCTCCCGCCGCGACCTGGCGTTCGGCTCGGCTGGGACGGTGACGAAGGTGTACGTCGAGGCCGGGGGCAGGGTGCGCAAGGGCCAGGTGCTGGCCAGGATCGACGGGCGGGCGGCGCGGGAGGCGTACGAGGCGGCCAAGGCCGACCTGGCCGCCGCCCAAGAGGCCCTGGACCAAGCCTCCTCGGCCACCACCGCCCCGGCAACCACCGGCGTCCCGGCAACCACCACGGCCGCCGAGGCCGCCCCTGAAGCCACCGGCGGTGGGACCGCGGGGACAGGCTGCGTGCCCGCCGCCGGTGCCGTCCTCGGCCCCGAGGCGCCGTTCACCCCGCATCCCACCCGCACGCACGACCCTGAGCCGACCGATCTCCCCGGGCCGCAGCCGACCGTCACCGCGTCGGCCACCGCGTCGGCCACCGCGACGGCCGCCGCGACCGCCACCGTGACGGTGACGGCCACGATCACCGCGACCGTCACCGCGACCGCCACCGCGACCGTCACCGCGACCGTCACCGCCGCTCCCCCGCCCGCCGTGCCCACGCCTGGCCCGTCCGACGGCGGTTTGCGGGGCCTTCCCGGTGACGACACCCCGGGGGTGGTCGGTGTGGACGACGCCCCGGAGCCTTCGCCGACCGCGTCCCCGAAGCCGTCAAGGAGACCCGCCACCAGCGCAGGGCCGACGGTGGCGAGGCAGCCTAAGACGTCCAGGTCGGGTGAGTGCGCCAGGTCCGGGACGCGGCAGGCCAGGACGGGCGGCACCAAGGGCTCGACGGGCAAGGGCGGGCTCAGCGCCGAGCAGGCCGCCGTGAACGTGGACCGCGCCGAGGCCGCCGTCGAGCAGGCCGCGGACGCCGTACGGGCGACCAGGATCGTCGCCCCCGTGGCGGGCACGGTGCTGTCGGTCGCGGGCGCGAGCGGCGACAAGGCGGGCACCGGCACCTTCATCACCCTGGGCGACCTGGACGAGCTGCAGGTCCAGGCCATGGTCACCGAGTCCGACGTGAACCGGCTGAAGGTCGGCCAGCACGCCGCGATCACGCTGGCGACCCGCGCCGGCGAGCGGTACACGGGCACGGTCACGGCCATCGCGCCGACCGCCACAGTGTCCGGCACGGCTTCCGGCACGGCGTCCGACCGGCTGGTCAGGTACGGGGTCACGCTGGCCTTCGACAAGCCGCCCGCCGGGCTCATGCTCGGGCAGACCGCGTCGGTGACCATCACCACGGACGAGGCCAGGGACGCCCTCTACGTGCCGGCGTCCGCGGTGCGCAGCCGTTCCGACGGGACGCAGATCGTCACCGTGCGCGCCGGCGGCAGGGACTCGGCGAAGGTCGTCCGCACGGGGGTGCGCGGCGACCAGTACGTGCAGGTCACCTCGGGGTTGAGCGAGCAGGACCAGGTGGTCATGCCGGGCGGCGCGTCGGGGGCGTTCCCCGACGCGAGCTGGCCCGGCGCATGAGCCGGCCCGGGGCGGGCCCCCCCCCCCCCCCCCCCCGCCCCCCCCCCCCCCCGCGCCCCCCGAACACAGCCCGACCCCGGGCCCGGCCCCCCCCACCCCCCAGGGAGACAACAGCACGCCC
>NZ_JBEXLH010000071.1:0-41312 GCF_040609855.1 Nonomuraea sp. NPDC004580 | reverse complement strand
TTCAGCGAGGTGTCGCGCACCTCTCGGGCCTTCTCACCGAAGATCGCGCGCAGCAGCCGCTCCTCCGGCGTCAGCTCGGTCTCACCCTTGGGCGTGACCTTGCCGACCAGGATGTCACCGGGGACGACCTCGGCGCCGATGCGGATGATGCCGCGCTCGTCGAGGTCGGCAAGCACCTCCTCGGACACGTTCGGAATGTCGCGGGTGATCTCCTCGGGGCCCAGCTTGGTGTCGCGGGCGTCGACCTCGTGCTCCTCGATGTGGATCGAGGAGAGCACGTCGTCCTGCACCAGGCGCTGGGACAGGATGATCGCGTCCTCGTAGTTGTGGCCCTCCCACGGCATGAACGCCACCAGGAGGTTCTTGCCCAGCGCCATCTCGCCGTTGTCGGTGCAGGGACCGTCGGCGATGACCTGGTTGACCTCGACCCTGTCGCCCTCGGCGACGATGGGCTTCTGGTTGAAGCTGGTGCCCTGGTTGGAGCGCTTGAACTTCGCCACGCGGTACGTCGTCCGCGTGCCGTCGTCGTTCATGACCGTGATGTAGTCGGCGGAGACCTCCTCGACCACACCGGCCTTCTCCGCGCTGATGACGTCGCCGGCGTC
Source organism: Nonomuraea sp. NPDC004580 (assembly GCF_040609855.1). NCBI lineage: Bacteria > Bacillati > Actinomycetota > Actinomycetes > Streptosporangiales > Streptosporangiaceae > Nonomuraea > Nonomuraea sp. NPDC004580. The sequence goes on along the minus strand of NZ_JBEXLH010000071.1, from coordinate 40,707 downwards.
GGTCGCGGCACGGTATTCCATGCCGGTGCCGACCAGCGGCGCCTCGCTCTTGAGCAGCGGCACCGACTGGCGCTGCATGTTGGAGCCCATGAGCGCGCGGTTGGCGTCGTCGTGCTCGAGGAACGGGATCATCGCGGTGGCCACCGACACCATCTGGCGCGGCGACACGTCGATGTAGTCGACCTCCTCGGCACGCGCGAGCTCGGTCTCACCACCCTTGGTGCGGACCAGGACGCGGGCCTCGGCGAACGAGCCGTCGGGGTTGAGCGCCGTGTTGGCCTGCGCCTTGACGTAGCGGTCTTCCTCGTCGGCGGTGAGGTAGTCGATTTGGTCGGTCACCTTGCCGTCGACGACCTTGCGGTAAGGCGTCTCGACGAAGCCGAAGGCGTTGATCCGGCCGTAGGAGGCCAGCGAGCCGATGAGGCCGATGTTGGGGCCTTCAGGGGTCTCGATCGGGCACATCCGGCCGTAGTGGGACGGGTGCACGTCACGGACCTCGAACCCGGCCCGCTCACGCGACAGACCACCGGGGCCCAGCGCGGACAGACGCCGCTTGTGCGTCAGGCCGGCCAGCGGGTTGGTCTGGTCCATGAACTGCGACAGCTGCGAGGTGCCGAAGAACTCCTTGATCGAGGCCACCACGGGGCGGATGTTGATCAGGGTCTGCGGCGTGATCGCCTCGACGTCCTGCGTGGTCATGCGCTCGCGGACGACGCGCTCCATGCGGGCCAGGCCCAGGCGGACCTGGTTCTGGATGAGCTCGCCGACGCTGCGCAGGCGGCGGTTGCCGAAGTGGTCGATGTCGTCGACCTCGACGATGACCTCGCCGTTGGCGCCCGGCATGGACTCCTCACCGGCGTGCAGGCGCACGATGTACTCGATCGTGGCGACGATGTCGTCCTCGGTCAGCGTGCCCAGCGTGATGTCGGCGTCGACGCCCAGCTTCTTGTTGATCTTGTAGCGGCCGACCTTCGCGAGGTCGTAGCGCTTGGGGTTGAAGTAGAGGTTCTCCAGCAGGGTCTGCGCCGACTCCTTGGTCGGCGGCTCACCGGGCCGCAGCTTGCGGTAGATGTCGAGCAGGGCGTCGTCCTGGCCGGCCGTGTGGTCCTTCTCCAGGGTGGCCCGCATCGACTCGTACTGGCCGAAACGCTCGAGAATCTGTTCGTTGGTCCATCCCAGTGCCTTGAGAAGCACGGTGACGGCCTGCTTGCGCTTGCGGTCGATGCGCACACCGACGCTGTCGCGCTTGTCGATCTCGAACTCGAGCCAGGCACCCCGCGACGGGATGACCTTGCAGCCGTAGAGGTCCTTGTCGGATGTCTTGTCGACACTGCGTTCGAAGTAGACGCCGGGCGAGCGGACCAGCTGCGAGACCACGACTCGTTCGGTGCCGTTGATGATGAAGGTGCCCTTGGGCGTCATGAGCGGGAAGTCGCCCATGAACACCGTCTGGCTCTTGATCTCACCGGTGGTGTTATTGATGAACTCCGCCGTCACGAACATCGGGGCGGAGAAGGTCATGTCCTTCTCTTTGCACTCATCTACGGAGTACTTCGGCGGCTCGAACCGGTGATCCCGGAACGACAAGGACATGGTCCCCGAGAAGTCCTCGATAGGACTGATCTCTTCAAAGATCTCTTCGAGACCCGACTGGGTCGGGACGTCCCTGCGCCCGGCCTGGCGAGCCGCCTCTACCCGGGCCTTCCACTTCTCGTTTCCGAGCAGCCAGTCGAAAGACTCGGTCTGCAGAGCGAGAAGGTCAGGAACTTCGAGAGGCTCCTGGATGCGCGCAAAAGAGACGCGACGGGGACCAGCGGGTACGGCGGAGGCGTTGCGCGAGGCTGCCAACAGATGTCCTTCCGAGGGCTCGCGGCGGACTGACTACACGCACGCCAGACAACCTCGCAACGTGAGCAAGCATCGCGGGTCGTCAAAGGGCAGCGCAAAGGGGCAGTGTAGCCGAACGGCACACGCCTGTCCACTTCGCCCTCGCTGCATGCTCCACGTTGGTCGCAGCATCGCCCGTTCAGGCGGAAACGTCAAGCCCACAAGCCCGACTTTTAGCCGACTCAGGGCCCGGACGCTGGGTTTTCTTCCCTGTGTGACTGATCGCCTACCGCCAGGCCCAAGACGATACCCGCGAACGGGGGCGGTTAACGCTCCGTCACACCGGGGGGCGAACCCATGCCGACAACCGGTGTTGCGATGACCTAGGTACCCCTGCCGAAGGCAGCACTAAACCTGAATTTTGGTAACAATTGAAGGTAGCGGCGCGCCCGTGATCTCCAGGGCCTCACGCGGTGCCCAGCAGCGTGGACAGGCCCGCCACCAGCCAGCGCGAATCTTGCCGGACCATGACGAACCTTGCCCGGTTCTGGGTGAACTCTTGCTGGAGTCCTTCTTTACCGGGGATCTCCTTGACCGTACCAGTGTTCACGAACAGCAGAACCTCTACCCTGTCGGGCTTGGCGCGCTCGACCCCGGCCGCCGCCACGGCCACGCTCTGGACGATCTTCTGCTCCTTCGCCCGCGAGACGAGAGTCCTGGTCAGCTCCTTGTAGTGCTCGGTCAGCTCGCCCGTCGTGAACGTGCCGGCCCGCGCCAGGTCCTCCTCGATCGTGCGATAGTCGTACGAGAGCAGGTCGGGCGCGAGCCTCTTGGCCTCGGCCACCGCCGCCCTGGCCGCCACCTCGGCCTCGCGCAGGTCGCGCAGGTTGAACCACATGGTCGGCACGAGCACCGAGCCCACCGTCACGAGCAGGCTCAGCAGCACGATCGCGAAGATCCTCACGGCACCTGCACCACCTTCGACACCAGCCACTGCCCGCCGCTCTTGGTCAGGTCCATCTGCCAGCGGTAATAGCGCTCCTGAGGCGCGCTGCGCGACTCCTCCCAGCGGATCTCCACATCCGCGACGACCAGCACCCGCGCCGTGGTGGCGGTCATCGAGACCAGGCCGGTCGCGCGGAGCACGCCGTGCTGGACGACCTTGTTCTCGACCGTGGTCTTCCTGAGCTTGCCGAGGTTGGCCTCGTACTCCTTCTTCGCCGCCCCCGTCGAGGTGTCGAGTATGCGGCGTACGTCGCTCTCGACGTTCTTGTAGTCGAGCGACATCAGGTTCTTCGCGTGCTCGCCCGCCGCCGCCAGCACCGCCCGCCTGTCGCCCGCCCTGCCCTGCTCGTCACGCGCCTGGGCGGCGATCCACACGCCCGTGCCCACCAGGACCGCCAGGATCCCGCTGAGCGCCGCCATGAGGATGCGGGCGGGCCGAGCACCGAGTCCTGCCACCTGTGCTCACTCCCCTCCCGGCCGGCCGCTGCCGGATCATAACGCGACACCCGCCGCCTAAGCCCCCTAATCGACAGAGGCGGTTGGGGACGGCAGGGAGGCCCGCTCTCGGGCAGGAAACGGGCACAGAGCGCACTGGCCCCACCATTCATGCCTAAGCCCCGCAAATGCCTCCAGAAGGCCCTGAGAGCGCTCTGGAAGCGCATGGGGGGCCTGGAGGGGTGTGAAGGACCGCGAGAGAACCTGGAGGCCAGGTGACGCCGTGCAGGGTCCACTCCGCCGCTCGTTGCGCTAGGGGTCAGGTGACGCCGTGGAGGTGCGCCTGGAGCAGGCGGGGGTACTCCCGGAGCCAGTCGCGGCCCTGCTCGTCCACGAACGACCCCACGGGCGGGGTCACCCCGTTGGCCGCCAGCCACTCGCCGGGCGGCCGCTGCGTACGGCGGACGCGCCCGCCGGACGGCATGAGCTGCGGCGGGATCGGCGGCAGGACACCGGGATCGTGCCCCATCCGCGCCTCGGCCTCCAGCTCCGAGACGTCCTTCTCCTCGGACATCCCGATGGGCCCGTGCCTCCTGGCGTTCATGAACTGCCGCACCACCGGCTCGTCGCTGGACAGCAGCATCTCCCGCGGCCCGAACATCACCAGCTCCCGCCGGAACAGCAGCCCGATGTCGTCGGGCACCGTACGGGCCGTGTTGATGTCGTGCGTGACGATCAGGAACGTCGCCTCGATGTCGGCGTTGATGTCCACGATGAGCTGGTTGAGGAACGCCGTACGGACGGGGTCGAGCCCCGAGTCCGGCTCGTCGAACAGAATGATCTCCGGCTCCAGCACCAGTGCCCTGGCCAGGCCCGCCCGTTTGCGCATGCCCCCGGAGATCTCCCCCGGCAGCTTCGACTCGGCGCCCAGCAGGCCGACGAGGTCGATCTTCTCCATGACGATCTGGCGGATCTGCGTCTCGCTCTTCCGCGTGTGCTCGCGCAGCGGGAAGGCGATGTTGTCGTAGAGGTTGAGCGAGCCGAACAGGGCGCCGTCCTGGAAGAGCACGCCGAAGAGCCGGCGCAGCTCGTAGAGCGTGTTCTCTTTACAGGTGGCCAGGTCGTGGCCGTCGATCCAGATGTGGCCGCGGTCGGGGCGCAGCAGGCCGACCAGCGTCTTGAGGAAGACCGACTTGCCGGTGCCCGAGGGGCCGAGCAGGACGGAGATCTCGCCCGCGGGCAGCGTGAGCGAGACGTCCTCCCAGATGACCTGCCGTCCGAACGACTTCGTCAGCCCGTCCACCACGACTTCGACGCCCACCTGGTCACCTTCCGGTCGCAGGATGTGCCCGGGATGTGACGCGCCCGCGCCACCGCCTTCACGGTAACGGCGGGCCGCCTCACGAGAACCTGTTCCAGCAGCTTGTTACCGGGCGGTTATCGCGGGTCCTGCCCGGTGAGCGCGCGCAGGCTCGGGCGCAGCAGCCGGGCGATCTCCTCCTCGGGCACGTCGCGCAGCTCGTCCAGCTCCAGGAGCTGGTGGCCGACCGTGACGCCCAGCAGGACCAGCGTCATCAGCGCCGCACGCAGCCGCGCGTCCTCAGCCGGCAGGGTCTGCGCGACCCGGTCGATCTGCTCCCCCAGCGCCCGGCGCGCCGACACCGCGGCCTCGGGGTGGGTGAGCATCGAACGCAGCATCGCCAGCCGGCTCTGCGACAGCTCGCCCAGCTTCATGGGCAATGTGCCCAGCAGCCGCTCCACGACCTCCTCGACGGCCGCCTGAGCACCGCCAGGATCCGGTCCTCCCACCTGTCCGCCACCGGACCTGCCACCTGGGGCCGGCGTCACCTCCACGGCCCGCTGGAACAGCTCCTGCTTACTGCCGAAGTACTGCATCACCAGCGCGGGATCCACCCCTGCCGCCTTGGCCACGGCCCTGATGGTGGCGCGTTCGTACCCCATGTCGGCGAAAAGGGACCGCGCGGCGTCGAGAATGCGCGCCTCGGTCCTGCGCCGCCGCTCGGCGCGCGGAAGCGCCGTCTCCTCAGCCACGCCCCGACTCTACCTGCGTTGACCGAGCCGCCACTTTCACTCTACGCTCGTTGAGTCAACGACCGTTGAGCGAATGGGTGATCGTCCCATGTCCGTCGAAGAGATCGTCGCCGCCTACCACGCGGCCATGCTGCACAAGTCCCCCGACGAGCTGGCCGGCCTGTACGCCGAGGACGGCCTGCACGAGTTCCCCTTCGGCGCCGCGCCGCCGTTCCAGGGCAGGGAGGAGGTATCCGCGAAGCGGCCTGACCGGCTCCGGAAACGCGAAAAGAGGCGGCACACCCGGCACCAGGGTGTGTCCGCCTCTTCTCGTTGAGCTGTGCGTGAAGCGAAGGGGAAGTTACTTCACGGTCACGGTGGCGCCGGCGCCCTCGAGGGCAGCCTTGGCCTTCTCCGCCTGCTCCTTGTTGACCTTGCCGTCGAAGACCGGCTTCGGAGCGCCGTCGACCAGGTCCTTGGCCTCCTTGAGGCCCAGGGACGTCAGGGCGCGGATCTCCTTGATGACCTGGATCTTCTTGTCGCCGGCAGCCTCGAGGATGACGTCGAACTCGTCCTGCTCCTCGGCCGCGGGGGCCTCGCCACCGGCAGCGCCGGCAGCCGGAGCGGCGGCGACCGCGACCGGGGCGGCGGCCTTGACATCGAAGGTCTCCTCGAAGACCTTCACGAACTCGGACAGCTCGAGGAGGGTCATCTCCTTGAAAGCGTCGAGCAGCTCGTCGGTGCTGAGCTTCGCCATGATGGTTTCCTTACGTTAGGACTTGCTAGAAAACTGGGAACGGGACCGCGGTGTGCTGCGGCAACCCCCGTGTTACTCGCCCGCCTCGTCGCGCTTGGCGCGCAGGGCCTCGGCCAGCTGAGCCATCTGCGTGGGCAGAGCGGCGAACATCGCGGCCGCGGCGCTCTGCTTGGCCTTCATGGCACCGGCCAGCTTCGCGAGGAGCACCTCGCGGGACTCGAGGTCGGCAAGCTTGGTGATCTCGGCGGCGTCGAGCGCCTTGCCCTCGAGGACGCCACCCTTGATCACCAGGAGGGGATTGGCCTTGGCGAAGTCACGCAGACCCTTGGCCGCCTCGACAACGTCGCCGTTGACGAACGCGATCGCGGTCGGACCGGTGAGCAGGCTGTCGAGGCCCGCGACGCCGGCCTCATTGGCCGCGATCTTGGTCAGGGTGTTCTTCGCCACGGCGAACTTCGCATTCTCACCGAGAGCAGTGCGCAGCTCCTTGAGCTGAGCGACGGTGAGACCGCGGTACTCGGTCAGAACGGCGGCGGCGCTGCCCTCGAACTCGCTCTTGAGCTCGGCAACCGCTGTCGCCTTATCCGCCCTCGCCATGGGCCTCCTTCCAGATGTGCCACCGGCGAAGGCCCCCGACATGAGAACAGCCCCGGGCGCAGGGCGCACGGGGCTCACGCACACGGAATGACCATGTGGGAAACTCGCATCACACCTGCGCGGGCCGTCCACATGACGTGGATCCTTCGGTCGCCAGATTTAGAGCACCTGACGACGACCGGCGGTCTTCGGCAACGACCAGCGTACGTGCTGGCCGCCGAGTTTCCAAATCGTTCTCAGTTGGTGGTGTCCTTCGGCAGCTCGCCGACCTGGTCGGCGGGCGGTGCCTGGATGCTGACCGGCTCGTTGAAGCCCTTGAAGAACAGGGTGGCGTCGAGCGTGGCGCCGTCCTTGGAACCGTTCAGGGCGATCTTGCGGGGCAGGCCGTCGGCCGCCACCCAGATGTCGAACTTGACGTCCTTGAGCTCGGCCAGGCCGTCACGGGCCTGCTCCTGCTTGTCGGCCGGCAGCTGCTGCACGGCGGCCTCCACCGGGAAGGTGCCGCTGTAGTGGGTGGTGTCCTCGCCGTTGACGGTCTCGTTGCCGGCGGCCTTGACGTCCTGCGAGGCCGTGATCAGCTTGGTCATGTTGCCGAGGTCGAACTGCTGCACCTGGGTGAGCACCTCGTTCACCTCGCCGGAGCCGCCGTCGGCGTCCTTGAGCGAGACCTTGATCCACGGCTTGGTCGCGCCCAGCAGCTCCTTGAGCGCCTCGACCTTGACGTAGACGGTGTCGCCCTGCAGCACGGCCCGGACACCGCCGGGCACGCTGCGCTGGCCCATGTCCACCGTGTCGAGGGTGAGGTCGGCCGCGAGCTGGGGCTTGCTCTGGTAGAGCATGCGGCCCTGCACCTTGCCGCTGCCCTCCTGGGGGTGCGTCAGGTTCACCACGGCGTCGACCGTGTAGCTCGTGACCTCAGCGGTCTTCTGCGCGGCCTGGGTGAGCACCTCGGAGGCGGCCAGGTTGACCTGGATGGGCTGGGCGTTCGATCCACAACCGGCGACCGCGGCCACGACTAGTGCGGCTCCGGCCGCGGTCATACTTATCGTGCGCTTCAGCATGTCCTTGACCCTACGTTTACTTTTCCTGCTGTGGCGACTTCCCCCGACAAATAGGGGAAAACCCAGGGTTATCCCTCACACGCCCTGCACACTTCCCACACACCAGAGAAGCCCCCAGCTCATCTGGCTCCCTTCCCCCACAGAAACACCCCAAGCACGCCGCTGACGCTCGCCGAGCGACGCGGGGAAAACGCGAGGGTGGAGACCCGCCGGCGGCACCGCCGGCGCGCCTCTCAACACGGCTGAGAAGAGCCCGGCGACGGGACCGACCCAACGCCCCACCTCCCCCGAGGACGACTCCGGGGGCTGAGGGCGGGCGCACCAGCCGGCCTCCGCCAAGCTCGCACTCAGGCTCGCGCGAAACGCGCAAGCGCAGCGCAGGCATGAAGCCACGGCACTCCGGCACGAGGGGCGCGGGCGAGGACTGCCAGAACCCTGCCCAAGAGGCCGGGGCAGGCAGGAGAACGACAAAGTCCCCCGCAAGGGGCTTTGGGGTGGGTGACGACGGCGTCCCCGCCCAGGAAAGGTCAGGTGGAGGCGCAGGCAGGGGGCGGGGCGTCCTCGTTAGAGGTCCCCGTGTGGAAACGACGGCGCCCCCGCCCGAGACGAGCTCGGGTGGGGGCGTCGTTGTGAAGCGTTGAGGGTCAGCTCTCCAGGTCGGCCGTGAGGCCGCGGGTGAGGTTGGGGTCGACCGGGACGCCCGGGCCCATCGTGGTGGAGAAGGTGACCTTCTTCAGGTAACGGCCCTTGGCCGCCGACGGCTTGAGACGCAGCACCTCGTCGAGGGCGGCGGCGTAGTTCTCGATGAGCTGGCGCTCGCCGAACGACGTCTTGCCGATGATGAAGTGCAGGTTGGCCTGCCGGTCGGTGCGGAACTCGATCTTGCCGCCCTTGATCTCCGTCACGGCCTTGGCGACGTCGGGCGTCACGGTGCCGGTCTTGGGGTTGGGCATGAGACCGCGCGGGCCGAGGACACGGCCGAGGCGGCCGACCTTGCCCATGAGGTCGGGCGTGGCGACCACGGCGTCGAACTCGTTGAGCCGGTTGCCCTTGGAGATCTCGTCGATCAGTTCGTCGGCGCCGACGATGTCGGCACCCGCCTCGCGGGCCGCCTCGGCACGGTCACCGGTCGCGAAGACCAGGACCCGGGCGGTCTTACCGGTGCCGTGCGGGAGGTTGACCGTGCCGCGCACGATCTGGTCGGCCTTGCGAGGGTCGACGCCCAGCCGGAGAGCGACCTCGACGGTGGCGTCGAACTTGGTGGTCGACGTCTCCTTGGCCAGCTTCGCGGCCTCGACGGGCGTGTAGAGCTTGTCGCGGTCGATTTTGGCTGCCGCGTCCTTGTGCGCCTTGCTGCGCTGCATTCTGTACTCCTAGTGGTGTGCGGGCCGACGGTCAGGACGGCCCTCCCACGACTTCTTGCGGGAAGGTCTTACTCGGCGATCGTGATGCCCATCGACCGGGCGGTGCCGGCGATGATCTTCTCGGCCGCCTCGATGTCGTTGGCGTTGAGGTCGGGCATCTTCGTCTCGGCGATGCTGCGCAGCTGCTCGCGGCTGAGCTTGCCCACCTTGTCGCGGTGCGGGACGGCGCTGCCCTTGTCGAGGCCGAGCGCCTTCTTGATCAGCTCGGGGGCCGGCGGCGTCTTCGTGATGAAGCTGAAGCTGCGGTCCTCGAAGATGGTGATCTCAACGGGGATGATGTTGCCCCGCTGCGACTCCGTGGCAGCGTTGTACTGCTTGACGAAGTCCATGATGTTGACGCCGTGGGGACCGAGGGCGGTACCCACCGGCGGCGCCGGGGTGGCCTGGCCAGCGGGGAGCTGGACCTTCACCAGTGCGGCGATTTTCTTCTTCGGAGGCATGTGTCCTTCTCCGGGTCCTGATTGCGATGCGGTCAGAGCCGCGGTTGCGCCCCTGACATGTCGGCGGCCGCCCTTCGCGAGAGGCGGCCGGCCGAACGTCTAAGTGTAGGTGATCGTCTCAGATCTTCGAGACCTGGTTGAACGAGAGCTCCACCGGAGTCTCGCGGCCGAAGATCGACACGAGCACCTTGAGCTTCTGCGACTCGGGGCTGATCTCGCTCACCGAGGCGGGCAGGGTGGCGAACGGGCCGTCCATGACGGTGACGGACTCGCCGATCTCGAACTCGACCGTGGGACCCGCGGCGGCCTTGGTGGTGGCCTTCTTGGTCTCTTCGGTCGGCTCGGGCGCCAGCAGCTTGGCGACCTCGTCGAGGCTGAGCGGGCTCGGCTTGTTGGACAGGCCGACGAAGCCGGTGACGCCCGGGGTGTTGCGCACGGCGGCCCAGGACTCGTCGGTCAGCTCCATGCGCACCAGGACGTAGCCGGGCAGCACGCGCTCCTTGACCGGGACCTTCTTGCCGCTCTTGAACTCCTGGACGGTGTGCGTGGGCACCTCGACCTGGTAGATGTAGTCCTCCATGTTGAGCGACACGTTGCGGCTCTCGATGTTGGACTTCACCCGGTTCTCGTAACCGGCGTAGGAGTGGATGACGTACCACTCGCCGGGCAGGCCGCGCAGCGAGTCCTTGAACTCCTCGACGGGGTCGACGTCGGGAAGAACCGAACCGTCCTCGACGGCGGCGGCCTCTTCTTCGCCCGCCTCGTCGCTCTCCTCGACCTCGGCCTCCTCGGAAGCCGCCGCAGCGGACTCCTCGGTGGCCTCTTCCAGCTCGTCGCCCCACTCGTCGCGGGACTCGTCCGCCGGAACTGAAGACTCGGACACGGTGACTCTTCCTCTTTCGTGGTATCGAATGGCGACTCCGTCAGGCGATCACCCCTCGAAGTCTTCGGTCAGGATCCGCCGAAGACGCGGAGGACCGCCCATCCCAGGGCACTGTCGAGCCCGTACACGATCGCGACCATGATCAGAACGAATACCAGAACGACCGTGGTATAGGTGATGAGATCCTTGCGTGTCGGCCAGATGACCTTACGAAGCTCGTTGACGACCTGCCGATAGAAGAGGGCAGGAGAAGTGCGTGTCTTCTTCTCGCCACTAGGCTTGTCTGCGGTCTCGCCGCGCGTGTCGATCGCCACAGTCCTCACCTGATCAGTCGTATCCAACGCAGTTTTGCGGCGCGCTTACACGCCAATTATTGCGCGGACCGCACTCGCAGGGCACGAGGGACTCGAACCCCCAACCGCCGGTTTTGGAGACCGGTGCGCTACCAATTGCGCCAGTGCCCTATGTCGTAGACCAGACTACCCTGATCGACTCACTGCCTGGACCGAACCGCTCGCCGACATGCGGCGGAAGGACCAGGCGAAAGCATACGGGTCATTGCCCGCCACGTCGAACCAAAACCTGATCGCCCAGGTCACGCCCGCGTGGGCACCGCGTGGGAGCATGGACGCATGTCCACGCGACCCCGCATCTCCGCGAGAATTTCCGCGATTTCCGAGTCCGCCACGCTCGCCGTAGACGCCAAGGCGAAGGCGATGAAGGCGGCCGGACGTCCCGTCATCGGTTTCGGCGCGGGCGAGCCCGACTTCCCGACGCCCGACTACATCGTCGAGGCCGCCGTGCGGGCGGCCCGCGAGCCGCGCTTCCACAAGTACACGCCGGCCGGCGGCCTGCCCGAGCTGAAGAAGGCGATCGCCGAGAAGACCCGCCGCGACTCCGGCTACGCCGTCGAGCCGGCGCAGGTCCTGGTGACCAACGGCGGCAAGCAGGCGGTGTACGAGGCGTTCGCGACGCTGCTCGACCCGGGTGACGAGGTGCTGGTCGTCGCTCCTTACTGGACGACCTACCCCGAGGCGATCAAGCTGGCGGGCGGCGTGCAGGTCGACGTCGTGACCGACGAGTCGACCGGTTACCTCGCGAGCGTGGAGCAGCTGGAGGCGGCGCGCACCGAGCGGACGAAGGTGCTGCTGTTCGTCTCGCCGTCCAACCCGACGGGCGCGGTCCACACGCGCGAGCAGACGGTGGCGATCGGCCGGTGGGCGGCCGAGCACGGGCTGTGGGTGGTCACGGACGAGATCTACGAGCACCTCGTGTACGGCGACGCCGAGTTCACCAGCATCGCCACGGCCGTACCCGAGCTGGGCGACCGGGTCGTGATCCTCAACGGCGTGGCCAAGACGTACGCGATGACGGGCTGGCGGGTCGGCTGGCTGATCGGGCCGTCCGACGTCGTTGAGGCGGCCACCAACCTGCAGTCCCACGCGACCTCGAACGTCTCCAACGTGGCGCAGATGGCGGCGCTCGCGGCTGTTTCCGGTGATCTGTCGGCGGTCGCGGAGATGCGGGCGGCCTTCGATCGGCGGCGGCAGACGATGGTCAGGATGCTCAACGAGATCCCGGGCGTGTTGTGCCCGGAACCTAAGGGTGCGTTCTACGCATATCCCTCGGTCAAGGAGCTGATCGGCAAGGAGCTGCGCGGGCGGCGGCCGCAGTCGTCGAGCGAGCTGGCCGAGCTGATCCTGGAGGAGGCCGAGGTGGCGGTGGTACCGGGTGAGGCGTTCGGCACGCCGGGCTACTTCCGGCTGTCGTACGCGCTGGGCGACTCCGACCTCGTCGAGGGCGTCAGCCGGCTGGCCAAGCTGCTGTCCGAGGCCCGCTGAGCCGCACGCGGGTCAGCCGGCCGTGATGTCGGCGGCGATCGGCTTGATCTCGCTGCTGAGGCCGGGCGTGGTGCCGATGTAGACGGCGGTGCCCGGCCTCTCCAGCCACATGAAGCAGCGCACGCCCGTACGCGTGGTCCAGCGCAGCGCGGGCTTGCCGCCGTACAGGGTGAGCGTGGCCTTGCCGACGAGCGTGACGAACTGCTCGGCCGTGCGCGGGCCGCAGACCACGCCGACGTAGAGGCGTTCGTCGCTGTCGCTCCAGATGCGGCCGCGCACTTTCAGCGGGCGGCGCAGCGACTCCAGGCGGCTGAACGAGCCCGCCGGGCTGAGCCCGGACAGCGCGGACGGCAGCTGCACGCCGGGGCCGTCGCAGGAGAGCACGGTGCCGTCCGCACGGGTGACGAGCGGCTCGGGCGCGGGCGAGGTGGCGGACGAGGTGGCGGACGAGGAGGCCGGCGGGGTGGCCACAGGGTGTGTCGTGCCGCCGCCGCACGCCGTGAGCGCGAACATGAGGAGCACCGCCGCCGGCCGCCGCATCGACCCCCCTTGACATGAGTGGTTACCGGGGAAAAGGCTCCTAGTCTCCTACAGGAGCCCTGACGGAGGCGGCAAGAGCGAGCAGCTCGCCGCCGAGCGAGTCGCTGACCCGGATCGACATCCCCGTGCCGGGGCGTTCGAGCCAGGCGATCAGCCGGCCGCCCGCCGGATGCCGGCCGGCCACGGCGGGCCTGCCGCGCACGGTGGTGGCGCGGGCGTCGCGCACCTTGATCCGGCTCAGGAAGCGGGCCAAGTCCGCTGCCACCGTACCGCGTGTCACCTGGGCTTCGACGAATCCGCCCGCCGCGGACGCGAACCTCGCGCCGGTGCCGTCGCCGCCGGTGCGTACGAGGCCGCCCGGCAGGTACGTGAGCCAGAACCCGTCGGCGACGACCGCGACCGTCTCCGCCGGCCTCGGCACCGCGACCGAGCCCGCAGCGGGCGGCTGCACCGGCACCGGCACCTGCACCGGCACCGGGGCGGGCAGGGGTTCGGGAGCGCGGATCGCGGCGCGCGGGAGGCGGCCGAAGCCCGAGGAGAAGATCGCGTAGATGATCAGAGCGGTCGCCGTGAAGGACACCGCGGCCGCCCCGGCTTTCGATCGAGTCCCCAACCACGCCCCCCATCGGACCCCTGACCGGGCCTCTTTCCTCCCCCACACCCGCACCGGTGGCAAGATATGTCAATGCCACGGCCTCTGCACGCGCTTCCCAAGGCCCATCTTCACCTGCATTTCACCGGTTCGATGCGGCATTCCACGCTGATCGAGCTGGCAAGGGAGCAAGGGCTGCATCTGCCCGACGCGCTGGAGCAGGACTGGCCGCCCAAGCTGCGGGCCACCGACGAGCGGGGCTGGTTCAGGTTCCAGCGGCTCTACGACATCGCCAGATCCGTGCTCACCAAGCCCGAATACGTCTACCGCCTGCTGCGCGAGACCGCCGAGGACGAGGTGGCGGCCGGGTCGCGGTGGCTGGAGATCCAGGTGGACCCGTCGGGTTACGCGCAGCGCTTCGGCGGCCTGACGGCCACGCTGGAGCTGATGCTGGACGCGGTGGAGCAGGCGTCGGCGCACGCGGGCATCGGCATCGCGGTGGTCGTGGCGGCCAACCGCACCCGCCACCCGCTCGACGCCAACACGCTGGCCCGCCTGGCCACCCAATTCGCGGACAAGAACGTCGTCGGCTTCGGCCTGTCCAACGACGAGCGGCGCGGGCAGGCGCGGGAGTTCGAGCGGGCGTTCCGCATCGCCAAGCGGGGCGGGCTGCTGTCGGTGCCGCACGGCGGCGAGCTGATGGGGCCGCGCAGCGTCGCGCAGTGCGTGGACGACCTGGGCGCCGACCGGGTGGGCCACGGCGTGCGCGCGGCCGAGGACGACTGGCTCATGCAGCGGCTGGCCGACCGGCAGATCTGCTGCGAGATCTGCCCCACCTCGAACGTGGGCCTGGGGGTCGTCGAGCAACCGGCCGACGTGCCGCTGCGCCGGTTGTTCGACGCGGGGGTGCCGATCGCGCTGGGCGCCGACGACCCGCTGCTGTTCGGTACGCGGCTGCTGCGCCAGTACGAGCTGGCCAGGGAGGTCTACGGGTTCTCCGACGCGGAGGTGGCCGAGCTGGCCCGCCAGTCCGTACGGTCCTCCTCCGCCCCCGAGTCCGTGCGCAAGGAGCTGCTCAAGGGCGTGGACGACTGGCTGGCCGGCTCACCCGAGTGATTCCGCGACCCTGACCGCCTCCTCCTTGCTCGTCAGCCCTTCGAGCCTGAGGTTGAGCGTGCCGTGCTGCCAGATCAGGGTGGGCCCCGCCTGGCGCAGGGGCACCTCGGTGCCGTCCTGGCGGCTGATGTAGCCGAGCGGGTGATCGCCCTTGATCCACCACGCCGTACGGCCGCCGACCTCGGTGAAGTCGGGGTAGGGCGGGCCGAGCTTCTTGAACAGGTACGGGTCCAGGGTGCCGTCGAACTGGTCGAGCCTGATGCCGTCCGGCCAGAACATCGACACGACCCGCCCGCCGTCGGAGACCGTGGTGCGCTGCGGAGGGCCGAGCGCGGCCGGCGTCCTGGCCATGCGCGGCACCTCGGTGGGCGCGACCGTGCGCTCGCCCGGCAGGGGTGCCGTCGTGGTGACGGGCGGCGGCGCGGTGTCGCCGACGCGCAGCTCGATCCCGGCGAAGCTGAGGATCCGCACCACCGCGGCCCGGCCCTGCGGGGTGGCCGCGACGAGCGCGGCGACGGCGACGACCACGGCGGTCACGACCTTCCACCGCGCCACCCGCCTGCGCCGCCGCTGCGGCACAGGCGGCGGGTCACGCCTTTCCCGCGCCTCCCGAGTGCCGCCCGCCTCGGAGGTGCCGGGGGACGGGTCCGGTGCGGGTGTGGAGGTGAGGCGGGTGCGGACGGCGGCGGCGACGTCGGCAGGAGGCGGGGCGGGGGTGTCGAGGAGGTCGCCCAGCGCGCGCAATTCCGCCTCGATCGCCTCGTAGTCCTCGTGGTCCTCGTAGTCCTTGTCAGACTCACGCGAGCTCATCGCCCACCTCCTCCCTCAGCCGGGCCAGCCCCCGGTGGGTGCTGGACTTGACGGTGCCGACGGGCCAGTCGAGCACCTGCGCGGTCTCGGCCTCGCTCAGCTGTAAGAAGTACCGGCAGACGACGGCCTGGCGTTCCCGTTCGGGCAGGGTGCGGACGGCGGCGAGCAGCCGGGAGCGGCGGTCGGCGGCGACGGCGGCGCCCTCGGGGTCGTCGGGCGCGCGGGTGGAGGCGGTGGCGGACAGCCGGAGCGCCAGGTCGGTCCTGCGGCCGCGGGAGCGGGTCAGGTTGTGGGTCTCGTTGGCGACGATGCGCAGCAGCCAGGGCTTGAACGGCGCGTCGCGGCGGAACGAGGCGAGGTGGCGGAACGCCTTGACGAACGCCTCCTGCACGACGTCCTCCGCCTCGTCGGCGGCGCCGAGCATGGCGGCGGTGCGGTGGGCGAGCGTGCTGTAGCGGGCGACCAGCACCTCATAGGCGGCCAGGTCTCCCTTGAGCGAACGGGCGATCGCCTCGTCGTCGTCCATGCCGAGTCGGATTCCACCCCATCATCAGCCGTCTGGGAAGGGACTTTCGCTGATCGTGTCATCCTGGTGACCGGCGTGGGCATTAGACTCTGGCAATCCATGTGCCCCTCGAAGGAACGGGATTATGTCTTCTGGGTATGACCGTGTAGTGCAACCGGCGGCCGGTGACGAGGCCCTGGAGAACCACCTGGGTGGGGACGAGGCCAAGAACTACCGGCAGTACGAGTTCGACATGGTCGCCCCGCACGTCGGGCGTTCGATGCTGGAGATCGGCTCGGGTCTGGGGCACTTCGCCGAGCAGTTCCTGCCGCGCCTCGACCGGCTCGTGGTCAGCGACTTCGACCCCTACTGCGTCGAGCAGCTGGAGAAGCGGTTCGTCGACCGCGACGACATCAGCGTCCTGCAGTTCGGCCTGCCGACCGACATCCCGCTTGAGGACAAGGTCGACACGGTCGTCATGATGAACGTCCTGGAGCACATCGAGGAGGACGCCGAGGCGCTGCGCTCGCTGGCGCGCGTCACGCTGCCCGGCGGCCGCATCATCATCTGGGTGCCCGGCTACCCGCAGCTCTACGGCGACTTCGACCGCAAGGTCGGCCACGTGCAGCGCTACACCCCGAAGACGCTCGGCGCCACGGTCGCGAAGGCGGGGCTCGACGTCGAGGTGCTCAAGCCGATCAACTTCCTGGGCGGCATCGCCTGGTGGGCGGCGGTGCGGCGGGGCGGCGTCGGCTATCCCGACCCGCGGCTGGTGAAGATCTACGACCGCACGGTGGTGCCGCTGACGCGGCTGATCGAGCGGTTCGTCCGGCCGCCGTTCGGTCAGACGGTGTTCTGCGTCGCGCGGGTGCCCGTACCGAAGAGCTGAGAACACGTCAGGCCGCCCCCTGGGGTGCCCTGGGGCGGCCTGACGGGCCTACTTGATGGAGCCGGCGGTCAGGCCGCCGACCACCTTCCGCTCGATCAGGGCGAACAGGATGATCACCGGGATGGTGGCGATCACCGAGCCGGCGAACAGGTTCTGCCAGTCCACCTGGTACTGCCCGATGAACGAGTTGAGCGCCACGGGAAGCGGCTGGTTCTCGGGGGTCGTGGTCAGGGTGAGCGCGACCACGAACTCGTTCCACGCGGCGATGAACGTGAAGATCAGCGCGGTGATGACGCCGGGCATGGCCAGCGGCAGCGTGATCCTGAACAGCGCGCCGAAGCGGCCGTTGCCGTCGATGAAGGCGGCCTCCTCCAGCTCACGCGGGATCGAGGAGAAGTACGCGTTCAGGATCCACACCGCGAAGGCGAGGTTGAACCCGCCGTTGACGAGGATCAGCGCCCAGATCGAGTCCACCAGCCCGAACTGGAAGAACTCGCGGTAGATGCCGACCACCATGGCGGTGGGCTGGAACATCTGGGTGATCAGCACGAGGATCAGGAACGCGGTCCGGCCGCGGAAGCGGTGGCGGGCCGAGTAGTACGCGGCGGGCAGCGCGACCAGCAGCACGAGCAGCGTCGAGCCGGCCGCCACCTTGATCGTCACCCACAGGTTGCCGGCCAGGCCGCTGCCCCAGAAGTCGGCGAGGTTGCTCCACACCCATTCCTCGGGCCAGAACGTCACGTCGCGCAGCGACTCCTGTGAGCGCAGCGAGGTCAGCAGCATGACCACGTACGGGAACAGGAAGAGGAAGGCGATGACGTACGCGGTGGCGGCGATGAGGACGGTCTTGAGCCGCGGCATGGCGCTCGCGCCCCGCCCCGTGCGGGCCTGGCGACGCTGCTCGACCGGCGCGGGCATGGTCCTGACGGCCATCACGCCACCTCCTTGTTCCACCGCGACACCTTCAGGAAGATCACGGTGAGCACGATGACCATGCCGAAGTTGACCACGGACATGGCGGCGGACTCACCGATGTCGGAGCCCTTGAGGATGTACATGAAGATCGTCGAGGTGGCCGTGGAGTAGCCGGGCTGCCCGTGGGTCATGGCCCAGATGATCGGGAAGCTGTTGAAGACGTTCATGACGTTGATCAGCGCGGCCACGGTGAGCGCCGGGCGCAGCAGCGGCAGCGTGATCGACCAGTACGTCCGTAGCCGTCCGGCTCCGTCCATCCTGGCGGCCTCGTACACGTCGGCCGGGATGGTGGCGAGTCCGGCGAGCAGCGCGTACGTCGTGAACGGCACCGACACGAACACCGCCACGAAGATCAGCCACGGCATGGCGGTGGAGGCGTCACCGAGCTGGTCGGCCGCGGCCCCGCCCATCGCGTCGATCAACCCGAGTTTCAGCCGGATCTGGTTGATGACGCCGACCTCGGGGTCGAGCATCCACTTGAAGATGATCGCGGTCATCAGCACCGAGGCGGCCCACGGCGCGATGAGCGCCCAGCGGGCGATCTTGCGCAGCGGGAAACGCTGGTTGAACAGCTGGGCCAGGGCGAGCGAGACCAGCACGGTCAGCGCGACGACCGCGACCACCCAGACCACGCTGCGGAGCATGATGTCCGCGAAGTCCTTCTCGGCGAAGAGCTTGTCGTAGTTCGCGAACCCGTTGCCGCCGCGCACCACGCCCAGGCGGCTGATCTCCAGGAATGACGACCTGATCATCTCGATCACGGGCCAGAGCACGACCAGGGCGATCAGCACGATGGCGGGCCCGACCCAGGCGAGGGGTTCGAGGGCGCGCAACCTTCTCATCAGACACCTTTCCAGGACGGTACGGCCGGCGAGCGCCGGCCGTACCCGGGTCCTGCTGGATCAGCCGGCCGCCGCTTCAGCGGTCTTCTGGAGCTCGCCGAGGACCTTGGCGGGGTCGTCCTTGACGGCGCCGCCGATGGTCTGCTTGATGGCGGGGTTCACCTCGGCCCACTTGGGGTCCTGGAAGGGGTAGAAGCTGGCGTTGGGCAGCGCGTCGAGGAACGGCTTGAGCTTCTCGTCGCCGGACAGCTTTTCGATGCCGCCGTTGGTGACGGGCAGCAGCTTGTAGGTGTCGGAGATCTTCTGGGCGGCGTTGCCGGTGTAGAAGAAGTCGAAGAACTTCTTGATCTCGGCGGCGTGGCCGTTCTTGTTGAACGCCATGATCCAGTCCATGACGCCGAGCGTGGTGTCGAGCGGGCCGGTCTTGCCGGGGATGGGCGCGACGCCGTAGTTCTTCAGGCCGGCCGCGTCGAAGATCGGGATGGACATGGGGCCGCCGTTGACCATGCCGACCTTGCCGGCGCCGAAGTCCTCCCAGACCGTCTTGCGGTCCTTGGTGCCGGGGTTGGGGGTGGTCAGGCCGGCGTCGACCAGGCCCTTGAGGTAAGTGAAGGTCTCGACGTTCTGCGGGGAGTCGATCGCCCACTTGCCGGAGGCGTCCTTGTAGCTGCCCCCGTTGCCGAGCATCCACAGGAACGACTCGGCCTGGGCCTCCTCCTGGCCGAGGGGCAGGCCGAACGGCTGCGTCACGCCGGCCGCCTTGAGCTTCTCGGCGGCGGCCTTGAGCTCGTCCCAGGTCTTCGGCGGCTCGGCGATGTTCGCCTTCTCGAACAGGTCCTTGTTGTAGAACAGGGCGCGGGCCGAGGAGACGAACGGGATGCCGTACGCGGTGCCGTCGACCTTGCCGAAGTCGGCGAACTTCTGCAGCATGTCGCCGGAGACGTTCGGCGACAGGACCTCGTCCACCTTGTAGAGCAGGCCGTCCTTGACGAAGCCCGAGTAGTCGCCGGTCTGCAGGATGTCGGGCACCTGGCCGTTCTGGACCATGGTGGCGACCTGCTTGTCGATGTCGTTCCAGTTGATGACCTGGACGTCGACCTTGATGTTGGGGTTGGCCGCCTGGAACTCGTCCACGACGCCCTTCCAGAAGTTCTCACCCGAGTTCGGCTTGCCGGGCCCGTCGCCGTAGTCGGCGGCGACCATCTTCAGCGTGACCTGGCCGTCGCTCGCCTGGGTGTCGCCGCCTCCGCCGCCTGCGTCACCGCCGCCGCAACTGGACAGGACCAGCATCGTGGCAAGGCCGAGAGCGGCGCCGCCCACAAGCTTGATGTTCACTGGAGATACCGCCTTCTCGTCGGACGGGTCGAGCTGGTCCGTACCAGTTCGGCCGACCCAGCCCAGGGGGGATGTGACACGCGAGTTCCGGCTTGCCCGCGTTTGCGTCAGCGTAAGCCTGAGCTAAGCGGCCGGTCTATACCGGTCCGTCTCGTTTTTGCAACACCTCACGAAAGGAGCGATCACATCCGGTCTAGACCGGATGTCAGAGGATCTTCCTCCGTACGCTCTCCCCGCCCTCCGGCGTGCCGATCGACGGGCCCTCGATCGACGGGTCGAGGATGCCCTCCTCCAGGAACGTGTAGCGGCCGTCGAGCACGTATCCGGCCAGGCGTACGTCCTGGGTGTCGCTGTTGTCCCAGAGCCTGGCGAACAGCGCGTCCACCCGGCGCCTGGCCTGGTGGCAGAAGGTGTCGGCCAGCTCGTACGGCCGCCGCCCCAGGTCGCGCGAATCCTCCTCGGCCTTGAGGCAGGCGGCGGTCATGGCGTACAGCTCGGCGCCGATGTCGACGATCCGGCCCAGGAACGACTGCTTGTGCTCCAGGCCGCCCTGCCACCGGGACATGCCGTAGAAGGTGGACCTGGCCAGTTTCCTGCTGATCCGCTCCACGAAACGCAGGTGGCCGGCGAGTGGGCCGAATGCGGCGTACGAGGTGGGCAGGTTGCCCGTCCCCGCGACCAGCGTGGGCAGCCAGGTGGCGTAGAAGCGGCCGGCCCTGCGCAGCGCCTGGGCGCGTTCCTGGCGGCTCGCGTCCGGGTTGACCAGCTCGCCCGCGGCGGTCAGGTGGGCGTCCACGGCCTCGCGGGTGATGGCCAGGCGCATGATCTCCGACGAGCCCTCGAAGATGCGGTTGATACGGGAGTCGCGCAGCATCTGCTCGGCGGGCACGCCGCGCTCGCCCCGCGCGGCCAGCGACGCGGCCGTCTCGTAGCCGCGCCCGCCGCGCATCTGGACCAGCTCGTCGAGCACCCGGTACGACAGCTCCGAGGCGTACAGCTTGGCCAGCGCCGCCTCGATCCTGATGTCGTTGCGCCGGTCGTCGGCCAGCCGGCCGGTCAGCTCGCAGACGGCCTCCAGCGCGTACGCGGTGGCCGCGATGAACGCGACCTTGGTGGCGACGGCCTCGTGCCGCCCGACCTCGCGGCCCCACTGCACGCGCGCGCTGCCCCACTCCCGGGCGATCTTCACGGCCCACTTGGCGTTGCCCGCGCAGGTGGCCGGCAGGGACAGGCGGCCGGTGTTGAGCGTGGTGAGCGCGATCTTGAGCCCTTCGCCCTCCTTGCCGATGAGGTTCCTGGCGGGCACTCTGACCTGGGAGAAGACGGTGACGCCGTTCTCGATGCCGCGCAGGCCCATGAACTCGTTGCGTCGCTTGACCGTGATGCCAGGCGTGTCGGCCTCGACGACGAACGCGCTGATCTTCTTGCCGGTCCTGGCCATGACCACCAGCAGGTCGGCGATGACGCCGTTGGTCGTCCACAGTTTGACGCCGTCGAGCACGTACTCGTCGCCGTCGCGGACGGCGGTGGTGGCCAGGCGGGCCGGGTCGGAGCCGACGTCGGGCTCGGTCAGCAGGAACGCGGAGATCTCGCCGGCCGCGCACCTCGGCAGGAACTCGCGCTTCTGCTCCTCGGTGCCGAACAGCTTGAGCGGCTGCGGCACGCCGATCGACTGGTGCGCCGACAGCAGCGTGGCCAGCGCGGGGCAGTAGGAGCCGACGAGCATGAGGGCGCGGCAGTAGTACAGGTACGGCAGCCCGAGCCCGCCGTACTCCTCCTTGATCGTCATGCCGAACGCGCCGAGCTGCGCGAGGCCCTTGACCACGTCGTCGGGCACCTGCGCGGTGCGCTCGATGAGCACCGGGTCGACGTGCGCGTCGAGGAAGCGGCGCAGCGCCCTGACGAAGTCCTCGCCCCGCTTGGCCGCCTCGTCGGGCGGCGTCGGGGCCGGATGCACCAGGTCCAGCCGGTAGTCGCCGAGGAAGAGCTGCTTGGCGAAGCTGGGGTGCGTCCACTCCTTCTCGCGTGCCTGCTCGCCGACCTCCCGGGACTCCCTGTACTCAGCGTGCTCGGTCATGGCACCTCCGGACGTCGCGCCGTCTTGTGCTCATGGGTACTGCCCGCCGAGACGGCGCCCTGTCGCCGTTATAGCCCGATTTTGAGGGAACGGCGAGTATTCAGCCGCCGTACGGCGAGCGCGAGCAGCGCCAGCACGGCGGGCACCACGAGGTAGGCGCCGCAGAAGGCCAGCCCGGCCAGCGACATCCCCGTGCCCACCACGGCCGTGGTCCTGAGCCGGCCGCGCGGCAGCATGCGCACCGCCGCCGCCACTCCCGCCGCCGTGACCGCGGCCAGGCACGCCGAGGTCGCCCGCATGAGCAGGTCGAGATCCACCGCCCAGACCAGCACGGGCACGCTCAGCACGAGCACCAGCCCGAGACTCCGGTACGGCGTCTCGCCCGGCGCCCCTCCCCTGGCGAACCAGACCGGCAGCGCCCCGTCCGCCGCCAGCGCCGCGCCCAGCCTGGCCGCCCCCGCGATGTAGGTGTTGACCGCCCCGAACGACAGCAGCACCGCCAGCACGCCCGTGACCGGCCTCGACGCCGGGCCGAGCCCGCTCTCCAGCATGGCGGTCAGCGGCACGCCCGGCATGTCGGCGCCGAGCACGGCGACCGAGATGACGGAGACGCCCGCGTACAGCAGGCCGATCACCACGAGCGTCACGACCGTGGCCCTGACCAGCACCCGCCCGCCGCCCGCGAACTCGGCCGACAGGTGGCTCGCGGCCTCCCAGCCGACGAACGCGAACATCAGCACCCCGGCCGCGCCCGCCACGCCGGCGGCGCCGTACGGGGCGAAGGGGGTGAAGTTGGCCGCGTCGGCATGCGGTGCGGCGCTCACCACGGCCGTGACCAGCACCGCGACGAGCAGGACGACCATGCAGAGCTGCAGCCCGCCCGAGGTGCGCAGGCCGGCGGCGTTGGCGGCGAACGCGGCGGCCAGGATCAGGCAGGCGGCGAGGGTCGCGTCCACGCCCAGGCAGGCTTCGACGTACTGGCCGCCGACCAGGGCGCCCGCGACGGTGCCGATCGGCACGGCGCCGTAGAACCACCAGCCGGCCACGGCCGAGGCGGACCGGCCGAACGCCAGCCCGACCACCGCGGCCACCCCGCCGCCTCCGGGATAGCGGGCGCCGAGCGCGGCGAACGTCAGCGCGACGGGCACGCTCAGCGCGAGCATGCCCGCCCAGGCCAGCACGGAGGCGGGCCCCGCCGCGGCTGCGGCGAGGTGCGGCAGCACCAGCATGCCGGGTCCCAGCACGGCGCCCACGAGCAGCGCCGTGCCTTGTACGGCTCCCATTCGTCCACTCATATGCCGGAAGCTAATGCAGGCATTCGGTCATGAGCATGCGCCTCCGAACGTTCGGCCGGAAAGGCTGGCAGTGTGGAGTCATGGACGAACTTGATTCGGCGATCGTACGGCTGCTCCAAACGGATGCGCGGCAGTCGAACCGCGAACTGGCCAGGCAGCTCGGCATCGCCCCCTCCACCTGCCTCGAACGCGTCCGCTCGCTGACCCGCCGCGGCGTGATCCGCGGCTACCACGCCGACATCGACCCCGCCGCGCTCAACCGCGGCGTCCAGGCCATGGTCTCGGTCCAGGTGCGGCCGCTCAGCCGGGCGGTGATCAACGCCTTCCAGACCTCGGCGGCCGAGATGCCGGAGGTGCTGAGCGTGTTCGTGCTGGCAGGAGGCGACGACTTCCTGCTGCACGTGGCGGTGCAGGACCTCGACCACCTGCACGCGTTCCTGCTCGACCGGCTCAGCAAGCGCAAGGAGATCGTCGGCTTCCGTACGTCGGTGGTGTTCCAGCAGGTGCAGAAGGTGGCGCCGGAGCCGCTGCCCGCGCCGTGAAAAGGCGGGGGTAGGATCCTGAACTCTTTGTGAATCACCGGTGAAAGGGGTCTCCGGGTGTCATGGCCGTCTCCTGACCAGGACAGGCTCTATTTCGACCAGATCATGCGGCAGACGGAGGACGCGATGCGCCACCTCCGTACCGCGAAACAGCTCATCGGTCAGGTCGCGGGCACCGGCGTGGCCGCCGACGGGTTCATCAAGGTGACGGCCGGCGCGGGAGGCACGCTGAGCGGCATCGACCTCGACCCGCGCCTGCTCCGCCTGCCGCCCGCGGTCATCGGCCGTGAGCTGACCAAGGCGGTCCGGGCCGCGCAGGACGACGCCGAGCGGCGGTCGCGGGAGATCGTGGACGAGGCCGCCCCCTACGTCGAGGCCCTGCCCGAGCCGCTGGACGAGACGTTCGTCCGGCGGCGCGTGGACGCGGCGATGCGCGATCTGCTCGCGGGAGACCGGTGATGTCCGGCTACGCGATCGATCCGCGCAACATCCGGCCTCAGGACGTCGAACGTGCTGCCGAGCAGGCGTTTCAGGCCGAGGCCGCGCTCGACGACGTGGACCGGCTGCTGGCGGAGGTCGTCGGCACGGGTCAGGCGAAGGGCGTGGGCGCCGTCGTGGACGCCGAGGGGCGGGTGGCGGAGATCACGCTCGGGCCGCAGGCGCTGCGCGAGGGGACCGACGGGCTGCGCGATGCGGTCTTCGCCGCCGTGGGCGCCGCGCAGGAGCATGCCCGGCTCCAGGCCGATGAGCTGCTGCGCGAGCACCTGCGGCAGGCCGTGCCCGGGCTCGCGGTGGATGTGGCCGAGCTCCGGCGGCGCCTCGGGAGTCTGCTGGAAAGTAATCACATAAGCCACGAAGGTTGATTACAGTCCCAACCATGCAGTACGGGGTTGAAATCGCCAAAGAGGCGTACACGGAGCAGGCCAGGCGCCTGCAGACACACGGGGACGACTACGCGGCGGCGGCTGAGCGGCTGCGCGAGCGAGGGGGTAGGTGGGGGGACGACGGTCTCTTCGCGGAGATCGAGATGGCCTGGATCGAGTGCCGGCTGGCCATGCTGGAGGCCGTGCCCGGCATCGGCGGGCACATCGGCGGGGTGAGCGCGGGCATGCGTCTCGTCCCGCAGAACGTCACGGCAGGTGAGCAGGCCAGCGTGATGCAGGATCCGGCGGCATGGCGATAACGCTCCCCCCGCAACTCGACGCGACGTTGGAACTGGCCGGTCTGTGGTTCCCCAACATCGACGAGGACGAGATCCACGCCGACGCCGACGCGGCCCGCATCGTGCAGGCGTACACGGCCCAGGAGGGCGCGAACGCCGACGCCACCGTACGCGGGGCCGCCGGGCTCCACCGGGGCGACTCCGGCGTCGCGCTGCAGAGCGCGTGGGACGCCAGCGACACCGCCAACGGGCACCTGGCGCAGGCCACGGCCGCGACGCGGATCGCGCCCGCGGCGCTCGACGGCCTGGGGTACGTCGTGACCGGCACCAAGGTCGCGGTCGGCACGATCGCGGCCGTCGGCACCGTACGGCTGCTCTACGCCCTGATGGCCGGCGGGCCCGCGGCCGGGCTCACCACGACCGCGACCCTGCTCGCGATCAGGCGAGCAGGCACCAAGGTCCTGCGCGAGGCCGCCGAGGGCACCGGCCGCCACATGGCACCCGCGCTGACCAGGCGGGCCACCGCTCCGCTGCGCGACATCCTGAGCCGCCTCCGCCCACCGGGCCCGCCCGGCAGCCCGGCGCTCGCCGGCGCGGGCCGGCTGCCCGGCGGCCGGGTGCCCGTCGATCCCAAGAGCTTCGACCGCAATCCGGGCATCCTGCAGATCCGCAGGAAGAAGAAGAGCGATGGAGGGGGCGGCGGCTGGAGCCGGAACTCTCCGGCCAGCTTCGACAACAACGCGCAGCGCATGCACGGCAGGTTGCCGTCGAGCAACGACGTGGGCAAGATGTCGCCGGAGCAGGCTGCCGAGGCGGCGAAACAGGTCAAGGACAGCATCCTGACACGGAAGATGAACGAGGCCAGGCTCGGCAAGGACGCCGGGCATCAGGCGCGGCTGAGGGACGAGCAGAAACTCCTGGAAGAGCTCGAACGCAAGGCCAACGAGGGGAAGTAGCTCGAGATGCACACACAGACGGGCGACGACCTGATGGCGCGCATCCTCGCCCGGCCCGCCGACGACGAGGTCAGGGGGCGGCTGACCAACGACCTGCTCAACGAGCTGTTCGACGGCTACCCGGTCGACAACCTGCGCGCCCTGCTGCACAGCGGTGACGACGACGCCGTGCAGACCGGGTCCTGGCTGCTGTCGGAGCTGGGCGAGCAGGCAGCGTCCCTGCTCGACGAGGCGCCTGCGCTGCTCGCCCACCCGCGGCGTCAGGTGCGCTTCTTCGCCGTCGAGTTCGTGCTCCTCGCCGCGGAGGAGCAGAAGGACGCGGCCGTCCTCGCCCAGGCCATCACGCTGAGCCGCGACCCCGACACCGCCATCCGGTGGAAGGTGCTGCACTTCCTGGCGATGGCCCCGACCGAGCAGCTCATGCTCGGGCTCTCCCAGCTCGCCGACCCCGAGCTGGGGCGATACACGGCGGCGCTGGTCGCCGCCGACAGCGGGGAGCCGGACCCGGGCGAGGTGGTGGCCGGGCTGGACAGTGACGACCCGATGGCCCGGCTGTTCGCCGCGGCGACCGCCACGCGCATGGCCGAGGAGGACCCGGCGCTGCTGCGCCACGCCGCCAGGACACGCGACGAGGAGGTCAGCTCGTTCGCCCAATGGCAACTCCGCCGCTTCGAGAACTAGCCGCCCCCGCCCGGCCCGATGGGGGCGGACCCCGAACCAGGCGGGCGGGGGATAAATCGGTTGCACGCGCTTCCAGCACGCCCGTAGCCTCTTGGACATGCGCCTTTACCTGTAATTCGCGAGAGAGCGACCTGTCCCACCGTCCACCCAGTGACGCGGCAGTCATGTTCGCCCGCCGGCTCCATGCATCGTCGAGCCGCGTTGCCGAATTACGTGAAGGAGCCTTTCATGCGTGCTCGTGCCAACAGGAACCACCGCCCGCACCTGCCCGTGGTGCGGCCGATGCCCAAGATGCCGCAGCGGCCGATCATGCCGCCGCGCCGCATCCCGCCCAAGGGGCGATGAAGACAACTACCGGGATGGGTAGTTAGGCGGGCGCCGCCTCCCCCGTTACGCCCGGAGGCGGCGCTCGCGCCCTTTGCTAGAGCCGTTCGATGATGGTGACGTTGGCCTGACCGCCGCCCTCGCACATCGTCTGCAGGCCGTAACGGCCGCCCGTGCGCTCGAGCTCGTGCAGCAGCTTGGTCATCAGGATCGCGCCCGTGCCGCCCAGCGGGTGGCCGAGCGCGATGGCGCCGCCGTTGGGGTTGACCCTGTCGGGGTCGGCGTCGAGCTCCTTCATCCAGGCCAGCGGCACCGGGGCGAACGCCTCGTTGATCTCCACCACGTCGATGTCGCCCATCGACATGCCGGCCTTCTTCAGCGCCCGCCGCGTGGCGGGGATCGGCGCGGTCAGCATGTAGACCGGGTCGTCGCCCATGAGCGCGAGCTGGTGGATGCGGGCCCTCGGGGTCAGGCCGTGGTCGCGTACGGCCTGCTCGGAGGCGATGAGCACGGCGCCGGAGCCGTCGGAGATCTGCGAGGACGTGGCCGCGGTGATCTGGCCGCCCTCCTTCAGCGTCTTCAGCGCGGCCATCTTCTCCAGCGTCGTGTCGGGCCTCGGGCCCTCGTCGTCCTCGACGCCGTTGACGGGCTCGATCTGGTCCTTGAAGTAGCCGTTGGCGATGGCCTTGGCCGCCCGCTGGTGGGACTCGAACGCGTACTGCTCCAGCACCTCGCGGCTGAAGCCCCACTTCTCGCACATCAGCTCGGCGCCGCGGAACTGCGAGATCTCCTGCTTGCCGTAACGCTCGACCCACTTGTCGCCGAACGGGAACGGCATGCCCGCGTCGAGCGCCGCCTTGATCGAGGAGCCCATGGGCACGATGCTCATCGACTCGACGCCGGCCGCCACCACGAGGTCCTGCGTGCCGGACAGCACGCCCTGCGCGGCGAAGTGGATGGACTGCTGCGAGGAGCCGCACTGCCGGTCGATGGTGACGCCGGCGGTGGTCTCGGGCAGCCCCGCCGACAACCAGGCATTCCGCGCGATGTCCATGCTCTGGGGGCCGAACTGCATGACGCACCCCATGATGACGTCCTCGACCGCCTCGGGGTCGACGCCGGTGCGGTCGATCAGCGCCTTGAGGGTGTGCGCGGCCAGGTCAGTGGGGTGGACGGTGGACAGGCCACCCTTCTTCTTGCCGACCGGGGTTCGAACCGCCCCGACGATGTACGCCTCTGCCACAGTGCCTCCTGGGAACCGAGCATTATTCGGTTACTAGGGGCAGCGTACAACAGAACGTCATTCGGCCGCAGGTCGCTCCGGCGCCACGAGGTCCTCCGCCGCGTCGATCCTGAACCGCCACCGGTCGACCGCGATGCCGTTGAGCGCCTCGGACAGCTCAAGCGCCAGCGCGCCCAGCTTGACCGGCTCGGCGCCGCGCAGCTCGATCGCCGTCAGCTCGGTGGCGAACGGCAGCAGCTCCTGCACGGCCGGAGGCTGGCCCGCCTGGGGCACCAGCACGGCCCTGATGTCGCCCGCCGTGAACGCCGGGCCCTCCTCCTCGGGCGCGAGCAGGGGCGCCAGCTCCTCGGGCGACGGGCGTACCGGAAGGATCACCGCGGGGCCGCCCTCGTCGTCGTCGGCCGGATCGCTCACCACGCCCCGGCACACCGCGAGCCCGCCCAGCCGGAACGCCAGGCCCTCGGCGAGGAAGCGGTCGAAGAAGTCGAGCGGCAGCGGCCCCTCCGCGACCACCCGGACCGCCCACACCTTCTCCAGCACCCCGCCGGTCAGCTCGGGCTCCGCCTCGACCGGCGCGCACACCCGCACGTCGGTCGCCACGACGTCGTCACCGTCGAGCCGCGCCCCCGGGTCTGCCAGCTGGACCAGCCGCAGCAGCTCCGCCTGAGCCGGTCTCGCGGGAACGGCCGCCGTCGGGCCAGTTCGCAGTCTCCGCTTCGCCATCCAGCCCATGCCAGCCTCCGCGCTCAGCTTCGATAGGAGCCCGTCATCGTCGCATAGACGATGAGGTTGTCGGTGTAGTGCCCGGTCGTGCGATCGTAGGTGCCACTGCAGGTGATCAGGTGGAGCTGGGCGTCGTCCCGAGCCCCGTAGACGCGCTGGGTCGGGAACGTCTTCTTGCTCGCCTGCTCCACCCCACCGACCGTGAACACCGCGGTCGTCTTGTCCTGGCGCTTGACCTCGATCGTATCGCCGTTCTTGATCTCCTTGAGCCGGGCGAACACCGCCGGGCCCGTACGCGTGTCCACGTGCCCCAGCAGCACCGCGGGGCCCGCCTCGCCCGGCGTGGACATGTTGCGGTACCAGCCCGCCAGGTTCCTGTTGTTCGGCGGCGGGACCTCGATCGTGCCATCCCTGCGCAGGCCCACCGACTTGATCGGCGCCTTCACCCCGAGCCGCTTGATGATGATCTGCACCGGCGTCGAGGGCAGCATCGGAGGCGCCGCCTTGATCTGCGGCAGCGGGGGCGGGACGTTCGCCGGGGCCTGGAAGTACGCCTGCTCGGGCTGGCCGGTGTTCTTCGGCTGCGCCTGCAGGCCCAGGCTGTCGCGGCTGCTGCTCTGCAGGCCGTACTCGGCCGGGGAGCGCAGCACGATCAGCAGACCCGCCACGACCGTCGCCACCCCGGCGATGGCCGCCACGATGAGCACCGTCCGCAGCGCCGTGCTCCCCTTGTGCTCGGGCGGGGGCACGGGAGCCTGGGGGGCGCCGCCGTACGGGTAGTAGCCGGACACCGCGGATCAGCTCCTGATCGAACGCCGGCGCATGACCAGCCCGCCCACGGCGGCCGCCGCCACCAGCGCCGTGCCCGTCAGGATGAACAGCCGGCCGTCAGGCCCCGCCATACCACCCGCACCGGTGTCCGCGCCCGCCTTGGGGGTCTGGGACTTCCTGGTGGGGGTGCTGGACGAACGCGTGGTGCTCGGCGTGACCGTCACCGTCGCGGTGTGCGTCGTGGTCGGACGAGGGGTGGTCGTCGTGGGGCTGGGGCTGGGGCTCGTCGTGCCGTTGCCGACGGTGAACTTGAACTGCTTGAGTCCCGTCGTCGGTGCGGTGCACTTGAGCGCCGGCGCCGTGGCCGAGGTGCCGAACGCTAGGTCGCCGGCCGTCAGCGTGACCTCGCCCGTGGTGGTGGGCTTGATTTTGATCGTCACGCTGGGGAGGGTCGTGAGAGGGCTGCCCGCGGTCGGGGCCGTGATCGCCGCCTCACCGGTCGCCGTCGCCGGGACGCCCGCGCCACTCCCCTTGATCGTCGCGAACATCTTCGCGCCCGTCGTCGGGAAGCCCGTCGGCAGCTCCAGCTGGTCACCGGTCGTCTGGATGGTGCCGGCCCAGGTGACAGAGGCGTCCGCGTTGGCGGTGGCGGAGGTGGGCGGCGTCAGAACGACCTTGATCTCGGGCTTGATGGCCTCATAGCTGGTGTCGGTCGAGGTGCTGGGCACATCACAGCTGTACTCAACGACGTCGGTGCCCGTGTTGCCCCCGCCGCCGGTACCGATCGTGACATCTAGTGCTACGTCGGAATCGGTGGTGCAGTTGACAGCGGTATTAGGAGCGCTTGCGAGAGCCAGCTTCAAGGGACCGGGCTTGACGCTGACCTTGGTCCCAGTCGCGGCTGCCGTGATCTTGTAGGTGACGTTGCCTTGCGGTGCAGAGGTGGCACTGGCGGCAACCTGCGCACCGTCCTTGGCCCCAGCGTCTGTCACGGTGCCACCGGTTGGCTGCAGCGTCAGCGTGGCCTGCACCCTTGTGGCGGCGGTCGGAACATTCGCCGTGGCGATCGTCAGCGGCGGAATGCTCACCGTCAGATCGAAGGTCTGACCTGCGGTGACCGAGTCCTGCGCAGTGAGGCTGACCTGGATCGACGTATTCGTGAATGGCGCGCCACCACTACACGAGTAGGTGTACTGCTTGGTCGCGGCCGAGGCTGTGCCGGGTGTTGCGATGATGAAGATGGAGCAAACGAAGAGCGCGAGCGTGCCCGCGAGCCCCAATGCGGACGTCTTCTGGGCGAGGCGGCGCCCCACCTGGGACATAAGCACGGGTCCTTCTCCGTTTCACAGCGGTGTCAACAGTCGTGCCAGAATTCCAGCCGATGGTCACGGTCAGGTAGAGATCCTACGAACTGTCTCTGTCAACTTCCCGTAAACCGGCAAATTCACCCCAATTTTCCCACACTCAGCCCTTCTTCTTGGACAGCGTCGCGTACACGACGATGTTGTCCGTGTAGTGGTGGGTCGTCTTGTTGTAGACGCCACCGCAGGTGATGAGCCTGAGCTGGGCGTTGCTGGTGTTGCCGTACACGCGCTTGGTCGGGAACGCGTTCTTGCCGGCTTGTTCGATCCCGCTGACCGTGAAGCGGGTGACCTTCCCGTCCGACCGGTAGACGTAGATGTGGTCGCCCTTGGCCAGTTCCCGGAGGCGGTCGAAGACGGCGGGGCCAGAGCGAGTGGTGACGTGGCCGTTGATGATCGCGGGGCCCGTCTCGCCGGGGACCGGTGAGTGCTTGTACCAGCCGGTCGTGTTGGGCTTGCTGAGCGGCGGCGTCCCGAGCACACCCTTCTTGCTGACCGTGACCGCGCCGATGGGGGCGTTCACCTTGATCTTGGGGATCTTGATGCGGGTCGGCCGCGCCTGGGCGGTCTTGGTCTTGGGCTTCGGGATCGCGGGCACGACCGGCGCCGCGGCCAGCGGGGGCGGCGCGTCCAGGCGGGCCGGGGTCAGGGGCACGTTCTTGCCGCCGGGGCCGACGGTCGGCGGGAGCACGAACGCGCCCGCGTTCGCCACCTCCACCGTCGTCGGCTCCGCCTGCGCCACCGCGCGCGGCTCGGAGCCGTCGTCCACGGGCGGCGCCAGCGACAGCAGGCTCACCATCACCAGGCCGACGCCGCCGAGCGAGCCGGCGATGAGCAGGCCGGGCAGGGCCCGCTGCATCGGGGTCTTCTGCTCGGTCATCGCTTACGCACCTCCCGCGTGCGCGGCCCGCCGCCGTCGCATCAGTAACCCACCGCCTGCGCTTCCCATCGCCACGACCATTCCGGTGGCCATCAGCCCGTACGGCGGCCGGTCCTCGTCCGGCGCGACCCCGGTCTCGACGCCGCCGCTGGGGGTCTTGGCGACCTGGGCCCGGTAGTACTTGGTGGCGGTCGGTCCTGTGGGCTTGGGGCTGGTCGTGGTGCTGCTCGACGTCTGGGGCACCACGATCACGTTCTCGCCCCCGATCGTCCCGACGTCGTTGCCGCCCGGACCAGGGTCATTGGGGTTGTTCGGGTTGTTGGGATCCTCACCCGGGTCCTCCCCCGGGTCGGTCGGGTCTTCGGTGGGATCGTCGGTCGGGTCGTCCGTGGGGTCCTCGGTCGGACCGGAGATGTCGACGTCGATGGCACCGGGGTCGTGCTGGAGCTCGCACTCGGCCTGCTCGTGCTGCGGCGGCTCAGGGATGTCGCCGGTGAACACCTGGAAGGCGTCCAGATAGGCGGGCTTGTTCTCGGTGTTGGTGACGATGACGGTGTGGGGGCCGTAGTCGAGCTGCGGCGAGGTCCAGAGCACCTGCTGCGTCTCGGTGCCGGTCATGGGGTTGCCCGCGCGGTCCTGGCCGGGGTGGATGAGCTGCTCGGTGGCGGGCTTGCCGTCGATGAGCACCTTTACCGGGCCGAGGTCCTGCTCGCGCCGACCGATGTAGGCGACCTTGGTGCCGACGAAGTCCAGCCTCGCGGTGGCGCCCCAGCCGCTGGTCTTCTCGATGTCGTTCTTGTAGTCGTCGTAGCGATTGCCGGTGTACTCCGTGGTCCACGGGCCGTTGTACTTGACCTCAGGAACCGAGTTGTTCACCATCACCTCGCCCTCGGCGGGCGTGAAACGGACCATCAGTTTGCCGGGCTTGAAGCGGATGGTCCCGGTGCGGCTGATCGAGGCGTCGTCGGAGAGTCCTTCGGGCAGGTCGAGGTAGTCGCCGGGCACCAGCTCGTCCTGCGGCTGCCCGCCCCTCGGCCGGAGCTGGCCGGTCCAGGCGCCGCTGATGTCCACGGTGCCCTCAAGGTCGAGCGACGACCCTTCGGGGAAGAAGCCGGGCGAGCCGAACCGCTGCACGCTCGTGTACTTCATGTCCCAGCGCACGTTCATGGTGCCCGACTCGACCTGCGGCGTCATACGAGCTTCGAGGTCGACGCCGGCGCCGGCGATGCCGCCCGTACAGCGGTACTTCATCACCAGCGAGGACGCGGCCTGGCCGGGAATCGACGACGTCGCGACGAATGCGGCCGTTGCCGCTAAGCTCACCGATCCGGCGATCAATACCTTGCGCCACCGACTCACGGAGACTCCGATCACCCACAAATAGACCGAGGGTAGATCTTAAGGCGGGAAACACCCGCAACACATACGGATTCCCGCTTCTCCCGGCACTTGTGATGAACCCGTGTCCAGCCCCTCCACCAGCCCCGCGAAACCGGGTATACGTGGCGGTAACAGAATGCAATTCTGCCCCTGGAGGCGTTCGATGGAGCGAGATCTCTTCGGCGAGGAGCACCTGCTCTTCCGCGAGACCGTGCGCGAGTTCATGGCCCGCGAGGTCGTGCCGCACCACGCCCAGTGGGAGAAGGACGGCATCGTCCCGCGCGAGGTCTGGAAGAAGGCCGGAGAGCTGGGCATGTTCGGCTTCTCGGTGCCGGAGGAGCACGGCGGCGCGGGCGTCAGGGACTTCCGCTTCAACGCGGTCATCGTCGAGGAGATCATGCGGCACGGCGCGAGCGGCCTCGGCTTCTCGCTGCACAACGACGTCATGGCCCCGTACGTCGTCGATCTGACCGACGACGAGCAGAAGCAGCGCTGGCTGCCCGGCTTCGTCAGCGGCGAGCTGATCACCGCGATCGCCATGAGCGAGCCGGGGGCCGGCAGCGACCTGCAGGGCATCAGGACCACGGCGGCCCGCGACGGCGACCACTACGTGCTCAACGGGCAGAAGACGTTCATCACGAACGGCATCAACGCCGACCTCGTCGTCGTGGTGGCCAAGACCGACCAGGAGGCGGGCGCGCGCGGCATCACGCTGGTCGTGGTGGAGCGCGGCATGGAGGGCTTCGGGCGCGGCAGGAACCTGGACAAGGTCGGCATGAAGGCGCAGGACACGGCCGAGC
Organism: Nonomuraea sp. NPDC004580; assembly: GCF_040609855.1. Classification (NCBI taxonomy): domain Bacteria; kingdom Bacillati; phylum Actinomycetota; class Actinomycetes; order Streptosporangiales; family Streptosporangiaceae; genus Nonomuraea; species Nonomuraea sp. NPDC004580. The sequence goes on along the minus strand of NZ_JBEXLH010000071.1, from coordinate 6,607 downwards.
TGTTCTTCGACAACGTACGGGTGCCCGTCGCGAACCGCCTCGGCCCCAAGGACGGCGAGGGCTTCTTCCAGCTCATGAACAACCTGCCGCAGGAGCGCCTGTCGATCGCGGTGGCGGCGGTGGCCGCGGCGGAGGCGGTGCTGGAGGAGACGATCGAATACTGCAAGACCCGCCAGGCGTTCGGCCGCAGCATCGGCTCGTTCCAGAACACCCGCTTCGTCCTCGCCGAGCTGGCCACCGAGACGGAGATCGCCCGCCACTACGTGGACAGGTGCATCGTCGCGCTGAACGCCGGCCGGCTCACCGCCGTGGACGCCGCCAAGGCCAAGTGGTGGACCACCGAGCTGCAGACCAAGGTCATCGACCGCTGCCTGCAGCTGCACGGCGGCTACGGCTACATGACGGAGTACCCGGTCGCGAAGGCGTGGCTGGACAGCCGCGTCCAGACGATCTACGGCGGCACCACCGAGATCATGAAGGAGATCATCGGCCGATCCTTCGGATTCTGACGCGTTAAGCGCGACAAACGAGATTCCGCCGCATACTGGGCACTATGGACAGCGGCCTGATCCTCCTGGTCTTCCTGGCGTTGCTGTTCGCCTGGGGCCTCAACCGCGTGCGCCGGGCGATCAGGCTCGGCCCCGTCGGCTACGCCGGCGTGATGATCGTGTTCGTCCTGGTCATGCTGCTGCTCTGGGGCCAGACGAAGGTCTGAGGGGACCTCTCGGGGCCCGGCCGAGGCGAATGGTAAAACCGTAGCGGGTATCGTCCTGACGCCGAGGAGCAGCCGATGTCGCTCGCCCCCGAGTTCCACGCCCCCGGCCCCGATGTGTTCGAGTTCCCGCCCTTATGGGCGGGCGCGCCCTTCTGGCTCACGAAACCGGTCCTGCTCGCCGTGCTGAGCGCCCTGGTGGTGTGCGCGCTGGCCTGGGGCGCCTTCGCCCGGCCGCAGCTCGTCCCGAGGGGCCTGCAGAACGCCGGCGAGTACGCCTACTCCTTCGTCCGCGAGCAGATCGCCCGCCCGTTCCTCGGCAAGGACTCCGACCGCTGGATGCCGCTGCTGCTGAGCATGTTCGCGCTCATCCTGGTCTGGAACGTCATGGGCGTCGTGCCGGGCGTGCACTTCTCGGTGACCTCCCACATCGCCTTCCCGGCGGTGCTGGCGATCATCGCCTACGTGATCAAGCTCTACATGGGCTTCAAGCACCAGGGCTTCGTCGGCTTCTTCAAGAACTCGTTGTTCCCGCCCGGCCTGCCGCGCTTCCTGGCGATCGTCCTCTATGCCCCGCTCGAGCTCGTCTACATCTTCGTCACCTCGTTCTTCACCCACGCCGTGCGGCTGTTCGCGAACATGTTCGCCGGCCACATGGTGCTGGCGTTCTTCTCGGCGGTCGGCTTCTGGTTCCTGTTCGAGCAGCCGACCTTGCTGGGCGCGCCCATCGGCGTCGCCGCGGTGCTGATGACGATCGTGATGACCGCGCTGGAGATCTTCATCCAGTTCCTGCAGGCGTACCTGTTCGCCATGCTCGCCGCGATGTACATCGGCAACGCGATGGACCCCGCTCACTAACCCTGCAGGATGACCCTGGCCACCAGCTCGGGGTCGTCGCTCATGGGCACGTGGCCGCAGCCCTTGAGCAGCTTGACCCGCCGGCCCGACCAGCGCGCCGCGCGTACGGCCTGGCGGCGCAGCAGCAGCCGGTCGTGCTCGCCCCACGCGATCGTGACGGGCGTCTTGGGCGGCGCGGGCGGCATCAGCCCGCCGAACGACTCCAGCGTCTCGTCGAACCCGGTCGAGCCGGCCAGCGCCTCGGTGGCGGCGATCAGGGCGGCGGGGTCGAGCCTGGAGGGGCGGGCGACCAGGACGCCGGCGGAGACCGTACGCAGACGGGAGTTCTCGGCCGTACGCGCGAGCTGCTCGGGCGGCAGCGACCTGGCCGTGGCCCTGAGCCCCCGCAGCACCGCCTGGCAGTAGAGCAGCTCGGGGCGGGACCAGAACCCGGCGGGAGACAGCGCGGTGGCCGTCCGGACGACGCCGCGCGCGGCCAGCTCAAGGGCGATGTAGCCGCCCAGCGAGTTGCCCGCGACGTGCGGCTCGCGCACGCCGAGCAGCGCGCAGCACGACTCCACCGCGTCCGCCAGCGACTCGGCGGTGTAAGGGATGCCGTCGGGCAGGCCGGGCGAGGCCCCGAACCCGGGCAGGTCGAGCGCGATCACCGTACGGGCGGCGGCCAGCCGGTCGAGCACCGGCAGCCAGCCCTGCCAATGGTGACCGATGCCGTGGATGAGGATCAGCGGCTCGCCGGAACCCCGTCGTTCGAAGGCCAGGTCCATTGCGCCAGTAGAACATCACCTGCCGCGCGTGGGAATCTCGAACCAGACGGCTTTGCCTTCCCTGGTGGGACGCGATCCCCAACGCCTGGCGAGCTGGTCGACCAGGTAAAGGCCGCGCCCGCCCTCGTCGTTCTCCCCCGCGCTGCGGATGCGGGGCAGCCGCAGGTCCTGGTCGAACACCTCGACCCAGACCGACTCCTCGCCCCTGCGCAGCCGCAGCGTGAACTCCTTGTCGCCGACGGCCTCCTCTTCGAGGCCCGGCATGTCCCAGGACTCCTCGAACGGCAGCGGCGGCCCCTCGACGACCAGTTCCCTGCGCGGCACCCCAGCGGCGGCGGCGTGCAGCACCACGTTGGTGACGACCTCGGAGACCAGCAGGCAGGCCAGCTCGGCCCGCTCCTCGGGGACGTTCCAGCTCGAGAACGCCTCGGCGGCCATCCGCCGCGCCTCGCCCACCATGATCGGCTGGGCCGGGAAGGTGCGGGCCTCGACGTCGAGGTCGACGTCGCTGGAGCGGACCACGAGGATCGCCATGTCGTCGTCGATCTCGCCGGGCACCGCGACCGTGGCGGCGTCGGCGATGCGCTCGACCTCGGCGCCGGACACCTTGGTCAGCTCCGCGCACAGCGTGCCGAGCGTCTCCTCCTCGCTCGGCATGCTGCCGTCGCGACCGGGACGGCGATCGACCAGGCCGTCGGTGTAGAGCAGCAGCGCGGCGCCGGGCGGGAGGGAGACCGTCTCCTCCTTGTAGACGAGGTCGGCGTGCAGGCCCTTGGCGCGTACGCCGAGGGGCTGGCCGACCTCCTCGATCTCCAGCTCGCGGCACTCGCCGTCGACCAGCAGCAGCGGCGGCGCGTGCCCGGCGTTGGCGAACGACAGCTGGCGCGACCAGGCGTCGTAGACCAAATATTGGCAGGTGACGATCGGCGGGATGCTGACCTCGCCGCCCTTGTCGTCCTGCTCGGGGGTGGCGATGATGCGGGTCCACTCGTCGAGCCTGGCGAGGATGTCGGCCGGCGACTTGTCGTCTTGGGCGAAGGCCCGCAGCGCGGCCCTGAGCTGGCCCATGATGGCCGCCGCCTTGGCGCCCCTGCCCTCGACGTCGCCGATCACGATGCCGACGCGGCCCGCGGACAGCGGGATGACGTCGTACCAGTCGCCGCCGACCTGGGTCTGGATGCCCTGGCCGTGGGAGGCGAGCGGCGCGGCCGGGTAGTAGCGCACGGCGATCTGCAGGCCGTCGAGCTGCGGCAGCGCCCGCGGCAGCAGGTATTTCTGGAACGACTCCGCCGTGTGGCGCTCCTCTTCGAACAGCAGCGCGTTGTCGATGGCGAGCGCGACCCTGGTGGCGATGGCGCCCACGAAGTCACGGTCGAAGGCGTCGTAGTGGGGGCTGCGGCGGTCGGTGAGGTTGGACAGGCCGAGGTACATCAGGCCCAGCGTCTCGCCCCGCACCAGCAGCGGCGCCACGATGGCGGAGGTCATGCCGATCTCACCGCACAGCCGCGCGCTGCCCTCGTGGGGGGCCGGGTAGCGGCTGCCGGCGAAGTCTTCGACCAGGATCGTCTCCTGGCGGCGGAGCGCGGTGTCGGCGTAGTGGCCGGAGGGGTAGCGGATCTCCGCGCCCACCGGCTTCCATGTTCCCGACGGGGGCGCCCACCCCTGTACGTGCTGAGAGACCCGGCGGACGAGCCGGTCACCCTCCATCAGCTCGATGAAGCAGTGGTCGGCGAACTGCGGCACGAGCATCTCGGCGACCCGCTTGAGCGTCTCCTCGACGTAGAGGGAGCCCGCGAGCCGCTCACCGATGCGCTCGAGCAGCCCGAAGCGGTCCTTCTCCCGCTCGTTGCTGCGCAGCGCCTCTCTGGCGGTCATGACGATGCCGGTCACCGACCCCGAGGGGTGGCGCAGCGGCACCGCCTGGGCCCGGACGTAGACGATCGTGCCGTCGCCGCGCCGGACGTCGAACGTGCCCTCCCACACGCCGCCCTTGAGCACGTGCTTGGCCAGCTCGATGGCGAGCGGGTGGTCCTTCTCCATGATCCCGAGGGACAGGCCGGACGAATCACGCGACGACTTGACCGGCCCGCCGAACAGCTTCTCGGCGAACGGGTTCCAATAGAGGAGATTGCTGAAACGGTCGGTGACGACCACCGCCATCTCGGCCTGGTCGAGCACCGACCCGGCAGCCAGGTGATCGGCCGCTTCTTGTGACAGATCCCCCCAACGCTTCATCCGGAGACCACTCCTCGGGGTGGCGTGTCTGCAAGACGGACCACGGGCGCTCCTGCAACAGTCTTGGCCAGGGGAGAGTGGAGGGCCTCCCTAGAGGGATTCAACCAAGTAGCCGCGCGCGCGTCAGCGCTTGGAGACAAAAACGTGCGCGGCGATATCGCGGGGGAGTTCCGCAGGAGTCTCGTTCGCGTCACCGTCACCTGTCACCCGTACACCGTCGTCGCTCGCCGCGAGCGTCACCTCGCGTCCGGGTTGTATCCCAACTTGCTTGAGTTTAAGCATCACAGCGGGATCGCTTTGCACTTGTTCGCTGATTCGGCGCACGACGACCGGAGTGTCGCGGCTGCCGGCCAGCTCGCACATCGTCGTGAGCAGGTCGGCGCCGCTCTCGACCGGCTCGCGCGCGCCCAGCTCGGCGAGGCCCGGGATCGGGTTGCCGTGCGGGCAGACGGTCGGGTTGTCGAGCAGCGTCACCAGCCGCGACTCGACGGACTCCGACATGACGTGCTCCCACCGGCATGCCTCGATGTGCACCTCTTCCCAGGGCAGGCCGATGACCTGGGTGAGCAGGCACTCGGCGAGCCGGTGCTTGCGCATGACGCGGGTGGCGAGCGTGCGGCCGAGGTCGGTCATCGACAGGTGACGGTCACCTTCGACGCGGACCAGGCCGTCGCGCTCCATGCGGGCGACGGTCTGGCTGACGGTGGGGCCGCTCTGCTGGAGACGCTCTGCGATGCGCGCCCGAAGGGGGACGATGCCCTCTTCTTCGAGCTCGTAAATCGTGCGGAGATACATCTCCGTGGTATCGATCAGGCCGTGTGCGGTCAAGGCTCCTCCCAACTGCATGGTACGCCGGTCGTGGCAGGGACTGAGCCCGTCAACCTCGGGCACAGGAATCAACAGGAACCCTATGGGGAGAACGACCGACGATGGTTAAGGACGGCAACAACGGGGCGGCCTCGTTCGTTCCCGACCGGCTCGACCTCGCCTCCCTGCGTACGGCGGCGGCCGGTTGTGAGGGCTGCGACCTCTATCGCGACGCCACGCGGACGGTGTTCGGCGAGGGGCCTGAACGGGCGAGATTCATGCTGGTCGGCGAGCAGCCGGGCGATCAGGAGGACAAACGCGGACACCCCTTCGTGGGGCCCGCCGGCCGGGTCCTGGACCGGGGGCTGGAGGAGGCCGGGATCGCGCGGGACGAGGTCTATCTGACGAACGCGGTCAAGCACTTCTCCTTCACGCCCAGAGGCAAGCGGCGCATCCACCAGAAGCCGACGGCGGCCGAGATCGACGCCTGCCATCCGTGGCTGGACGCCGAGCTGGCCGTGGTGCGGCCCGAGGTGGTGGTCGTGCTGGGGGCGACGGCGGCCAGGGCGCTGCTCGGGCCCTCGTTCCGGGTGACCCGGCACCGGGGCGAGGCGGTGCCGCTCGGGGAGGCGGTGGCGGTCGCCACGGTGCATCCGTCGGCGGTGCTGCGGGCGCCGGATCGCGACGCGGCGTACGCGGAGTTCCTGGCGGATCTGAAGGCCGCCGCGCACGCCGCCTGACACCGGGGCCCTGATCGGGCCCGGGAGCCCTCTGACGGCGCTCTCACGACCGCCCAGGCGGTGCGGTGATCTCACCGGGCGCGGTAATTGCGGAAGCCGGACACCGACAGGCCGACGATCAGGACGGTGACCGCGCAGGCGAGGCCGCCGCCCACCCAGGCGCCGGTCAGCCCGAACGCGGTCGCGGTGGCGCCGGCCCGCAGCTCGCCCAGGCGCGGGCCGCCGGCCACGACGACCATGAAGACGCCCTGCAGCCGTCCCCGCATCTCGTCGGGCGCGTACAGCTGCAGGATGGACTGCCGCCAGACCGAGGAGATGACGTCGGCGACGCCGCCGACGGCCATGAGCAGCACCACCAGCCAGAGGTCGTGCACGAGCCCGGCGCCCGCCACCGCGAGATCGCTGATGTGAAATTGGTTAGTGGTCGTAGGCGGTCAGGGACCGTTTCACCGGTGCGTCGGTGTTCCAGTTGTGCCAGATTGCGGCGTTGA
>NZ_JBEXLH010000070.1:0-41852 GCF_040609855.1 Nonomuraea sp. NPDC004580 | reverse complement strand
AAGGATCACCGAACAACGTCGCCAGCACCTCGTTACGCGAGCGCCACAACGTCACCGGATTGAGCCAGCTGAACCCCTTACGATGGGGCCTGAGCGCGGCCGAGACGGTGCTGACGGCCACCTGCGCGCGTGCTGCCACGTCGCGCAACGAGGTCATGGCGCTCCAACGGTCGATTTGAGAAGTCGAAACGTTTCGCAAACCTAAAGTCCGATTTGCGGCGTTGTCAATGGGCAGGATTGCGGACACCCGGAAGTCACCGGGGTGGCGGGTGCCATGAAGCGCCCGCCACCGCAGGTCAGTACCCGTTCAGTACACGTAAGGCCAGCCGGCCGAGTCCCAGCCGATGAGGTTCACGCCCAGTTTCGGCGTGCCGTTGTCGTTGCGGTCGTAGTAGTGGTAGACGAGCAGGTCGCCGTCCACGTCCGACATGACGCTCTGCCCGCCGGGGCCGACGACGTGGTCATGGGTCTCCAGCACCATCGTGCCGCCGCCGCTCAGCATCGAGCGGCCTGAGCGGTCCACGTACGGGCCCGTGGGGCTGGTGGAGCGGCCCACCTTGACCTTGTACGTGCTGTCCAGGCCCGCGCAGCACCGGTCGTAGGAGGCGAACAGGTAGTAATGGTTGCCGTGCCGGACGATGTCGGGCGCCTCCACCGCGTACGGCGCGTCCGGCCGGGTCACCAGGTGGTGGAGCGTGCGGTCGGAGGAGTGGCGCTTGCCGGTCGAGGGTTCGAGCCTGATCATCCTGATGCCGGTCCAGTACGACCCGAAGCTCAGCCACCACCGGCCCGAGGCGTCCACGAGCAGGTTGGGGTCGATGGCGTTGTGGTCGGAGCTCGTCGTCGTGCTGTAGACGATGCCCTGGTCGCTCCACGAGCCGGGCTGGCCGGTCGAGCTGGTGGCCAGGCCGATCGCCGAGTTGTTCGAGCCGAAGCTGGAGACCGCGTAATACATCAGGTATCTCCCGCCCTGCTGGGAGATGTCGGGCGCCCACGGGTCGTTGCCCGACGAGTACGTCCGCCACCACGACGGCGGCGTGCGGAAGGCGGAGCCGGACCTGGTGAAGTGGACGCGGTCGGTGGAGGTGCGGGCCTCCAGGTAACCGTGGGTGGAGTAGAGCACGTAGTTGGACGAGGTGCGGATCATCGTGGGGTCGTGCACGACCACGTCGCCGGTCACCCGGCCGGGGCCGGGGTAGGCGAACGCGGCTCCCATGAGCGTGAGTGCCGCCGCGATGGCGGCGACGGGACGGGACAGGCGGCGCAAGGGTCCTCCTTCGATCGGGAAAGGTGACCGCTTCGCTCCGCCGGACGCTGCGCCGGGTGCGTCGCAGGCAATGTAGGCGCGCTTTTCGGCGAGCGTCAACCCTCGTGCGGCCGGGCGTGAAACTTACATGGTCGCCGGTTCTGCGACCCTGCTGTGAGCTGGGCCGATGCGGATGCCGGCGGGCTCGGCTCTTGACGGAGCGCCTTGACGTCCTTAGCGTTCGGGCCACTTTCGACCCGCGATGTTAGCGCTAACACAAGCGCCGGCACCAGCGCCGCCGGAAGCCGCGCCGCGTCACAGGAACCGGCCGGACGCCCCCGCGTCCGGCCGCGCTCCGCCATGGCCCGGCAGCGTCTCAGCGCGGTGGGGGAGCGGTGGAGCGGCGGTGGATGAGCTCGATGGGGCCGGCCAGCACTTCGGCGACCGTCGCGTCCGGGTCGAGGCCGCCCAGCAGCGACACGCCGCGCCGGCCCAGCTCGGCGAGCGGCATCCGCACGGTGGTGAGCGCCGGGTTGAGATAGCTGGCCAGGTCGAGATCGTGCACCGCGACGATGGACACGTCGCGCGGGATCTCCAGCCCGGCCGCCCGCACGCCCTCCATCGCGCCGATGGCGGAGGCCACGTTCGCCACGAACACCGCCGTCGGCCGCTCGCCCTCGGGCGCGTCGGCCAGCAGCCTGGCCATCGCCGCGGCCCCGCCCGCCGGCGTGTAGTCGGCCGCCGTGATCGGTCCCTCGGGCAGGCCCGCGTCGCGCATCGCCGCCGAGTATCCGGCCGACCTGCGCGCGGCCGTGTCGGCGCGCGACGGTCCCGCGAGGTGCGCGATGCGGCGGTGGCCCAGGCCTACCAGGTGCTCGACGGCGAGCGCGGCGGCCCGCTGGTCGTCGAGGATGACGTAGCGCTTGACGCCCTGGCTGCGGTTGTTGAGCATCAGCCACGGGATCGCCGCCTGGTCGAGCTGCGCGGCCAGGTCCGCGTCCTCGCCCGTGCCGGCCAGCAGCAGCCCGTCGATGCGGCCCTGCCCGATGCGGTCCATGTACTCACCCAGCCCGGCCCCCGTGGCGCTGCCGGTGACCAGCACGTAGCCCCGCGCGGCGGCCTCCGCCTCGGCGCCCTTGATGATCTCGGCGTAGACGGGGTTGGCGAAGTCGGGGATGAACAGCCCGAACATGTGCGCCCGCGACGTACGCAGGCTGCGCGCCGCCACGTTCGGCCGGTAGCCGAGCTCCTCGATCGCGGCCAGCACCCGCTCGCGCGTCTCCTGCCGGATGTTGAGCGTCGGATCCTTGTTGACGACGCGCGAGACGACGGCCCTGTCGACCCGCGCCATCGCGGCGACGTCGGCGAGCGTCACGCGGGTGCGCTTCATGCCGGTGATCCCGGGCGTACGCTCCGGCCGCTGTCCATCGACCGGTAGAGCGCGTCGAGCAGGCGCAGCGTGCCGAGGTTGTCGGCGCCGGACGTCTCCGGCTCGCCGCCCTCGGCGACCGCCCGCAGCAGCGACCCCATCGGCCCGGCCACCGCGTCGGGCAGCCAGCGGCGGGTCACCGGGTACGGCAGCCACCCGTCCGTCGGCAGCGCCCGGCTGCTCACCTCCAGGGTGTCGGGACGGCCGTGCGGATAGTCGTACAGCAGGCCGAGCGTGCCCCTGATCGCGCCCTCGGTGCCGTCGACGCGGAAGGCCGCCTCGCCGTCGCCGGTGCGGTTCTCGTGGGTGGCGTGCACCAGCGCCCGCACCTCGCCCGGGTAGACCAGCGTGCTCATCGTGCGCGTCTCGCCCTTGGCGACCTGGCCCGGCGTCCGGCTGCCGGTGCAGAAGACCAGCTCGGGGTCGCCCAGGACGGACCTGATCGCGTCGAGGTAGTGGATCGAGTGGTAGACGATCTCCAGCCGGTCGGTGGTGACCAGCCAGTCCCAGGCGCTCCAGTCGGTGAAGATGTCGACGGTGAACGTCATCGCCGTCGGCTCGCCGATCCAGCCCTGCCGCACCATCGCGCGGGCGGCCGCGATGCCCTCGTCGAAGCGGAGCTGCTGGTTGACCGCGATCTTGCGGCCGGCCGCCGCGGCGAGGTCCACCAGCTCCTGGCCGGTGGCCACGTCGGGCGCGAACGGCTTCTGGCAGAGCAGGTGCTTGCCGGCCGCCAGCGCCTGCCGCGCGATGCCCGGCTGCGCGGCCGGCGCGACCGCGATGTCCACGACCTCGGCCCGCTCGTCGGCCAGCAGTTCCTCCAGCGTCCCGTACACGCGCGGCACGCCGTGCCGGGCGGCGACCTCGGCGGCGCGGCCCGCGTCGAGGTCGAACAGCCCGGTCACCTCCAGCCCGGCCTGCCGGTAGGCGGGCAGGTGGGCGACGTCCACGATGGCCCCCGCACCCACGACCGCGACCGGCCGGCGGTGCTCCGCCGGGATCGTCAGGTCGGCGGCGGCCGCGATGGGCGCGAACACGTCGATCACCGCTCCTCCATCCCGTAGCAGCGGGCGGCGGTGCCGCCGAGCACCTGCGCGCGGCCGGCCTCGTCCAGGCCCGACAGCGCGACCTGCGTCTCCCGCCACACCTTGGCGTAGTCGCCGGCCAGCGTGGCCACCGGCCAGTCGCTGCCGAACATCAACCGCTCGGGGCCGAACAGCCCGATCGCGTGCTCGACGTACGGCCGCAGGTCCTCGCCGGTCCACGTCCCGGCGTCGGCCGCGGTGTTCAGCCCCGACACCTTGGCGTACACGTCAGGGCACTGCGCCGCCCGCGCCAGCAGCGACGCCCACGGCTCCCACCCCTTGTCCTTGATCGGCGGCTTGGCCAGGTGGTCGATCACCATGCGCAGCCCCGGCACCCGCTCGGCCAGCACCGGCACGTGCTCCAGATGCCGGGGGAGCACCGCCACCACGTCGAACGGCAGCCCGGCCGCCGCCAGCAGCCGCAGCCCCTCGATCACGGGCTCCTGGAGCACCCAGTCGGGGTCGGGCTCGTCGTGGATGAGGTGCCTGATCCCGGCGAACTTGCGGTGCCGCCGGTACCGCTCCAGCGCCTCGGCCGCCTCATCGGGCCGCAGCAGCGGCACCCAGCCGACGACCGCGCCGATCACGTCGTACGCTTCCGCCTGCGCCAGCATCGCGTCGGTGTCGGCGTAGGAGTCCATCGCCTGCACCAGCACCGTGCGGTCGACGCCCGCCTCGGCGAGCTGGGGCAGCAGCTCGGGCGGCTCGAACGTACGGAAGATCGGCCCCGACTCCGGCGTCAGCCAGGGGTACGAACCCGTCTCCAGGTTCCAGAAGTGCTGGTGGGCGTCGATGACGGTCATCCAGCTCCCCTTCCCATGATCAATCGTTTGAGCGTCACAAGGTAGCAGGAGGTTGGACGAGTTCCAGCGTGATCTCGTCCGGGTCCAGGAAGTAACAGGCGTAACCGCCCTTGTTGACCCCCGCGGTGATCTCGGCGGGCGGGTTGACGAAGCGCACCCCGGCCGCCGACAGCCGGGCGTGCTCGGCCCGCGCGTCCTCGACGGTGAGCGCCAGGTGGGCGGCGCCGGGCAGGTGGCGGGCCGGGTCGCGGGGGGCGCCGCGCGGGCGTACGTACTCGACCAGCTCCAGGTCGTGCGTGGAGACGCCGCGCGGCTGCCCCGGCACGGCGAGCTGGGCCACCCGCAGCACCGCGTCGGGATAGCCGACCAGCCGCCGGGTGTAGGCGTTGTCCTGGGTCTGCGCGTGCACCAGCGTGAAGCCGAGCAGGTCGCGGTAGAAGGCCACGGACCTGTCGAGATCGGCCACCGTGAACGAGAAGTGCCAGACGCCCCTCATCCCTTCACCAGGTCCCGTACGCGCTCGGCGATCCGGGCGGCGTCCGGCACCAGCGACTCGGCCAGCACCGGCGCGGCCGGCATGCGCACGTCCGGCGTGCCGATCCTGATCGGCGGCGCGAGCAGCGGCGCCCCCGCCTCCGTGACGCGGGCGACGACCTCGGCGCCGAAGCCGCCCGTGACGTTCGCCTCGTGGACGACCGCGAGCCGGCCCGTCCGCCGGACGCCGCCGAGCACCGAGCCGGCGTCGAACGGGTTGAGCCACGGCGTCTCCAGCACCTGCGCCTCGACACCCTCGCCGGCCAGCCGCCCGGCCGCCTCCAGCACCCGGTGCGTCATCGCCCCCCAGGTCACGATCGTCACGTCCGAGCCGTCGCGGCGGGTGCGCGCCCCGCCCATCGGCTTGACCGGCCCATCGGTCTCGACCGGCTCCTTGGCGCCGAAGTACAGCGTGCGGTTCTCGATCACCAGGACCGGGTCGTCGCAGTGCACCGCCGTCACCAGCAGGTCGTAGGCGTCCTGCGGCGTGCTCGGCATGCACACCCGCAGCCCCGGCACGTGCAGGAACAGCGCCTCCAGCGACTGCGAGTGCTGCGCGCACGCGCCAGGAGCGTTGCCCTGCTGGGTGCGGATCGTCAGCGGCGCCGTCAGCCGGCCGCCCGAGACGTACCGCACGTTGGCCGCCTGGTTGACGATCTGGTCCAGCGCGACCAGCGAGAAGTCGGCCCACATGATCTCCACGATCGGGCGGCGGCCGAACATCGCCGCGCCCACCGCGCTGCCGAGGATCGCCGACTCGCTGATCGGGGTGTCGAAGACGCGCTCGCCGTACTGCCTGCGCAGTCCCCGCGTCACCCCGAACACGCCGCCCGGCACGGCCACGTCCTCGCCGTAGACCAGCGTCTGCGGCAGCTCCTCCATCACCCGGTGCAGGGCCGCGTTCACGGCCTCGCCGTAGGTCAGCTCACGCATAGAGGTGCTCCCTCGCCGTCGCCGGGTCGGCGGGCGGCGCCGCCTGCGCGGCCGCCGCCGCGGCCTCCGTCTCCTCGCGGGCCCGCCGCTCCACCGCGTCGATCTCCTGCTCAGGTACGCCGTCGGCCAGCAGGCCCGCGCGCAGCCGCGCGATCGGCTCCCTGCGCCTGATCCGGTCCAGCTCGCCCGGCTGCCGGTAGGTCTCGGCGTCGCCGATGTAGTGGCCCACCAGCCGCTCCGTCATGCACTCCAGCAGCGTCGGCCCGCCGCCCTCGCGGGCCACCTCCAGCGCGTCGCGCACGTGGAAGCGCACCGCCTCCGCGTCGTTGCCGTCCACGCGGTGGCCCGGCATCCCGTACGCGGCGGCGCGGTCGGCCAGCCGCGCGTTGCCCACCATGCCGGCGATCGGCGTCAGCTCCGAGTAGCGGTTGTTCTCGCACACGAACACCACCGGCAGCTTGAAGGCCGCGGCGAAGTTCATCGCCTCGTGCACCGCACCCTGGTTCATCGCGCCGTCGCCGAACACGCTCACCGCGACCCGGCCGGAGCCGTCGTGCCGGCCCGCCAGCGCCGCCCCGCAGGCCAGCGGCGCGCCCGCGCCGACGATCGAGTTCTCGCCGTGAAAGCCGTACTCGGCGGCCGTGAAGTACGCCGAACCGCCGCGCCCCCCGTTGACCCCGCTCGCCCGGCCCATCAGCTCCGCGAACAGCGGCTCCGCCGGGACCCCGCGCGCCAGCGCCCAGCCGTGCCCCCGGTAGGTCGCGAACAGCGCGTCCTGCTCCTCCAGCTCGCCGCACGCCCCGACCGGGATCGCCTCCTGCCCGACGCACAGGTGCACCGACCCGACGACCGGGCCCTGCGCCCGCAGGTCGCGCACCTTCTCCTCGAACGCGCGGATCCGCCACATGGCCAGCAGATCCGCCAGCCGCCGCTCACTCATGCCCGCTCCTCAGCGCTCGTTCTTCAGGCGCTCGTTCTTCAGGCGCTCGTTCTTCGGGTGCTCGTTCCTCCAGCGCTCGTCTTTGGGGCGCTTGCTGTTCGGGCGCCGGAGCGGGCTCCCGCTCTGCGGGCGCTTCCCTCCAGGTCTTGAGCGCCGCGGCGCAGATCGCCCCGGCGTCGCCGACGTAGGACTCCGGCGGGATGGGCAGCGGGCCCAGGCCCTCCAGGTCGCCAGGCCCCGCCGTCCCGCGCAGCGCGTCGGCCAGCGCCAGGCCCTGCTCGCGCGCCTCGTGCGCCGCCCGGTAGACCAGGTCGTGCGCGCGCTCCCTGCCCAGCGCCGGAGCCAGGCGCATCATGTACGCCTCCGCCATGATCAGGCCGCCCTCCGCGTCCAGGTTGGCGCGCATCGCCTCCGGATAGACCCGCAGGCCCGCCGCCACGTCGGCGGCCGTGGCCAGCGCGCCCGCGGCCAGCTCGGCCAGCAGCGGCACCACGTACCACTCCACCTGCCACTCGCCGGCCGCCCGCTCGTGCCCCGCCTCCATCGCGCGGAACAGGCCAGAGCTGAGCGCGCCCGCCGTGCCCGACATGCCGATCACGGCCTCGCAGCCGATCGGGTTCGCCTTCTGCGGCATCGTCGAGGAGGCGCCCCTGTGGTGGCCGCCCGCCTCGCGCACCTCGCCCACCTCGGTCCTCGACAGGTCAACGACCTCCCGGGCGAAGCGGGCCGCCGTCGCCGCCAGCGACGCGCACGTCACGCCGAACTCCGCCACGCCGTCCCTCGCCACGTGCCACGGCACCTCGGTCGTCCGCAGGCCCAGCTCGCGCGCCATGACCACGCGGACGTCGGAGGAGCGCTCGCCCATGGCCGCCGAGGTGCCGCCCGCGCCGAACAGCGACACCACCCGCACCTGCCGCGCGGTCGCGGCCACCCGCTCGCGCTGCCGCGTCACCTCCGCCAGCAGCACCGCCATCTTCGCCCCGAACGTCGTCGGCACCGCCTGCTGCGCGTGCGTACGGGCCGCGATGACCGTGCCCGCGTGCACGTCCACCAGCCGCGCCACCGCGTCGCCGAACCAGCGCAGCAGCTCGGCCAGCCGGTCGAGCGCCTCGCCGAGCTGCAGGGCCAGGCCGGTGTCCATGATGTCCTGGGTGGTCGCGCCGTAGTGCACGCGCCCGTCGGGGCCCTCGGGCAGCGCCGCCGCGATCATCCTGACGAGGGGGAGGATCGGGTACCCCACGTTCACCGCCTCCGACCACAGGCGCGGCAGGTCCACCGTGGCGGGCACGCAGGCCGCGTCGATGGCCGCCGCGTCCTCCCGCGTGATCACGCCGGTCTCCGCCTGCGCCCTGGCCAGCGCCGCCTCCGTACGCAGCCAGGCCACCACGGTGCGCTCGGCGGAGAAGATCTCGGCCATCGCGGGGTCGCCGAACAGCTCGGGCAGCAGCTTGAACGTCTGCCGCGTCGTTGGGGGGGTCGTCTGAGGGGTCAAGATCAGTTCATCTCCAGTCCGCCGTCGACGTTGAGCGCCTGGCCGGTCACGAACGACGCCAGGTCGCTGGCCAGGAACAACACCGCCGCCGCCACCTCCTCGGGCCGCCCCACCCGCTTGAGCGGCGAGCGCTCACCGACCTCCTTCAGGTAGCCCTCGCCGGCCCCTGGGCCGAAGCGGCGGTCGCGGTCGCTGATGATCTCCTCCCACATGGGGGTGAGGAAGACGCCGGGGCAGACCGCGTTCACCCGTACGGGGGCGAGGGCCTCGGCCGCCGACTTGGTCAGCGACAGCAGCGCCGTCTTGCTCGCCGAGTAGTGGGCCGCGTTCGGCCGGCCCGAGCGGGCGGCCACCGAGGCCAGCGTCACGATCGAGCCGGCGCCCTGCCCGGCCATCCGCCGCCCGGCCGCCTGCGTCAGCCAGAAGGCGGCGTTGAGGTTGACGTCCACGATGCGCAGCCACTCGTCGGGCTCGATGTCGAGCAGCGGCGTGGTCCGCATGATGCCGGCGCAGTTGACCAGCACGTCGAGCCGGTCGAGCCCGGCCACCAGCGCCGTGGCCTGGGCGCGGTCGGTGAGGTCGGCCGGCCGCGCCGCCGCGCCCAGCTCCGCCGCCGCCACGCTCAGGCGCGGGCCCTCGATGTCGGAGAGCACGACGTCGGCTCCCGCGTCGGCCAGGGCACGGGCGCAGGCGAACCCGAGACCGCCCGCGCCGCCGGTGACGAGCGCGGTACGGCCGGTCAGGTCGATCGTGACAGGCATCCGTTTCCCTCTTCCGGGTCAAACGTTTGACCTAACCCTAACAAGGAGCCAGCAAACGGAACAAGAGACCGTTCAATCGTTTTTATCGGTATATTTCGCCGATCGGTCATATATGTGAAACGAACCGCGCCCGCAGCAGGCGCGCGGTCAGGAAGCGTCCGCCCAGCCCAGCTCCTCGTAGAAGGCCCGGCGTGCGCGCGCGAACGCCTCCCTGTCCAGCACCGCTCCCTCGTGGGGGCCGGTCGTGATCGGCTCGTCGTGCAGGCGGGCCGGCAGGTCCTCACTCAGCCGGTCGGGGAAGTCGTCAGATGCCGCGGCCTCGCGCAGGGCGTAGCCGCGCATCCCGTCCAGGCGGGCCTGGCCGGCCGCCAGCAGGTCGTCCAGCGTGAACGGCTCCCCGAGCACGGCCGTCACCAGCGTGGTCAGGCGGTCGATGGTGAGCGGGCGGGTCGGGGTGGAGGCGAAGACGCACAGGTTGAGCGCGTCCAGGCCGCTCCACAGACGGAGCAGGCGGGCGCTGCGCCGGCCGCGCTCCTCGTTCAGCTCACCGGCCGGAGCGGGGGCGGCGCCGACCCTGGCGGCCTCGGGGAAGCTGTAGCCGAGCCCGGCGACCGGGTCGAAGTCGAGGTCGTGCTCCAGGGCGTCGTAGCGGGGGCCGCCGGGCGCGAGGGCGTAACCGAGGCCGATGCCGGGCTGCGGGCGCGGGTCGAAGCACGGCAGCTCGGCGCCCTTGGCCGTCATCGCGTACGTCCGCGCCTCCGACCCCAGGCGCCGCGCCGCCCTGGCGGACCCCTCCGCCAGCAGGTCGCCGAGCGGGCCCGACCGGGTGGCGACGTCCTCGATCAGCTCCGGCAGCGCCGCCGCGTCCCCGAACGCCGGCCCGCCCGGCAACAGCCCGTGCCCCGCGCACTCCATCGCGAAGGCCAGCGTGCCGCCGAGCGAGACCTGGTCGAGGCCGAGGTCGTTGCAGCGGGCGTTGGCGGCGAGCACGGCGTCGAGGCCGTCGATGCCGAGATTCCACCCCAGCGACAGGAACGCCTCCTGCCCCAGCCCACCGGTCCGCCCGGCGTACACCTTGAGACAGTCGTTCGGACAGCCAGGACAGGCGCCGGACGTGGCCACCGCCCGCCCGTCGTAGTCCCCCTCGACCGGGACCCGCAGCCCAGGCGGCCCGGGCACGGAGAAGTTGCGGACGGAGGCGTACCCGGGGGCGAGCGTGTCCCCGACCCACCCGGCGAACCCCGGCACGCCGGCCTGCAGCGCGGCGAGCGGATTGGTGGCGAGCGCCCCCCGGTAGCCGGCACCCAGGGCCGCAACGGTCCCAGGGTCGGCCACCTCGGCCGGCACACCGGACCCCACGCACACGATGGCCTTCAGATTCTTGGCCCCGAACACCGCACCCAGCCCATAACGCCCGGCGGCGAAGGCGTAGTCGGTGACGACACTGGCGTACCGGACGAGATTCTCGCCCGCCGGTCCGATCGCCGCCACGTGCGCATGCTCGCCGTGCCGCTGCCGCAGCGCGTCGGTGGCGGCCGCCACTCCCAGCCCGCTCAGCTCGCCGCACTCACGCACGCTCACCTCGCCGCCCTGGATCAGCAGGTACGACAACCGCTCGGCCCGCCCCGTCACCGCGAGAGCCTTGGCCCCGGCGGACCGCATCCCCGCCGCGAACGGCCCCAGCGCGTGCGCCTCCCCGGCCGCCCCGGTCAGCGGCGACTTGGCCAGGAACACCGCCTTGGCCAGCCCAGGCGCGTGCGTCCCACCGAGCGTCCCGGCCGCGACGTACAGCAGCGCGCGCGGGTCGTACGGATCGAGCCCCGGCACCGTCCGCTCACTGAGCAGCCGCAACCCCAGCACGGACCCGCCGTAGTGCCCCTTCTCCGCCGTCCGATCTTCCTTCTCGACGTTCCCGCTGTTCAGATCCACAATGAACGGCACCGCACGGCCTCCCGAACTCGGATGCTGGAATCGGGCGGCACCACATCACATACCACTGTGTCTCCGCAACCCCGCCCAGGCGCACGCCCATGTCCATTGGGTGGAAGAAGGGTGGGCAAATAGTGATAAAGAGTGATCTTCCGGGCAGTGACCGGGGTGATGTCCACCCTCGACCTCATGCTGGCGCTCGGCGGTGCCGCCGCGCTGCTCGCCGCCGTCCTCCCCGACGTGCTGGCACGTCGCCCCGTGTCGCTGCCGCTGGTCTACCTGGTGGCGGGCGTGCTGCTGTTCGCGCTGCCCATCGGACTGCCCGAGCCCGACCCGATCACCCACCGAACGGCGCTGGAGCACATCACCGAGCTGTGCGTGGTCGTCTCCCTCATGGGCGCGGGGCTGGCCATCAACCGGCGGACCGGCCCGCGCGGCTGGTCCACGACCTGGCGGCTGCTCGGCCTCGCCATGCCGATCACCGTGGTCATGGTGGCCGCGGCCGCCGTCGCGCTGCCCGGCTGGCCGCTCGCGGCGGCGCTGCTGCTCGGGGCCGTGCTCGCGCCCACCGACCCGGTGCTCGCCTCCGACGTGAGCGTCGGCGAGCCCGTGGACGCCGAGAACGCCGACGACGAGGTCCGCTTCGCCCTCACCTCGGAGGCGGGGCTGAACGACGGGCTGGCCTTCCCCATCGTGTACGCCGCCATCGCCGTAGCCGTGTCCACCGGCGCGGGCTGGCTGGGGGAGTGGGCGCTGACCGACGTCCTCTACCGCACCGCCGCGGGGCTGGCGGCGGGCCTGCTGATCGGATACCTGCTCGGCCGGCTGTTCTTCCGCGGCGCGGCGGGCGGGCCGCCCCTGTCGGAGCGCCGCGACGGGTTCGTCGCCCTCGCGGCCACCTTCCTGGCGTACGGAGTGACGGAGCTCATCCACGGGTACGGCTTCATCGCCGTGTTCGTCACCGCCTGCGCCATCAGGAGCGCCGAGCACGGGCACGGCTACAACAACGTGCTGCACGGGTTCGTCGAGCAGCTCGAGCGGCTGTTCACCGCCTGGCTGCTGCTCCTGCTCGGCGGCTTCGTCGCCACCGGCGGCCTCGCGGCGCTCACCTGGCGCGGCGCCGCCGTCGGCCTGCTGCTCCTGCTGGTGATCCGCCCGCTGGCGGGCTTGCTGAGCCAGTGGGGCGGCCGCGCCGGACCCCGGGAACGGCTGGCCATCTCGTTCTTCGGCATCCGGGGGATCGGGTCGCTGTTCTACCTGGCGTACGCGCTGGGCGTGGCGGACTTCGGCGTACCGGCGGAGGAACTGTGGGCGGTGACCGGCTTCACCGTGGTCGTCTCGGTGGTGCTGCACGGCATCACGGCCACGCCGATCATGCGCCACGTGGACGCCATCCGAGACGGCCGCGCCGCCACCTCCGACCGGTGACCCCGTCCCCTGCTCAGGACGAGCCCAGGCTGTAGGCGTACAACCGGCTCCCATCGCCGGCCCCGACGACGACCGGCCGGCCGTCCAGCTCGGCCAGTGCCAGGTCATAGAGCCCGTTCGCCACGCGAGGGCCGAGCAGGCCGATGGTCTCGCCGTCGCCGTCGACGCCGCGGTAGACGGTGCCCTGCCCGCCGGAGCCGAGCACCCCGGCGAGCCGGTGGTCGCCGATGCGTACGGGATCGGCGGGGCGGAGCTGGCGCATGTCCGGCATCCCGCCCCTTTCACGGACCCATCGCTGTGATCCATACGACAAGCCCGCCCCCGCCGGTTTCACCCGCATGCCTCGCCGCCCGCCACGCCCGCAGGACGGCCCGATACGCCGAGAGCCCCCGATCAGCGCCGGACCGAAGATGCGCGCACCCAGGTCTCCCGATCGGCCGAGCCGTTCACAGCAGCATGCGCAGCGTCGTTGACGGGGCCGCTGCGGGGCCGTTCACAGGGCCGTCGATGGGGCCGTCGATGGGGCCGTTGACGGGGGAGCCGTCCGCCGCCGCGCCCTCCCCGAACGCCGGCAGCTCCAGCACGGTGCCGTCGAAAGCGGGCAGCCGCTCCCGCAGCCCGCCGGGAACGAGTATGGTTCTGGCCCCCGAATCACGCAGGACCACCTCGATCCTGGCCGCCGGATAATCCGGATCGAGCGGCAGGTAGGCGGCGCCGGTCTTCATCGCGGCGAGCATCCCCGCCATGGTCCCGGCCGTCCGCCCCGCGACGATCGCGACCACCTCCCCGTCCTTCACCCCGCCGGCCACCCCGCCGGCCACCCCGCCGGCCACCCCGCCGGCCACCCCGCCAGGGACGCCACTCGTGCCACCGTCTGGGCCTGTGCCACCGCCTGTGCCACCGCCTGGGCCGGCGGCATTGCCCGGTCCGGCCGCGATGAGGCGGGCGAGGCGGTCGGCGGCGGCGTTCAGCTCGCCGTACGAGACGGTGCCCTCGCCGTCCACGACCGCCGCCCGCTCCGGAGCCTTGGCCGCCCACTCCTCGAACAGCACCACCATCCCGGCCCTCCCGGGCCTCTCGGACAGCGGTGAGGCGGCGCCGTTCGCCCCGCCGTCGTTCCTGTGCCGGATCGGGGTCTCCCCCTGCGGCATTTCGCGCATCGCGCCATCCTTCGTACGGACAGGCATGGCGGCCTCAACGCTGAGACCGGACCGAACGCCCGCTACGAGAACCTCCGTGGGAACGCTCCCAACAACTTCCAGGGTAGGGAGACAGGTGCTCCGCGGTCCAGCGGAACCGGCGCCTCCACCGCCCGATCACCGGGAAACGCCCCCAATGGCCCGGCTGACCAGGGCCTCCGCCGGACAACGTTTTGGCAACATTACGGAGAGCAGTACCGGCGAAGAACGGGGATCCATCCGCTTCGCTGGGAGCGCTCCCACGCCACCAGCATCAACACGCGGCCAGGACACCGGGTAGGTTCCGGAGTCATGAAGGCACGCCGCCGGCCCCGCCGGGCACCCGCGCTCGTCACCGCAGCCGCGCTCTTGCTCACGGCGGCCTGCGGCACCCCGGCCCGGAGCGTGGGCGGCGACCCGTCCCCGGCCGCCGCCAGCCCCACCACGCAGGAGCCAGAAGTCGACCGGCTCCCCGAACCGGGGAAGAAGCTCCCGAAGACCGCGGCGGACCTGGCCACCGCGATCAGCGAGACCACCAAGAAGCTCAACGAGGCCATCGACGGGTGGACGAAGAGCGACGAGCCCGAGCTGCCCGAGGACGTCGAGCTGATCGCCCTCTACCACCAGCGCCTCTACCGCTGGGCCGCCCGCCACCCCGAGGTCGCCTCCAAGGCCTTCGCCCGCCTGCCCAAGAAGCTCAAGGAGCAGGCCGGGGACAACACCTCAGCGCTGCGCGAACTGCTCGCCCTGACCCGGCCGATCAAGCCGTCCGCGGTGTTCAAGACCCGCGACGCCCGCCCGGCCGGCGAGCTGCTCGGCTACTTCAAGAAGGCCGAGCGCCGCTTCGGGGTCGAGTGGGAGGTGCTGGCGGCGGTCATGTTCGCGGAGACGAAGTTCGGGCGGGTGCGGTCGGACAGCCACGCGGGGGCGCAGGGGCCGATGCAGTTCATGCCGGCCACCTGGAAGGCGTACGGGCTGGGCGGCGACGTGCAGGACCCGCGCGACGCCGTCATGGGCGCCGCCAACTACCTCAAGGCCACCGGCGCCCCGCGCGACTACCGCAAGGCCCTGCACGCCTACAACCCGTCGCAGGCGTACGTGAACGCGATCCTGCTGCACGCCCGCCAGATCAAGCGCGACCCGCGCGCCTACTACGCCTATTACGCCTGGCAGGTCTTCGTCCTCACGACGGAGGGCGAACGCCGCCTCACGGGTCCGTGAGCGAACGCCGCCACGCCGGTCCGTGAGCGGACGCCGCCTCTGGTCCGTGAGCGGACGCCGTCACGCCGGCTCGCGACGGATCAGGACAGCGCGCGGGCCGCGTGCACCAGGGGAACGTGGCTGAAGGCCTGCGGGAAGTTGCCGACCAGCCGCCCGTAGCGGGGGTCGTACTCCTCGGCGAGCAGCCCCACGTCGTTGCGCAGCGTCAGCAGCCGCTCGAACAGCTCCTTCGCCTCCTCCTTGCGCCCCTGCATGGCCATCACCTCGACCAGCCAGAAGCTGCACGCGAGGAACGCGCCCTCGCCGCCGGGCAGGCCGTCCACGTCGTTGTCGGCGGCCAGCGGGTAGCGCAGCACGAAGCCGTCGGCCATCAGCTCCTTCTCGATGGCCGCGACCGTGCCCGCCACCCTGGGGTCGTCGACGGGCAGGAAGCCCACCATGGGGATCATCAGCAGCGCGGCGTCGAGCTCGGACGAGCCGTACGACTGGGTGAAGGTGTTGCGCTCGGCGTCGAAGCCCTTGTCGCACACCTCGGCGTGGATGGCGTCGCGCAGCGTGCGCCACTTCTCGACCGGGCCGACGCGGTCGAACCGCTCGACGTACTTGACGGCCCGGTCGAGCGCCGCCCAGCACATGATCTTGGAGTGCACGAAGTGGCGGCGCGGGCCGCGCACCTCCCACAGGCCCTCGTCGGGCTCGTCCCAGTGGTCCTCCACGTAGTCGAGGAGCTGGCGCTGGATCGTCCAGGCCCGGTCGTCCGGCCACAGGCCGCGGGTGCGGGCGGTGAACAGGCAGTTCATCACCTCGCCGTACACGTCGAGCTGGAGCTGCTTGACCGCCTCGTTGCCGATGCGGACGGGGCGGGAGCCCTCGTAGCCGTCGAGCCAGTCGAGCATCAGCTCGGGCAGGCGGCGCTCGCCGGCGACGCCGTACATGATCTGGAGGTCCTGGGGGCGGCCGGCGATGGCGCGCAGCAGCCAGCCGCGCCAGTCGGCGGCCTCTTCGAGGTAGCCGGAGCTGATGAGCGCGTCGAGCGTCAGCGTCGCGTCGCGCAGCCAGCAGAAGCGGTAGTCCCAGTTGCGCACCCCGCCGAGGTCCTCGGGCAGCGACGTGGTGGGCGCGGCGACGATGCCGCCGGTCGGCGCGTACGTCAGCCCCTTCAGGGTGATCAGCGATCGGACCACGGCCTCGCGGTACGGCCCCTCGTAGGTGCACTTCGCCACCCACTCGGCCCAGAACGCCTCGGTCTCGACGAGCTGGTTCTCGCACTCGATCTGCGGCGGCATCGGCTCGTGTGAAGGGTGCCAGGTGAACACGAACGGCAGCCGGTCGCCCTCGTTGACGGTGAACGTGGCCCGGTGGGCGTAGTCGCCGCCCTTGAGCGGCACGGGGGAGTGCAGCCACACGGAGTCGGGGCCGCCGATGGCCTGGAGGTGGCCGTTGGTCCGGCGCACCCAGGGCACGATGCGGCCGTAGTCGAAGCGCACGCGCAGCTGGGTGGACATCTCGACGCTGCCGGACACGCCCTCGACGATGCGGACGACGTCGGGGTTGCGGTCGCGCGGCGGCATGAAGTCGATCACCCGGACGGTGCCCGTGGGGGTGTCCCACTCGCTTTCCAGGATGAGCGTGTCGGGGCGGTAGCGGCGCCGATCGGCCGGTTTGCGCCCGGTCGGCCCGAGCCACCAGTGCCCGTTGCGCTCGCTGCCGAGCAGCGCCGCGAAGCACGAGGGCGAGTCGAACCTGGGCAGGCAGAGCCAGTCGATCGAACCGTCGCGCGCGACGAGCGCGGCGGACTGCATGTCTCCGATCAGGGCGTAATCCTCGATCCGCATGCCTAGACGGTACTCGGCGCGGGGTGATCCCGGGCCCGGGCCGATCATGTCGCGTCATGTCCGGCCCGGGTGCCCGGGATCACGTCAGGGGGAACCAGCGGGTGAACAGCTGGACCAGCGGGCCGATGGCCAGCGCGAACACCAGGGTGCCGAGGCCGACCGTGCCGCCGAGCAGCGCGCCCGCGGCCAGCATGGTGACCTCGATGACGAGCCGGGCGACGCGGACGGACAGGCCGAGGCGGACCAGGCCGGTCATGAGGCCGTCGCGGGGACCCGCGCCCATGCCGGCGCCGATGTAGAACAGGGTGGCGAAGGCCACGGTGGTGACGGCGAGACCCACGTAGACGATCTGGACGGCGAGGAGATCGGGCGTGGGCAGCAGGTACAGTGCGGCGTCGGCGAACAGGCCGACGAACACCACGTTGCTGATCGTCCCCAGGCCGGGTCGCTGCTTCAGCGGGATCCACAGCAGCATGACCAGCGCGCCCGCCAGGATGATGACGGTGCCGATGGTCAGGCCGAGCTTCAGGGCGACGCCCTGGTGGAAGACGTCCCAGGGGCCGTTGCCGAGGCCCGACTCGACCTGCAGGGCGAGGCCGAGGCCGTACATCGCGAGCCCGCCGTAGAGGCGGAGGAGGCGCACCGGGAAGGAGCGCGGCCGTGGGACGGTGGTTTCACTCATAGTGGCTCCACAGTGGCAGGCACAACCTTGCACATAACAGGGCCAATGGCGGAAAGTGGCCTTATGCGGCACCTGTCCGCCACGCAAGTGGCCCGCCTAGCCGGTCTCGATCCCGGCGCCCGCCCCTACTACCGCGCGCTCGCCGACCGCGTACGCGCCCTCATTCTCGACGGCCAGATCCCCATCCGCGTCCGCATGCCCGCCGAGCGCCACCTGGCCGAGACGCTCAAGGTCAGCAGGACCACCGTCACGGCCGCGTACGACCTGCTGCGCGAGCGCGGCTACCTGGAGAGCCGGCAGGGCTCGGGCAGCTGGACCGCGCTGCCCGACCCGGCCACCACCGCCGACAACCCGTGGCTCAGCACCGACGGCGACGGCCTCGTGCAGCTGCACGCCGCCGCGCCGCCCGCCCCCTGCGCGCTCACCGAGGCCATGACGGAGGCGGTCGCCGACCTGCCCCGCTACGGCATGGGCAACGGATACGACCCCATGGGACTGCCCGCGCTCAGGGAGCGCATCGCCGCCCGCTACACCGCGCGGGGCGTGGCCACCAGGCCGGAGCAGATCCTCGTCACCACCGGCTCCCAGCACGCGCTGCAGCTCGTCTTCGGCCTGCTGGCCGGGCCCGGCGACCCGGTGCTGGTGGAGTCGCCCACCTACCCGCACGCCATCGACACCGCCAGGCGGCGCGGCGCCCGCATCGTCCCGGTCGGCGTCTCGCACGAGGGCTGGGAGCAGGACCTGGTGGCGGGGGCGATGTGCCAGTCGGCGGCGCGGCTGGCGTACCTGATGCCGGACTTCCAGAACCCGACGGGCGCGCTCATGGAGGACCCCGTGCGCGCCGCGATCACCGGCGCCGCCCGCCGGGCCGGCACCACGCTGCTGGTGGACGAGACCTGGGCCGAGCTGGCGCTGGACGAGGCGCCGCACACCTCACCGATGGCCGCCTTCGACACCGACGGCCGGGTGATCAGCGTCGGGTCGGCGTCCAAGCTGTGGTGGGGCGGGCTGCGCATCGGCTGGGTGCGCGCGGGCGCCGCGCTGATCCGCCGGCTGGCCACCTTCCGCGCGTCGGTCGACCTGGCCAGCCCCGTGCTGGAGCAGCTCGTCGTGGCGCGGCTGTTCGACCGGCTGGAGGAGACGCGCGCCGAGCGCCGCCGCGCGCTGCGCACGTCGCGTGCGGCGCTGATCGCGGGGTTGCGCGAGCACCTGCCCGAGTGGACGTTCGAGCCGCCCAGGGGCGGCGGCACCCTCTGGGTACGCCTCGCAGAAGGCACCGGCTCGGCCGCGCTCGCCGAGGCCGCCGCCTACCACGGGCTGCGCCTGGCCCCAGGGCCGTGGTTCGGCCTGGACGGCACGCTGGAGAACTACCTGCGACTGCCGTTCACCCAGCCGGCCCAGGTGCTGGAGGACGCCGTCGTCCGGCTGCGCGCCGCGCTCGACCACGGCCCGCTCGCCGCGCCCAGGCCGGGCGACTCGCTCATCGGGATGGTCTGAGGCTCACTCGCCGACGCCCCTGGCCAGCGGGGCCCGCCAGTTACGCCGCATCGCGGCGATCCGCAGGCCGAACGCCAGCACCGCCGCCGCCAGCGTGGCCGGCCAGCCGTGCAGCCCGTACGACGCCAGCCCCGCCATCGCCGCGGACCCCACCAGGGCCGGCACGGCGTAGAGCTGGCGGTCGTACAGCAGGGTCGGGATCTCCCCGGCCAGCACGTCGCGCAGCATGCCGCCGCCGACCGCCGAGGTGACGCCGAGCAGTGAGGCGTGCAGCGGGCTGAGCCCGTACTCCATGGCCTTGGCCGTGCCGACCGCGCAGAACAGCCCGAGCCCGGCCGCGTCCAGCACCAGGATGGCCGGCATCACCCTGGCGACGTGCGGATGCCAGAAGAAGACGATCACCGTGGCGGCCAGCGGCACCAGCACGTAGCCGAGGCTCTGGAAGGCGGCGGGACGCACGTTGAGTATCAGGTCGCGGACGAGGCCGCCGCCCAGCGCGGTGATCTCCGCCAGCACCGCCATGCCGACCACGTCGAGACGTTTGCGCACGCCCATGAGCGCGCCCGACAGCGCGAAGACGAAGATTCCGGCCAGGTCGAGAAGTTCGGACACGTTGGGAATGTCTACCGCATGGCCGGATCGTGGTGCTCGGCCATCATCACCCGCAGCTTCTTCGTGAACATGAACAGCGCCGCCCCCGCCACGATCGCCATCGCCGCCAGCACCAGGTAATAGGCCGGATCCGACAGCACCCGGCCGAGGCGCCCGGTCTGCCCGCCGACCGCGTCGCCCACCGACGTCGCGATGAACCACACGCCCAGCATCTGCCCCTTGAACGCCTCGGGCGCCAGCTTCGTCGTCACCGACAGCCCGACCGGGCTCAGCGACAGCTCGCCGAACACCTGCACCAGATAGACCAGCACCAGCCACCACACCGACACCCTGCCGGCGCCCGCCAGCGCGGCGGCCAGGGCCATGACCACGAAGCTCAGCCCCACCATGACCAGCGCGAACGCGAACTTCTGCGGCGTGCTCACCCGCGTGCCCAGCTTCAGCCACAGCGCCGCGAACACCGGCACGAAGATCATGATGAACAGCGGGTTGAACGACTGCGTGGTGGCCGCCTGGATCGGCAGCCCGAACAGCGACAGGTCGGTGTGGTCGGCGGCGAAGAACAGCAGCTTGCTGGGCGCCAGGTCGTAGATCATCCAGAACACCGCGGCCGCCACGAACAGCCAGATGTAGGCCTTCATCCTGATCCGCTCGTCCTCGGTCAGGTTGTGACTGCCGAGCAGGATGTAGGCGAAGTAGACGATCGGCACGATCAGGATGAGCACGGTGATCACCACCGTGAGCCGGTCGACCGTCAGCGTCCCCGCCGCCGCCCACACGCCCAGCGCGACCGCGACGAGCGCCACGGCGGCGAGCGCGATGCCGGTGAAGCGGCGCCGCTCGCGCCGGGTCAGGCGCAGGCCGGGCCGCTCGCCGACGCCGCGCAGGCTCTTGCCGCCCCACACGTACTGCACCAGGCCGAGCGCCATGCCGACCGCCGCCGCGCCGAACCCGAGATGCCAGCGGTCGCCCGCGGCCAGCCAGCCCACGACGATCGGGGCGAAGAACGCGCCCAGGTTGATGCCGAGGTAGAACAGCGAGAAGCCGGAGTCCCTGCGTCCGTCGTCGCCCTCGGGATAGAGCCGGCCCACCATGACCGAGATGTTCGGCTTGAGCAGGCCGGTGCCCGTGATGATGAGCAGCAGGCCCAGCCAGACGAAGAACGACGTCGTCACCGGGATCGCCATGCTGATGTGCCCCAGCATGATGACGAACCCGCCCCAGAACACCGACCTGCGCGCCCCCAGGATGCGGTCGGCGACCCAGCCGCCGGGCAGCGCCACCAGGTAGATGAGCGCGCCGTAGACCCCGACGACCGCCTGCGCCGTCTCCTGCGACAGGCCCAGCCCCTGGTGGGCGGGCGATGCGGCCATGAACGTGGCCAGGATCGCGCGCAGGCCGTACCAGGAGAACCGCTCCCACATCTCGGTGCAGAACAGCGTGGCCAGCCCCCACGGATGCCCGAAGAACGTCCTGCCGCCACCGTTACTCACGCGCGCCCCCCGACACCATGCGCATTCTTTTGATCACTGTACGTGAACGACAGGGATCTTTCTCCGCAAGCTCTTGCCGGTGCCCGCGCGCTGTGGTGCGATGCATGCCACTCGCATAAGTGGTTACTGACAGGAGGCGGGTGCCATGGCCGAAGTCCTTGACGTCCGGGCCGAGATCCTGCGGGAGATCGCCGGCCGTACCGTCTGCGAGCAGCTCGCGAAGGCTGCCGAGCAGCATGACGACGCGCCCGCCTACTCCGACCCGGAAGGGGACGGCTGGCGCACGCTCACCTACGCCGAGGCCCGCACGCGGGTGCTGGAGATCGCCGCCGGCTTCGCCGCGCTCGGCCTGCGGCCGGGGGAGCCGGTGGCGCTCATGATGGTCAACCGCAGCGAGCACGTGCTGGCCGACCTCGGCGCCGTGCACGCCGGCGGGGTGGGCTGCACGATCTACTCGACGTTCGCGCCCGACCAGATCGCGTTCGTGGCCGGCGACGTCGGCGCCCGCTACGCCGTGCTCGGCGGCCCCGCCGAGCTGGCTCGCTGGGAGCCCGTGCTCGACCGCCTCGACGGCCTGCGCAAGATCATCATGCTGGACGGCGCCCCCGCCGGGGACCGCTTCATGACCTGGGACGCCTTCCTCGGCCTCGGCCGCGAACGCCTGGCCGCCGACCCCGGCGCCGTCGAGGCCCGCTGGCGCGCGGTCACCCCCGAGGACGTCGCCACCGTGCTCTACACATCGGGCACCACCGGCACCCCCAAGGGCGTGCCGCTCACCCACACCAACATCTTCTACGAGGTCGCCGCCACCGACCGGATGACCTCGCTGCCCGAGCGCGGCACCCAGATCTCCTACCTCACCTACGCCCACATCGCCGAGCGCATACTCAGCCTCTACCTGCCGCTGGTGAAGGTCTCCCACGTGCACTTCTGCACCGACCTCGCCAACCTCGGCACCACACTCGGGCAGGTCAGGCCGATGATGTTCTTCGGCGTGCCGCGCGTGTGGGAGAAGATGATGGCCAGGCTGCAGGCCGTGCTCGCCACCCAGCCCGAGGAGCAGCAGGCCGCCGTACGCGCCGCCATGGCCGCCGGGGCCGCCTACGTCGAGGCCGGCCAGTACGGCCGCACGATGACGCCCGAGATCCAGGCCGCGTACGAGAAGGCCGACGCGTCCCTGCTGTCCGTCATCCGCGGCCTGATCGGCTTCGACCGCGCCGAGTGGACCGCCACCGGCGCCGCCCCCTTAGCCGACGAGGTACGCCACTTCTACGCCGGACTCGGCCTCAAGGTCATCGACGTGTACGGCATGACCGAGACCACCGGCGCTTTCACCGGCAACAGCCCCGCCTGCTACCGCCTCGGCAGCGTCGGCATGGCCGAGCCCGGCGTCGAGGTCCGCATCGCCGAGGACGGCGAGATCCTCACCCGCAGCCCGCTCAACACCGCCGGCTACCTCAACAGGCCCGAGGCCACCGCCGGGTTCATCGACGCCGACGGCTGGCTGCACACCGGCGACATCGGCGCCGTGGACGAGGACGGCTTTTACCGCGTCGTCGACCGCAAGAAAGAGCTGATCATCACCGCCGGCGGCGAGAACATCTCACCCGCCGAGATCGAGAACCACCTCAAGCAGCACCTCCTCATCGGCCAGGCGCTCGCCTACGGCGACCGGCGCCCGCACACCGTCGCCATCCTCACGCTCGACGCCGAGACCTCGCCGGGCTGGGCGCAGTCGCGCGGCATCACCTTCGGCTCGCTCGCCGAACTGGCCGAGCACCCCGAAGTGCTCAAAGAGGTGGAGGAGGCGGTACGCGCGGCCAACGAGAAACTGGCCCGCGTGCAGCAGGTGAAGAAATGGGCGCTGCTCGGCGTGGAATGGACGGCCGAGACCGAGGAGCTCACCCCGAGCCTCAAACTGAAGAGGCGGATCATCCACTCGAAGTACGCCGACATCATCGAAGGGCTCTATTCAGGTTGATCCCGGCTTTGCCATTCGGGGCGTGTGTTGTGGCTGTGCCCATTACCGGCCGGTTCCTACCGTCTCGATCATGACCACAAGCCGAAGCCTTCTTCTCGTCTCGCTCGCGGCGGGGTCGCTCACGGTGCCCGCACCGGCTGCCTCCGCCGCGACCGAGCCCGCCATCCGTGCCATCACCGTACGACCCGCGCAACCGGTGGTCGGGGCGCACGGCTCCGTCCGGCTGGTGATCGAGGTGATCGCCAGAGGGGTGCGGGGTAAGGACGGCGTCACCGTCAAGGTCGAACCCGGCGCCCCACCGGCCGGCGCCCCGCAGCCACGTCCCGCCACCCCACCCGTCACCGCGCCCCGGAACCCGCCTCCCGCCCAGACCGGCGCCCCGGTCACACCACCCGGCGACACCCGGACCCCGGACCAGGACGCGCCCGGGGAGGCGGCGCAGCGGCCGCCTCGGCAGGAGGCGCAGGAGGAAACCCAGGATGCGGCTCAGGGCGCAACCCAGTCCGACGCCCAGAGCACCGCGCAGTCCGACGCGCAGGCCGGGACTCAGGCCGGGACTCAGTCCGGCACTCAGTCCGGTGCCCAGGCCAACGCCCAGGTACCGGTGAAGGCTCCTCCCGCCCTCGCGCCCGGCCGGCAGCCCGCCCAGCAGCACGCGATCACCTCGGCCCGCGCCACCCGGACGCCCGTGACCGCGCAGGCCGGCGTGCAGCAGCCCGCCCAGCAGTCCGCCCAGCAGCCCGCCCAGCAGCCCGGCCGGCAGCCCGCCCAGCAGCCCGCGTCCCAGCAGCACGTCATGAACCCGCAGCCGGTCCAGGTCGGGGTGACGGCGCCCAAGGTCGGCGTCCAGCCCCAGACCGGCGAGGTGATCCCGCCCCGGCTGGTGTGGCGCCGCATCCCGGTGCCGCCCGCCCGGATGGCCGACGGCTGGGAGACGTGGCGCTTCCTGCCGGACAAGCGCCTGAACCGCTACTACCCGGCCGGCACCTGGACGATCACCGCCACGGCCAAGGGCAAGGACGGGAAGACGGCCGTCCAGTACGCCTCGTTCGAGCTCAGGCGGGAGAGCAGGCTGTCGTCCGTACGGGCGGAGAAGTCGGCCCGCGGCGACGGCGTGCGCCTGCGCGGCTCGCTCACCAGGGTCGATCCGCGCGGCCTGACCGACTACGGGCCGTTCGCCAAGCAGCGCCTGGAGATCCTCTGGCGTCCCGACGCCACCTCGGCCTGGGAGAAGGCGGGCCAGGCGACGACGGACGCGTCCGGCGCGTTCGTCCAGACGCTGCAGGGACATACCGACGGTTATTGGCGCGTCCGCTACACCGGAACTGGACATTACGCACCAGACAATTCAAAAGTGCACCAAATCGCACAGTAGCCCGTCCCGGCAATGGACGTGCGCAAACGCGTCGTTGCCGATTCGTGATCGGATTTACTGCAACTTTTTCTTCCCCAAGCGCGTCTATTGGCGGTGATGTGCCCCGATTCGGGGGCCGTCTCGCAAACGGGGAAGGAATGTTGTCTTGAAGATGCGACGTCTTGCCGCCGGCCTGGCGGCTGCTGCCATGGGCGCGACGGTGGTGGCGACCTCCGCCGCCACGCCCGCGCTCGCGGACCCGGGCCTCGACCCGGATGTCGCGGGCGGCCACACCAGCCTCCAGCTCGACGTGAACCCCGAGCCCGCGTTCCGGGGCCGTCCCCTGCACATCGGGGGCAAGCTCTCGGTCCAGTGCGAGGAGGACTACATCAAGGGCTTCGTGTCGGTGATCCACTCCGACCGTTGCAAAAAGCAGGAGACCTGGCACCGCCTGGCCTGGAAGCGGGTCGTCATCCTCTTCCAGCCGGCCGGCAGCGGCCGCTGGGAGCACGTCGACACCGTGCGCACGCGCGGCGACGGTCACTTCGCGCTGAAGGTCCCGGCCCGTTCTTCGGGCACCTGGCGCGCGGTGTTCGAGGGCAGCAGGCACCTGGCTCCGTCCGAGGGCAAGGACTGGGTGAAGGTCATCGGCCGCCACCACCACCGCTAGTCACATCCCGGCGAACGCCCGGCCGCACCGGCCGGGCGTTCGCCATCCCCGGGCGAACCCCCGCAACCTTGGACGTGAGCTTGGAATCGATCTAGGGAACAATGTGTTATTGAGGCACGAACCAGAGGATTTCCGGCCCGGCGTAAGGCCGACGTAGGCTGGCGATCCGGGCACACGAACAGGAGGTGACGCCCCGTGTTGCGAGACTCGTTCGGACGGGTGGCGACGGATCTGAGGGTGTCCCTCACCGACAAATGCAACCTGCGCTGCACCTACTGCATGCCGCCTGAGGGCCTCGACTGGCTCCCGAAGCCCGAGCTCCTCACCGCCGACGAGATCGTCCGCCTGGTCACCATCGGCGTCGAACGCCTCGGCATCACCGAGGTCCGCTACACCGGCGGCGAGCCCCTCCTGCGCCGCGAACTCGTCGACATCGTCGCCCGCACCACCGCGCTCAGCCCCCGCCCGCAGGTCTCGCTGACCAGCAACGGCATCGGGCTGGCCCGCCTCGCCGAGCCGCTGGCCGCCGCCGGCCTCGACCGGGTCAACGTCTCGCTCGACACGCTCGACCCCGGCACGTTCAAGCGGCTCGCCCACCGCGACAGGCACGCCGACGTCATCGCGGGGCTGGCCGCCGCCGACGCCGCCGGGCTGCGCCCCGTCAAGATCAACGCCGTGCTGATGCGCGGCATCAACGACCACGAGGCGGTGCCGCTGCTGCGCTGGGCCCTCGGCCAGGGCTACGAGCTGCGTTTCATCGAGCAGATGCCGCTCGACGCCCAGCACGGCTGGAGCCGCGCCGACATGGTGACCGCCGACGAGATCCTGCGGCTGCTGTCCGACGCGTTCGACCTCACCCCCGACGACCTCGAAGAGCGCGGCAGCGCCCCGGCCGAGCGGTTCCTCGTGGACGGCGGCCCCGACAGGGTCGGCGTGATCGGCTCGGTGACGCGGCCGTTCTGCGGCGCCTGCGACCGGGTCAGGCTCACCGCCGACGGCCAGGTGCGCAACTGCCTGTTCGCCACCGAGGAGTCCGACCTCAAGACCGCGATGCGCGCGGGGGCCTCCGACGACGAGCTGGCCGAGCGCTGGCTGGCCGCCGTGGCACGCAAGCGCGCCGGCCACGGCATCGACGACCCCGCCTTCCTCCAGCCGGCCCGCCCCATGTCCGCCATCGGTGGCTGACGGCCCTGCCCCGTCGCCCCCCGGCGCGGGGTCCGACGCGGGGTCCGACGCCGGGTCCGACGCCGGGTCCGACGCCGGGTCCGACGCCGGGTTCGACGCGGTGATCCTGGCCGGAGGGCGGGCCAGGCGGCTCGGCGGAGCGGACAAACCGGCGCTCACCGTGGGCGGCAGGCCGCTCGTCGAGCACGTCATCGCGGCCGTCTCCGGCGCCGGCGCCATCGTCGTCGCGGGCCCTGAGCGGCGGCCCGTGCCCGGTGTGGTCTACGTCCGCGAGGAGCCGCCGGGGAGCGGGCCCGTGCCCGCGCTCGCCGCCGCGCTGCCGCACGTGACGTCCGGCTGGGTGACGGTGCTGGCGGGTGACCTGCCGTTCATGGGGGCGGGCCACGTCGCCGCGCTCCTTAGGGCCGCCCGCGAGGCGGGCGGCGGCGCCGTACTCCTGGACGACGGCGGGCGGGAGCAGTGGCTGGCCGGCGCGTGGCCGGCGGACGAGCTGAAGGCCGGGCTCGCCGCCTACGACGGCCGCTCACTCAGGGGCCTGCTCGCCCCCCTCGTACGCGTCCGGCTCACCTTGCCGGGGCGCCCCTGGTTCGACTGCGACACAATGGACGACCTGGAGGAGGCTCGCATGAACGTGCTGCACGAATGGACCATCCTGGCCTGCAAGGAGCTCGGCGTCGACCCGGCCCGAGTGGACCGCGACCAGATCCTCGACCTCACCAAGGAGGTCGCCCACGGGGTGGCGAGGCCCGCCGCGCCGCTCACGGCGTACCTGCTGGGGCTCGCCCAGGGCGCCGGCACGGCTCCCGAGGACGCTGTGGCCAGATTGACCACATTGGCGAAGAACTGGAGCCGCGCTACCGAGGAGACCCTGACCGACGACTGACACTCGAACGAACTCTTGAAGTCAAGCTCGTCCCTTCCCTGAAGATTTCCTGTGAATAACGGGGAGGGGGCGAGTGTAAACGATTTCGGGAAAGCCGCCCTATCGAACTCGGGGCGATGGCGCGCGTTGATCCAACACTGGCCGGGAAAAGGGCGACGCCGGGTGGTTACGGGGGCAAACCACCCGGCGTCGCTTCATCGGCGTTCCGACGGGGGCCCGGAACGCCGGCACCAGCACTCCGACGGGGGACCGGAGCGCTTGGCTAAAGCGTACACCTACAACCCATGGGATGCGTCAAGACTTAGTCACGACCCGATCTCGCGTCGATGCAGCGGTATCTCGGTTTGGTTAGCCTCCGGGGACTGAAAGGTAGGCGGCGGGCCGGGGTTCCCCCTCTCATTGGCCCCGATTACCGCTATGTATGGCAAAAAGACCGCGCCGGCGATGAACAGCAGCCGGTACGGCCACGGCACCGGCACCACGACCGCCAGGATCAGGCAGATCGTGCGGATCCCCATCTTGATCAGGTAGCTGATCTCGCGCTTGTGTATGTCGGCCGACAGCGACGGCTTGGCGTCGGTGACCTGGTGGACTTCCGGTTTCCTGCGCCACCCCTTCATACCTTCCACGGTAGTCCCGCCATGCCGAGCTCACTACCGCGCCCCGGCGGGGAGCGGGGGTCATGCGACCATGGCCTTCTAGTAAGGAGGATGTGGAGATGACGGATCGCACGTACCGCGTCACCGAGATCGTCGGCACCTCGGGGGAGAGCGTCGACCAGGCCATCCGCAACGGCCTCAGGCGGGCCTCCGAGACACTGCGGCACCTCGACTGGTTCGAGGTGACGGAGATCAGAGGGCACCTCGACGCGGGGGAGGTCGCCCACTTCCAGGTCGGCATGAAGGTCGGCTTCCGCCTCGAGGACGCCTGAGCCCGCACGAGGCCGCGCGAACCCCGGAGACCGTCCAGGCCACGGAAGGGCTCCGCAACGCCCGTGAAGCGGCCCAGCGGGCCGCGTGAGAAGAGAATACGGCGGCCTGGGTCCGCTTCAGCGAGAGGAGGACCCGGGCCGCCGTAGGGTCAGCTCGCCTGGCTGACCGTGGACATGTTGAAGTCGGGCACGCGTACCGCCGGCATGATCGTCCGCTGGAAGTAGTCGTTCCACTCCCGGGGCAGCGTCCGCTGGCCTGCACCCACTTCGGTCATCCGGCCGAGCAGGTCGACGGGGCTCTCGTTGAAGCGGAAGTTGTTGACCTCGCCCACGACCTCCCCGTGCTCGACCAGGTAGACCCCGTCGCGGGTCAGCCCGGTCAGGAGCAGCGTCTGGGGATCGACCTCGCGGATGTACCACAGGCAGGTGACCAGGAGCCCGCGCCGCGTCGAGGCGATCATGTCGTCGATCGAGGCGTCGCCGGGCCCGGCCATGATCAGGTTGTCGATGGAGGGCGTCACCGGCAGCCCGCTCAGCCCGGCCGAGTGGCGGGTCTGCAGCAGCGCCTCCAGCCGCCCGTCCTTGATCCAGTCGGTACGCGACAGCGGCAGCCCGTTGTCGAACACCGAGCTCTCCCGGCTGGAACGGTGGGCCGTCACGAACGGCGCGCACGCGATGCCGGGCGCCGCGGGGTCGCTCGTCAGCGTGACGGGCAGCCTGGCGAGCCGCTCACCGACGCGGGTGCCGCCGCCCGGCTTGGAGAACACCGTGCGCCCGTCGAGCGCGTCACGCGCCCCCGACGACCAGAACATGTAGATCATCAGGTCGGCCACCGCGCTCGGCGGCAGCAGCGTCTCGTAACGGCCCGCGGGCAGGTCGACGCGGTTCTTCGCCCATTCGAGCCGCTGCGCCAGCGCCGAGCCGAGCGCGGAGACGTCGACGTCGGTGAAGTCCTCGGTGGACACGCCCGTCCACGCCGACCGCTTGAGATCGGCGGACTTGGCGTTGACCTCCAGCCGCCCGGTCGGCTGGTCGTGGCGCAGCCGCACCCCGGCGGACGTGCCGAGGAACGTGGAGGTCACCGAGTGCTCGGCGAACCCGTACAGGCGCCTGCCGCCCGCCTCCGCCGCCGCGAACGCCTCACCGAGGGCGGGGGTGAACCGCCCGAACACCTCGATGTCGGTCGGCCGCACCTCCTCACCCCAGTGCGGCGCGGCGGGACCGGCCTCGACCAGCGGCCTGGCGTCCTCGGCCGGCTGCGCCTCGCGCGCCGCCGCGTCGGCCGCCGCCACCACGTCGGGCAGCTGCTCGTCGCGTACGGCCGCCCGCGACACCACGCCGACCTGCTGACCGGAGATCGAGATGACCGTCAGCCGGGACGAGCGGGCGACGCCGTTGGTGGTCAGCGTGTTGCCCGCGAAGCGCAGGTTGGCGGTGGAGCCCTCGTCGACCAGCACCACGCAGCCGTCGTTGCGGGAGAGCTCCAGCGCCCTCTCCACCATCTCCTGAGGCGTCACTTCCCGCCCTCCTGCACCGTGTTGAGGATTCGTACGCCGCGGAACAGCGCCGACGGGCACCCGTGGCTGACCGGCGCGACCTGCCCGGGCTGGCCCTTTCCGCAGTTGAACGCGCCGCCGAGCACGTAGGTCTCCGGCCCGCCGACCGCCTCCATCGACTGCCAGAAGTCGGTGGTCGTGGCCTGGTAGGCGAAGTCCCTGACCTGCCCGTCCAGCCGGCCGCCGGTGATGCGGTAGGCCCGCTGGGCCGTGAACTGGAAGTTGTAGCGCTGCATGTCGATCGACCAGCTCTTGTCGCCGACGAGGTAGATGCCCCGCTCGACGCCCGCGATCAGCTCGCCGGTCGACGGCCCGCCGGGAGCGGGCGCTAGCGAGACGTTCGCCATGCGCTGGATCGGCATGTGGCCGGGCGAGTCGGCGAACGCGCAGCCGTTGGAGCGCCCGAGCCCCTTCATCAGCGCCATGCGCCGGTCGAGCTGGTAACCGACCAGGACGCCGTCCTTGATGATGTCGAAGCTCTGCGCCTGCACGCCCTCGTCGTCGTAGCCGACCGTGGACAGGCCGTGGGCGACGGTGCGGTCGCCGGTCAAATTCATCACGGGCGAGCCGTAGACCAGCTCGCCGAGCTGGTCGAACGTGGCGAAGCTGGTGCCGGCGTAGGCGGCCTCGTAGCCGAGCGCCCGGTCGAGCTCGGTGGCGTGGCCGATCGACTCGTGGATCGTCAGCCACAGATTGGACGGGTCGATGACCAGGTCGTATTCGCCGGCCTCGACGGACGGCGCGGCCAGCTTCTCGGCCAGCAGCTCGGGCAGCCTGGCCAGCTCGCCCTGCCAGTCCCAATGGGAGCCGGTCAGGTATTCGTAGCCGCGGCCCACCGGCGGCGCGATCGTGGACATGTCGTCGAAGCCGCCGTCCGCCGCCTTCATGGCGTTGAACCGGGGGTAGATCCGCACCCGCTGCTGGGTGGTCGAGGTGCCGGCGGTGTCGGCGTAGAACTTCTGCTCCTTGACCTGCAGCAGCCGCGCCGAGACGTGGTCGGCGCCCTTGAGCAGCCCGGCCGACCAGTCGGCCAGCAGGCTCACCTTGTCGGACGAGGCCACCTCGAACGGGTCGATCTCATAGTCGGACACCCACACCGCGCCGGAGTGCACCGGCTCGGACGCCAGCTCGATGGGCTCCCTGTTGATCGGGGCGCTCACCTCCGCCACGCGCACCGCCTGCTCGGCCACCACGGCGGCGGCCTCGGGCGTCAGGTGGATGCCGGAGGCGAACCCCCAGGTGCCGCCCTTGACCACGCGCACCGCGTAGCCCAGGTCGTCGGCGTCCATGGCACCTTCGAGCCGGGCGTCGTAGAGGTTGAGCGACTCGGCCCTGACGCGTTCGAGCCGGAAGTCGGCGTGCTCGGCGCCGAGGTCGCGAGCGCGTTGCAGAGCGGCGTCCGCGAGCTGCCGCAACGGCAGCTCCAGGAAGTCGGGATCGATCTGGCGCATGTCCACGATCCTAACCCTGTGATCTTGTGCCACCCGGACAAGCGGATACCCGCCGGTAGGGGATAGCGTCAGGTGTCATGGCACGCTCTGTACTCGTCACCGGGGGCAATCGCGGCATAGGCCTCGCGATCGCCCGTGAACTCGCCGCGGCAGGCGACGCCGTCGCGGTCACCTATCGATCGGGTGAGCCGCCCGAGGGCCTGTTCGGCGTGCGCTGCGACGTCACCAGCACCGCCGACGTCGAGGCCGCCTTCGACAAGGTCGAGGCCGAGCACGGCCCGGTCGAGGTGCTGGTCTCCAACGCCGGCATCACCAAGGACACCCTGCTGGCGATGATGAAGGAGGAGACCTTCACCGAGGTCATCGACGCCAACCTCACCGGCGCCTACCGCGTGGCCAAGCGGGCCATCAGGCCCATGATGCGGCTCAAGCGCGGCCGGATCGTCCTCATCTCCTCCGTCGTCGGCCTCAGCGGCCAGGCAGGCCAGGCCAACTACGCCGCCTCCAAAGCGGGCCTGGTCGGGTTCGCCCGCTCGCTGGCCCGCGAATACGGCTCGCGCAACATCACCGTCAACGTCGTCTCGCCCGGCTTCGTCAACACCGACATGACCGCCGAGCTCGACCACGAGGCCATCGTCTCCAACATCCCGCTCGGGCGGCAGGCCGCGCCCGAGGAGATCGCGCGCGTCGTGCGCTTCCTGACCAGCGACGACGCCTCCTACATCACCGGGGCCGTGATCCCCGTCGACGGCGGACTCGGAATGGGGCACTGACATGGGCATTCTCGACGGCAAGCGGATCCTCGTCAGCGGGGTGCTGACCGACTCCTCCATCGGCTACGCGGTGGCCAAGCTGGCCCAGGAGGAGGGCGCGACGGTCGTGCTGACCGGCTTCGGCCGGCTCAGCCTCGTCGAGCGCATCGCCAAGCGGCTGCCCGAGCCCGCGCCGGTGCTGGAGCTCGACGTCCAGAACATCGAACACCTCGCCACCCTCGCCGACCGCGTGGGCGAGCACGTCGACAGGCTCGACGGCGTCGTCCACTCCATCGGCTTCGCACCGCAGAGCGCACTCGGCGGCAACTTCCTCAACACCCCGTGGGAGGACGTCGCGACCGCGCTGCAGGTCTCGACATACTCGTACAAGTCGCTCGCGGTGGCCTGCCTGCCCCTGATGAAGGAGGGCGGCGCGGTCGTCGGCCTCGACTTCGACGCCTCCAAGGCGTGGCCGGTCTACGACTGGATGGGCGTCGCCAAGGCCGGGCTCGAGTCCTGCAACCGCTACCTCGCCCGCGACCTCGGCAAGCACGACATCCGCGTCAACCTGGTCGCGGCCGGTCCGCTGCGGACGATGGCGGCCAGGTCGATCCCCGGCTTCCAGGAGTTCGAGGACAGCTGGCCCGCGAAGGCGCCGCTGGGCTGGGACCTCGCCGACACGCTGCCCACCGCCCGCGCGTGCGTGGCGCTGCTGTCCGACTGGTTCCCCGCCACGACGGGCGAGATCGTCCACGTCGACGGCGGCGTCCACGCCATCGGCGGCTGACCCTTTCCTTCATGAGACCCCCGGCTCCTGGGCCGGGGGTCTCGTGCTGTCCGGACGGGCCCTCCCCGGGCTCTGCTCGGGCCCTGCTCGGGCCCTGCTCAGGCCAGGCGGTGGCGGCCGTTGCCGGTGCGGGCGGGCTCGAAGGGGATCGACTCGGCCGGCTCGTTGCCGTGCCGCCGCTGCTGGACGATCCGGGTCGCCAGCACCGCGGAGCCGAGCAGCGCGATGGTCAGCACGGTGCCGATCACGTCGGAGGCCGGCGGGCTGGGCCGTACGACGCGCTGGTCCTGCATCGGCACGGCCAGCTCGTGCTGGAACGGGTTGGGCCACAGCAGGTCGACCCGCGGCTCCTCGGCGTGCGCGGTCTTCTTCTTCGGCGCCGCCCGATGGACGCCGGTCTCCTGCCGCTCGGGCCGGGTCGTCTGCGGCCTGGCCGGCACCGGCTGGGGGAGCGAGGTGGCGGTGGCGGAGATGAGGCCCTCGCTGGGCCGCTTGGTGCGGGTGGCCGGCGGTGAGGCGGAGGGCCGGGGCGTGAGCCGGTCGACGGTGCTCTGATCGGTGCACGACAGCACGGACGGGCACTCCTCGTCGCGCTCGGGCTCCCGGGCCGGCCTGGGCGTGGTGGCGGGCCGCTCGTCCTCCTCGTCGGGGGCGGACTTGGCGCGCCCGGTCGGCAGCACCTCGCCGACCCGCCCGAGCACCTCGTCGGTGGTCTTGTCGAGCCCCTCGGTCACCTTGCTGGTGGTGCCGCCGGTCAGCGTGTCGACCGTGCCGGTGACGGCCTGGACGACGTCGCACAGGGTGTTGGTCACCCCCGAGAGCAGGCCCCCGTCGCGCGTGCAGTCCTGGGCGGTGGCCGATGCGGCGGGAGCCCCCACCGGGACGGCCACCAGCGCCACCGCGAGTACTCCGACCGAGATCGCGGTTCTGGTCCCCATCCGTCCCCTCCTGCGTCGCTTCCGGAAGGAATCTTGCTGGACATCGGCCGGAAGACGCAGGCTTTTCGTGGCTGAAGTTGCGATTCGGTATCGACTAGTGATACGCGAGGGCGCCTCTCGTTCAGTGCGGCGGTGGCGGGCGGCCGCCTCAGTCGAGTGACGACACGTCATCGAGGGCCTCTCGGATCTCTATCGGCAGCACGACGTCCTCGGCGGGCAGGACGCCTTTGAGCTGCGCGTGCGTACGGGCGCCGACGATGGCGGAGGCGACGCCCGGCTGGTCGCGCACCCATGACAGGGCCACGGCCAGCGGCGACACGCCGAGGCCGTCGGCCGCGGTCATGACGGACTCGACGACCCGGCGGCTGCGCTCGTCCAGATAGGGGCGGACGAAGTCGGCGAAGTGGGGCGTCGCGGCCCGAGAGTCGGCGGGGATGCCGGTGCGGTATTTGCCGGTCAGCACTCCGCGCCCGAGCGGTGACCAGGCCAGCACGCCGACGCCGAGGTGGGCGGCGGCGGGCAGCAGCTCGCGCTCGGGCTCACGGGCCAGCAGCGAGTACTCGGTCTGGGCCGCGGTGATCGGGATGCGGCCGGGGACCGTCTTCTGGGTGACGGCGGCGGCGGCGAGCTGCCAGCCGGCGTAGTCGCAGACGCCGGCGTAGACGGCGCGGCCGGAGGAGACGATCGCGTCGAGCGCGGCGAGGGTCTCCTCCAGCGGCACCTCCTCGTCATAGGTGTGCAGCTGCCACAGGTCGACGTAGTCGAGCCCGAGGCGGTTGAGCGAGTCGTCGACGGCGGCGATGAGGTGCCGCCTGGAGGCGTCGCGCGGGCGGCGGCCGGCGGGCGTGACCACGGCCTTGGTGGAGATGACCAGCTCCGAGCGCGGCACGGAGTCGCGTAGCATGCGGCCGAGCAGCCGCTCGGCGTCGCCGCCCGTGTAGACGTCGGCGGTGTCGACCAGGTTGCCGCCCGCGTCGAGGAACGTGCGGAGCTGGGCCGCGGCCTCGTCCGCGTCGGTGTCACGCCCCCAGGTCATCGTGCCGAGCCCCAGCCGGGACACCGACAGGCCGCTGTGGCCGACATAGCGCTGCTCCATGATCCCGCCAGGTTACCGTTCAGGCCGATGAAACGTCGTGATCGACGCCTGCGACACTTGCGGGATGACCACGTTGCTTCTGGTCCGGCACGGGCTGACGGACCTCACCGGGCCGGTGCTGGCCGGCCGTACCCCTGGGGTGCATCTGAGCGAGGCGGGCAGGGCGCAGGCCACCGCGCTCGCCGGGCGCGTCGCGGGCGTCAGGCTCGACGCCATTGTCTCCAGCCCGCTCGAACGTTGCCGGGAAACGGCACAAGCGGTCGCCGAAGGACGCGAGCTGGAGGTGATCGCCGACGAGCGCTTCATCGAGTGCGGCTACGGCGACTGGACCGGCAGGCCGCTGAAGGAGCTGGCCAAGGAGCCGCTGTGGCCGGTCGTGCAGGCGCATCCGAGCGCGGTGACGTTCCCCGGCGGTGAGTCGCTGGCGGAGATGCAGCATCGCGCGGTCGCGGCGGTCAGGGAGTGGAATCGGCGCCTGGGGGAGAAGGCGGTCTACCTCGTGTGCAGCCACGGCGATGTGATCAAGGCGATCGTGGCCGACGCTCTGGGGCTCCATCTCGATCATTTTCAGCGGATAACAGCTGATCCGGCCGCTCTCACAGTCATTCGCTATGCCCCCTTGCGTCCCTTTGTCCACAGGATTAACGATATGGGGGAATTGAAGCTTCCCGAGGATTCGGAGGAGAAAGACGGGGGAGAAAACATCACCGGGAGCGATGCCGCCGTCGGCGGCGGACCCGGAACCACGTAAGGTCAGGCTATGCCGGTCTTCGACTACGACCCACCGGAGAGGTTCGTCGCCGGTGCCCTGGGGCGGCCGGGCGCGCGGGTCTTCTTCCTGCAGGCCAGGGCCGAGGGCAGACTGACCACGGTGGCGCTGGAGAAACTGCAGGTGGCGGCGCTCGCGGGCAGGCTCGACGAGCTGCTCGACGAGGTGCTGAGACTCAGCGGCGGCACCGCCCAGGTGCCCGCGCTGGCCCCCGCCGACCTGGCCGACGACGCTCCTCTCGACACGCCGGTCGCGGAGGACTTCCGCGTCGGCACCATGGCGCTGACCTGGGATGCGGAGAAGTCACAGGTGGTGATAGAAGCGCAGGAGGTCATCGACGAAGACGATCTCGACAGTCCCGACCCCGCGGTGCTGCGCGTGCGCATCAGCGCCGGGGCCGCGCGGGCCTTCACCCAGCGGGCGCTCCAGATCGTCGCGGCGGGCCGGCCCCCGTGCCCGCTGTGCGGCCAGCCGCTCGACGCCACGGGGCACGTCTGCGTCCGTCTCAACGGCTACCGCGGGGGTGAGGCGGCTTCATGACCGCTCCCGAGAGCGAACCGGCCGTCAAGCCCGCCCCACCGCCGCCCGTGCATGACGAGGAGGCCCTCACGTTGCTGCGCGACGGCACGCTGGAGGTCGCGGGGCGGCTGGTCGAGGCGACCAACATGACGCTCTACTGCTCGGTCAAGCTGGGCTCGCGCTCGGCGGCCTGCGTCTACAAGCCCGTACGCGGCGAGCGCCCCCTGTGGGACTTCCCCGACGGCACCCTCGCCGCCCGCGAGGTCGCCGCCTTCGAGGTCTCCCAGGCCACCGGCTGGCGCGTCGTGCCGCCCACGGTCTACCGCGACGGGCCCTTCGGCCCCGGCATGTGCCAGCTGTGGATCGACACCGAGCGCGAGATCGACCTCATGCGCCTGGTCAAGAGCCGCAACCCGGTCGTACGCCGGATGGCGGTCTTCGACGCGGTGGTCAACAACGCCGACCGCAAGGGCGGCCACCTGCTGCCGCTGCCCACAGGCCACGTCTACGGGGTCGACCACGGGGTGTGCTTCTCCGTCGAGGACAAACTCCGCACGGTCCTGTGGCA
This sequence comes from Nonomuraea sp. NPDC004580, assembly GCF_040609855.1. Lineage (NCBI taxonomy): Bacteria > Bacillati > Actinomycetota > Actinomycetes > Streptosporangiales > Streptosporangiaceae > Nonomuraea > Nonomuraea sp. NPDC004580. Next base: position 5,314 of record NZ_JBEXLH010000070.1, on the reverse strand, counting down.
GTGGCGGGGCAAGCCGCTGGCCCGCGAGGCGGTGGCGGTGCTGGCCAAGCTGGAGCGCGACATCGAGTCCGGCGACCTCGGCCGCAAGCTGCGCGAGCTGCTGACGCTGGCCGAGGTCGAGGCCACCTGGCAGCGGGTGCGCCGGCTGCTCGACACCGGCGTGCACCCCTACCCGTCGGAGGGCTGGCCGGCCATTCCCTGGCCCCCGATCTAGGGTGATCCGGGCGGGTTTACTAGCCTTTGCCCCATGTGCACGCTGATCGTGAGGACCGGCCGGGAGCTGACGCTCATGGGCGTGAGGGACGAGTTCGCCGACCGGCCGTGGGAGGGTCCTGGCGAGCACTGGCCCGACTACCCCGGCGTGATCGGCGGGCGCGACCTCAAGGCCGGCGGCACCTGGCTGGCCGTCAACCCGGCGGCCCGCCGCGCCGCCGCCCTGCTCAACGGGCACGGCAGGGCCGCCGACGAGACCACGAAGGTCTCGCGGGGCGACCTGGCGCTGCGGGCGGCGTACACCGGTGAGCCGCCCACCGGCGACCTCGGCCGCTACGACCCCTTCCACCTCGTGCTGGCCGGCCTCGACCGGGTCCTGCTGTTCAGCTGGAACGGCGAGCGGCTCACCACCTCCCCGCTGCCCGCGGGCACCAGCATGGTCGTCAACTCCGGCCTCGACCCCGAGAGCGAGCGGGTGGCCGCCTACCTGCCGCGCTTCCGCGCCGCCGGCGACTGGAGCGAGCTGACCGCGGAGGAGCCGTCCGACGACCGCGGCGCGCTCATCATCAGGCACGAGCTGCCGGACGGCCGCGTCTTCGCCTCCTTGTCGGTGATGCGGGTCTCCATCGCGCGGGAGAGTGTGACGTACGACTTCACCGACCTGACCGTCGATCAGGACAGATAGGCTCAAAGGCATGAGATCGTGGTCTGCCCAGAACGTTCCAAAGCTCCCAGGTGAGAGCATTCCGCTGAGTCTCTACGACACGTCGGCCAAGCAGGTGCGGCAGACCGATCCCGGGCCGACGGCCAGGATGTACGTCTGCGGCATCACCCCCTACGACGCCACCCACCTCGGCCACGCCAACACCTACCTCGCCTTCGACCTCGTCGGCCGCCTGTGGCGCGACGCGGGCCACGAGGTCCACTACACCCAGAACGCCACCGACGTGGACGATCCGCTGCTGGAGCGGGCCGAGCAGACCGGCGTCGACTGGCAGGAGCTGGCCGAGCGGGAGATCGAGCTGTTCCGCGGCGACATGGAGGCGCTGCGCATCATGCCGCCCCGCGAGTACGTCGGCGTCACCGAGGTCGTCGGCCGGGTCGCCGATCTCATCACCCGGCTGGCGGCCAAGGGCGTCACCTACGACCTCGACGGCGACGTCTACTTCAGCGTGGCCGACGCCCCCAAGTTCGGCCAGGTGTCCGGCTACGACGAGCAGGAGATGCTGGCCCTGTTCGCCGAGCGCGGCGGCGACCCGGAGCGCGCGGGCAAGCGCAACCCGCTCGACTGGCTGATGTGGCGGGCCGAGCGCCCAGGCGAGCCCGCCTGGGACACACCGCTCGGCCGCGGCAGGCCCGGCTGGCACATCGAGTGCACCGCGATCGCCCTCGACAACCTGGGAGCCGGCTACGACGTCGCCGGCGGCGGGTCCGACCTGATCTTCCCGCACCACGAGTGCGGCGCCTCCGAGGGGCACGCGGCGACCGGCGAGTGGCCGTTCGCCAAGTTCTACACCCACGCCGGGATGGTGGGGCTCGACGGCGAGAAGATGTCGAAGTCGAAGGGCAACCTCGTCTTCGTCTCCAAGCTGCGCGAGCGGCACGATCCGATGGCGATCAGGCTCGTGCTGCTGGCCCACCACTACCGCTCCGACTGGGAGTACACCCCGGACCAGCTCGAGGCGGCCGAGGCGCGGCTGGCCCGCTGGCGCTCGGCGGTCGCGCTGCCCTCAGGCCCGCCCGCCGGCGACCTGCTGGCCACGGTCCGCGGGCGGCTGGCCGACGACCTCGACGCCCCCGGCGCGCTGGCCGCGATCGACGCCTGGGCCGGCGCCGCCCTGGCCGCCCCCGGCTCCGACCCCGCCGCCCCCGCCCTGGTCAAGGACCTCACCGACGCCCTGCTCGGCGTCGCGCTCTGACTCACCCCGCAACACCTGACTCACCCCGCAGCACCTGACCCGCCCCGCAGCACCTGACGCACCACCAGGGCCACCCGCCCGGCCGCCCCCCGTGAGCGGCCGGGCGGGTGGCGTCACACCTGGACGCCTTCGAGCTGCTCGATCGCGGCCAGCTCCGCCGCGAACCACTCGATCGTCCTGCGCAGCCCCTCCTCGGCCGGCACCCGCGCCCGCCACCCCAGCAGCTCGGCCGCCAGCGTCGTGTCGGGCCGCCTGACCTTCGGGTCGTCGGCCGGCTTGTCGATGAAGCGGATCTCCGACGACGACCCGGTCAGCTTCTTGACCAGGGTGGCCAGCTCCAGCATGGTCAGCTCGTCGGGGTTGCCGATGTTGACGGGCCCGGCGAAGTCGCCGGCCGCCATGGCGAGGATGCCCGAGACGGTGTCCTCGACGTAGCAGATGGAGCGGGTCTGCCTGCCGTCGCCGGTGATCGTGATGGGCTCGCCGGTCAGCGCCTGGCGGATGAACGTCGGGATCGCCCGCCCGTCGAACGGCCGCATGCGGGGCCCGTAGGTGTTGAAGATGCGCACGATGCCGGTGTTCGTGCCGCGTGACTGGCGGTAGGCGGTGGTCAGCGACTCGGCGAAGCGCTTGGCCTCGTCGTACACGCTGCGCGGCCCCACCGGGTTCACGTTCCCCCAGTACGTCTCCTTCTGCGGGTGCTCCAGCGGGTCGCCGTACACCTCGCTGGTGGAGGCGAGCACGAACCTGGAGCCCTTTTCCCTGGCCAGGCCCAGCGCGTGCAGCGTGCCGACGCTGCCGACCCGCAGGGTCTCGATGGGGTAGCGCAGGTAGTCGGCCGGCGAGGCGGCCGAGGCGAAGTGCAGGACGAGGTCCAGCCGGTCGGGCACGTGCACGTATCCGGTCAGGTCGCACTCGATGAGCCGGAACTCCGGTCGTTCCAGCAGGTGCTCGACGTTGCGCGGCCCGCCGGTCAGGAAACTGTCCATGCAGATGACGTCCGCGCCCTCGTCCAGCAGCCGCTCGCACAAGTACGAGCCGAGAAAACCCGCGCCCCCCGTGACCAGCGCCCTCATGACGTGACCTCCATGGCAGCCTCCACGACTTCCGACACCTCGATTTCGAGCAGGCCGGGGTCCGGCCGCTCGCCGTGCGGGTCGCCGTGGTGTCCCGTCCACAGGGCGACGTGCCGCCAGCCGGGCGGCGGGCCCCACAACATCGGCGAGACCGGCCCGAACAGCACCACCGACGGCACGCAGAACGCCGTCGCGAGGTGCGCCACCCCCGTGTCCCCGCACACCACCAGCCGCGACCGGCTGACCAGGTCGATCAGATCGGCCAGCCGGGTACGCCCGGCCAGCATGCGCTCAGGCGGCAGCCCCGCCAGCTCGGCGACCCGGGCCGCGATCGGCACTTCGGCCGCGTTGCCCGTGACCACCACGTCGTCCAGCGCGGCCGCCACCTCGGCGAACCGCTCGGGCGGCCAGCGCCGCGCCGGGTAGGCGGCGCCCGGGTGCACGATCGCGGGACCCGTACGGTCGGAGATGCCGAGCGTCAGGTCAGCCGGATCGGCCGGGATGCCGTGCCACTCCAGCAGCCCGCACCAGCGCCGCACCTCGTGCACGCCGTCCTGCCAGGCGGGCCCGGTGCCGAAGCTGATCAGCCGCCCCGGCTCGGTGCGCTGCAGCGCCTCGATGCTCTGCGGCCCCTTGCCGTGCAGGTTGACCGCCACGTCGGGCCGCTCGAACGGCACGGGCCCGGGCCCCGCGACGTCCACCTGGTCGTCCACGGCGCCGACCAGCGGCAGCAGTGCCTCCAGCGCCCGCGGGGCCGCCAGCGTGATGCGATGCCCAGGGAAGGCCTGGCGCAGCGCCCGCAGCGCGGGCACGGCCGTGAGCAGGTCGCCCAGGCCGAGCCCGCGCAGGGCCAGCAGCTCTAGGGCCATGACGTCTCCGTGGACGGGCAGACGACCAGCTCTCTCACCTCGCATCCGGCCGGCTGCCGCAGCGCGAACACGATGGCCTGGGCCACGTCGGCAGGGTCGTTCAGCCCGGCCTCGGGCCCCGGCTTGTACTGCTCGGGACGGCCGTCGAAGAAGCTCGTCCGCATGCCGCCCGGGATCAGCAGGGTCACCCCCACCTCACCGCGCAGCTCGATCGCGAGCCCCCGGGTGAAGCCGACGACGCCGAACTTCGACGCCGAGTACGCCGACGCGTCGCTGAGCGGACGCAGCCCCAGCGTGGACGCGCAGGTGACGACCTTGCCGCGGGTGTGCTTGAGGTACGGCAGCGCCGCCCGTACGACGGAGGCGGTGCCCAGCAGGTTGACCTTGATGACCCGCTCCCAGTCGTCGGCCGGCACGTCCTCCAGCCGGCCGCAGGCGTCGATGCCCGCGGCGGTGACGACGCCGTCGAGGCCGCCGGCCCGCTCGGCCAGCTCGCGTACCGCGCGCTCGGCCTCGCCCCGGTCGGCGAGATCCGCCGTCACGTGCTCGAAGCGCTGGTCCGGCGCGCGTACGTCGACGACGAGCGCCTTCCAGCCCTCTTTCTCCACCGCCTCGGCGGTGGCCAGGCCGAGCCCGGACGCGCCCCCGGTGATCAAAATGTTCACTGGATCTCCCTGATCAGGTTGGTTGTCGATCGCCCCGGCAGCGTGCTCAGCACGACGATCTCCGCGCCGAGCCTGCCGAGTACCTCGGACTCGGGCAGCGTCTCCCCCTCGTAGTCGCCGCCCTTCACCCACACGTCGGGCCGCAGCCGCTCGATGGCCGCCGCCGGGGTGTCCTCGTCGAACACCAGCACGGCGTCCACGCAGCCCAGCGCCCGCAGCACCTCCACCCGGTCGCGCACATCCACGATGGGCCTGGCGGGGCCCTTCAGCCGGCGTACCGAGTCGTCGGAGTTGACGCAGACGACGAGCGCGTCGCCGAGCGCCCTGGCCCGCCGCAGCAGGCTCACGTGACCCGCGTGCAGCAGGTCGAAGCAGCCGCCGGTGGCGATCAGCCGGCCCCCCTGGGCGCGGGTGAGCCCGGCCACCTCCAGCGCGGTGCGCGGACGGTCGCCGAGCCGTTGCTCCTGCACCTGCACAGGGGCCGCTCGTCCTTCCCCAGGCGTGGTGATGGCGGCGTCTTGAGGTACGGGCCTGGGACAGTTCGGCGGCCTGGCGGAGGGCTTCGAGCATGC
>NZ_JBEXLH010000069.1:0-43859 GCF_040609855.1 Nonomuraea sp. NPDC004580 | reverse complement strand
CAAAAAAAACGCCCCCAGAACGGTCATGAAAGCCACGCAGAGCCCGAAGTGACCGGTCACCCACCCCCCACGTTCACATCCCCGCAGAAAGCAACCAAGCACCGCCCAGCCCCATAACCGGCGCGCCGGCACGAGAACCGCCGACCGGACAAGCTCGGCTGAGAACCCGCACCGGAGGACCCGCACGGCGTGAGAGCCGGTCAGCTTGCCGCGACGGGGTGACGCTTGCCTGCCGCGGCGAAGCGGCAGGCAAGCCGCGAGGGCAAGAAGCCGTCCAGCAGGGAGATGCGCGGACAGCCCGCCGGGGCGGGGGCAGCCCGTTGCCCGGTGAGAGGGTCCGCGCCGAGATGCGGCACGACCCCTGCGACGATAGTGGCGTCAGCCTGCCGCGACGGCGGCTCGCCGACCGGCAGAAGGGACGTGGTCGCTGCGGGGAGGTGGGGTCAGGATGCCATGGCGGGTTCGCCTGCCGTAGCGGGGTGAGGGCGCAAGCAGCGGGACAGGTCGCGTTCGCCGCAACCGTTTGGCCGAGGCCGTGGTGTCGGACCCTCGCGGCGGTGGAAGCGGAACCTCGCGTGAACAACCCGGCCAGGGGTGCGGGGGCGGCTGGGCGCGGGTGAGGACGCGTTCGCCCGCGACCGTGGTGTCAGTCCCTGCGGCGGGCAGGCGGGGCCTCGCGTCGGTTGCCAGGGGGCTGGGGATGGCTGGGGGTCAGCCTGCCAGTGGGACGTCCACTGGCAGTTGTGGCTGGCCCGGCACGCCGAGGAGGTCTTCGATGGTGCAGACGAAGGTCTCGGCCTCGGCGAGGATCTCGTCGGCGTCGGCCTGGCTGACCCGCCGCACCATGCCCGCCTCGGCGGCGGCGCGCTTGGCGGCGGTCATCGAGAAGTAGGCGGCCCACTCGGCCAGCGCGGGCTCGGCCTCGGGCAACTGCTCCCACGCGCTGCGCAGGCGTCGCCTGCGGCCCTCCGTGGGCCTGGGGCGGGCGGCCAGCAGGGCCGCGGCCGCGCGCAGGGCCGCCAGATGGGCGGCGACGTAGCGGGATGCGGGGGTGCGAGCGGCGCTCGCCTCCGCCAGGCAGGAACGGGAATCGGTCAGGTGTGCCCGAACCGCAGGCGACAGCCGGGGCCCGGGCGTTTCTCTAGGCCGTGGTGCCATCTTGCGCGCCTCCTTTGGAGTCGTGGGCGGCGCCGGCGTCTCCGCCGGTGGTGACAACAATCGCAGACGCCACCGACATTTCCGCCGGGCCGGCCGGACGAGGAGCTTCCCCTCTCCCCGTCCGGCCAGGACACGCCCACTCGTCTCCGCCGACGACGAGGACGTGCCCTTCGCCCGAGGAGCCTGGCCGCGGGGCTCGCTTGGGGAAGCGATGGCCCGCGACCAGGTCCTGGTGACGTTGAGCCGCGAGCCCCACCGTCACTAGATCGAACATAATTTCGATCACGCCCAGTTGTCAACCGGTTCGCGAACAAAGGTTCGATGACCTTGAAGCGAAGGGCATACGGCACAGGAAGGCGCAGGAAGCAGGGCGTGCGACATAGCGAACCGCCGCCGCGACCCAGGTCGCGGCGGCGGCGGCAAAACGGTGTGACGGGCCGCCGTGAACGGCCCTTATGACGGATCAGACGGCCCGGAGGCCGCCGGGAGACCGCCCCAGGACGGCGTCAGACGACCCGGAGGGTGGTCCTCACTCGACTGAGATCGCCCCCGACGGGCAGAGGGTCACAGCGCGGCGCACGGCGTCCTCCAGCTCCTGGGGCGGCACGTCCTGCAACAGCACCACCGTGCCTTCGTCCTCACTCTGGTCGAAGATCTTGGGCACCGTCAGCGCGCACATGCCCGCCCCGATGCACACCGATTCGTCTGCCTTGATTTTCATGGTGACCTACCAAGTGACAGGGAGGCGGTGCACCCCATAGATCGACATTTTCGAGCGCATCGGCACCTCCTCGGGTGTTACCGCCAAGCGTAGGCCAGGCAGGCGCTCCAGCAGTGCCGGGTACGCGATGCGCATCTCGGCGCGGGCGAGCTGCTGACCGAGGCACTGGTGGATGCCGTGGCCGAAGGTGAGGTGCCCGCCGGCGGGGCGGGTGATGTCGAGGTGGTCGCCGCCGGGAAAGCGCTCGGGGTCGCGGTTGGCGGCGGGCAGGTGGAGGGTGACGGTCTCGCCCGCCTTGATCGTGACGCCGTCGATCTCGACGTCCTGCCTGGCCACGCGGGTGGGCCCGAGGTGGATGATCGTGAGGTGCCGCAGCAGTTCCTCGACGGCGTTGTCCACCAGGGAGGGGTCGTCGCGCAGCGCGGCGAGCTGATCGGGGTCGGTCAGCAGCGCGTACGTGCCCAGCCCCAGCATGTTGGCGGTCGTCTCGTGCCCGGCGATCAGCAGGAGCACCCCGACTCCGGTGAGCTCGTCGTCGTTGAGCTCACCGCCCTCCAGGAGCCCGCTGAGCAGGTCGTCGGCCGGCCGCTCGCGCTTCTGCCGGATGAGCCCGTGCAGGTACGCCCAGACCCGTCCCAGCGCCGCCATCGCGTCGTCCGCCGACGCCTCGATGTCGAAGAGCTTCTTCGACTCCGTCTGGAACATCTCCCTGTCGTCGTACGGCACCCCGAGCAGCTCGCAGATGACCAGCGAGGGGATCGGCAGCGCGAACTCCTCCACCAGGTCCACCGGCCCGCCCTTGGCCTCCATGGCGTCGATGCAGTCGCGGGTGATCTCGGCGATGCGCGGTTCGAGGGTCTTCATCCGCCGCACGGTGAACTGCCCGGTCAGCAGCTTGCGGTAGCGGGTGTGCTCGGGGGCGTCCATGCGCAGGAAGAACCCGGGCGGCAGCTTGAAGCCGCGTTCGGCGAGCTCGGCCCGGGTGGAGGCGATAGGCGGGTGGTGCCCCTCGGGGTGGTTGCTGAGGTGGGGGTGGGCGAGCACCGCGCGGGCGGCGGCGTACCCGGTGACGAGCCACCCCAGGTGCCCGTCCGCGTATCTCATGCGGTGGATCGCCCCGTCCCGTCGCAGGCCGGTGACCTCGTCCGGCGGGTCGAGCGGGCGCTGGCGAGCGGTGACCAGGGTGACTTCGGACATGTTCGGCTCCTTTCCTCGCTACCTCTCCAGAAAACCTCGCGGGATGAAAAACTGCAACGAGTGTAAAAAATAACCGGGTGCACTATAGTGCCGCCATGGCTGAGGGACTGCGAGAGCGCAAGAAGCAGCGCACGCGCCAGGCGCTGATTCAGGCGGCGATGCGGCTGTTCGAGGAGAAGGGCTTCGAGGAGACGACGCTCGCGGAGATCGCCGCGGAGGCCGACGTGTCCACGCGCACGTTCTTCAGCTACTTCGCCAGCAAGGAGGACGTGCTCTTCTACGACGCCGGCGCCCGCCTCGAAGGGGCGCTGGCACGGCTTTCGGCCAGGCGGCCCGGCGACACGGTGGCCGACCTGCTGCTGCAGCTCATCGACGACAGCATCGGGCAGGCCATCGCGGGCGCCGGCACGTTCGACGCCGCCGCGGTGCGCGCGCGGCTCGTCCTGACCGTGCCGTCCCTGCAGGCGCGGGCGCTGCACGTGCTGCTGGACAGCCAGCTCATGCTGGCCAAGGCGCTGCACGAGGCGTTCCGCGACCGGCTCACCCTCTCCGAGGCGGGCGCGACGGTCGGCGCGCTGATCGGCGCGATCATGGTGGCGGTGATGACGGACGTCGACGAGAACCGGTCCGTTGAGGAGATCATGGCCACCGTACGGCGGGCCGGCGAGATCGCGCTGGCCGGGCTGCGCGCGCTCGGCTAGCACCGGCATCCGGTGAGAGGCTGTCTCCAAGAACCCCGAACGAGCGGAGAGGAGCGCGCATGGCGCGAATCGGGCGACCGGCCGGGCTCGTGCTGCTGGCCCTGGGTCCCGTGCTGGCGGCGGCGTACGCGGGCGCCGGCCACCTGGGCGTCCGCGCGGCGGTGCGGGCGCAGATCGCCGACCCCAAGTGGGAGGGCGGCACGATCGACGACTCGGGCATGACGTCCACGGGCACGGACGCCTGGCAGATGATCCTGCTGACGGCGCTGCTCGCCGGGCTGGTGGCGCTCGCCTATCTGGTCATCGGCCTGCTGCTGCGCCGCCCGCGCAGGGGCCGCACGGCGCTGCTGGTGGTCTCGGGCGTGCTGGTCCTGCCGTACACGCTGGCCTTCGCCGTCGCGCTGATCAACCCGGCCAGGGCGCTGGCGGGGCTGACCGGGCAGTCCGGGTTCGTGGCGGGCCTGCCCGGCTGGCAGTCGTACGCGGCGTACCTGATCCTGCTCGGCGGGCTGGCGCAGTCCGCCGGCATGGTGATGGCCGCCGCCGACGGCAGGCGCGCGGCGGCGGCCAAGAAGAGCCAGGAGAGCCCGCAGAGCTCAGCGGCCCAGGCGGGGAGCTAGCGGCGGAACCTGCCCCTGACGTGCACCGGCACGCCCTTGCCGAGCAGGCCGGGCAGCTCCGCCGCCACGTTCATCGGCATGCGGACGCAGCCGTGCGAGGCGGGATGGAGGGGGACCGACAGCGCGCCGTGGAAGGCGATGCCGCCGTTGAAGAAGATGGGGTTGTAGAGCTGGCCGAGGTAGGACCTGTGCCACCCGCTCACCCGCCACGTCGTCCGGTAGTTGCCGGTGGGGGTGCTGGCCGAGCCGCAGAAGCGCTGCTTCTTGCCCTGCCAGGTGGTGGTCTCGCAATAGGGGATGTCGCTGCCCGACGACACGTGGGTGATCAGCTTCACCTTGCCGCGCACGTACAGGACCATGACCTGCTTGGTGAGGTCGACCTCCGCGCGGGTGGGCCGGCCGTTGCGGACCAGCACCCGCGGCGCCGTCGGCGTCTCCAGCGCCTGCCAGGTGCGGCGGGCGATGGTGCTGGTCGGCTTGATGCCGTTGACCTTCTGGAACGCCCACACGGCGGCCAGCGTGGTGCCGCCGTAGCGCCCGTCGGCCTTGCCCGGCCGGTAGCCGAGCTCGGTCAGCCGCTTCTGCAGCCACTTGACCGCCGATCCCTTGGCGCCCAGCCGTAACGTCTTGCGCGGCGCCTCGACCGCGAGCCCGGGGTCGGCGGAAGGGGCGCTCTTCGCCGCCGCGGGAGGCGCGACGGAGGCGGCGGAGCCGCTCGGGGGCGGGGCGGCCGTACGCGACGCGATCTGTGTTCCGCACCCCGAGACGACGACCGCGCCGGCCGTCAGGAGGGCAGCCACCCCGGCCAGCCGTGGAAACCCCACAGGTACCACCTCTCACATTCCGTACATAAGTGATCACGGGACCCTACACCAGGACCTTTGTGGGAGTAATCGGGCGGCCAATCTGTTTAGAGTGTCCCCATGCCTGAGAAGTTGCCGTCGAACGCCGTCGTCGTCGAGTCCGCGCTGCGCGAACGCGGAGCACACGGCGAGATCGTGGTCCTGCCGGAGAAGGCCCCCACCGCCGCGGCGGCCGCCGCCCAGCTGGGTTGCGACGTGGGCGCCATCGCCAACAGCCTGATCTTCGACGCCGACGGCGCTCCGCTGCTCGTCCTGACCAGCGGCGCCCACCGCGTGGACGTCGAGCTGATCGCCCGTACGGCGGGCGCCGAGCGGGTCCGCCGGGCCACGCCGGAGTTCGTCAGGGCGGCGACCGGCCAGCCCATCGGCGGGGTGGCCCCGGTCGGGCATCCCGCCCCGGTGCGGACGCTGGTGGACAACTGGCTGAGCAAGCACGAGGTGGTGTGGGCGGCCGGCGGCCACCCGCACACGGTCTTTCCGACGACGTTCGACGAGCTGGTGCGGATCACCGGGGGTACGCCGGTGGACGTCGAGTAGTGTGCGACGGGTGATCGAGTTTCGCGGAGCCGGTCCGGCCCAGTTCACCGAACGGCTGGACACGGTGATCGGCATTTACACGGCGGCCATGAACCCGCCTCTCGACCAGATCGCCGGCCGCCAGACCATCATGCGCAATCACGCGACGTATCCCCATTTTCAGTGCTATTTCGCGGAATTGCGTGATTCATCCCCAGATTTGGCGGCTCCGGAACCCCGGATCGTGGGCTTCGCCTACGGCTTCAGGGGCGCGCCGGGCCAGTGGTGGCACGACGTCGTCGTCCGCGGCCTGGCCGACCGCATCGGCCAGGAGGCCGCGCACGCCTGGATGGGCCACGCCTTCGAGCTGGCCGAGATCCACGTGCACCCCGACTACCAGGGCAAGGGCATCGGCCGCCAGATGATCAGGACACTGTGCGCCGGGCGTCACGAGCGTACGGCCATCCTGTCGACCCACGACCAGCCCACGGCGGCCCGCCACCTTTACGCCGGCATGGGCTTCATGGACCTGCTCACCAACTTCGTCTTCCCCGGCGGCCACGAGGAATACGCGATCGCGGGCCGCCGCCTCCCCCTGACCTGAGCAGCCGGGCGAGCTGAAGACGGCGTGACCCCATGTTTACCGGCGATGACGCACGGGCACCATTCATGACGGAAAGTAGCCGACCCTTTACCCACCGTCTAGTGTCCCCTGCCCGTCACCCGCCCGGTCCCCCTGCGGGCGGGTGACGGGCCATTTCTACACGGGCCATTTCTACGCGGGCCATTTCTCCACGGGTAGGTTCTACGCCGGCAGGCTTGCGAGCTCCAGCCGCTGGAACACCTCACGCGACGCGCTCGACCGGTTGAACGTGATGAAGTGGATGCCGGGTGCGCCCTCGTCGAGCAGCCGCTGGCACAGCTCCACCCCGTGGTCGATGCCCAGCCGCCGCACCGCCGCCGGGTCGTCCTTGACCGCCTCGAAGCGGGCCGCGACGTCGGGCGGGAACGGCGCCCCCGACAGCTGCTCGGAGCGGGCGATCGTGCTCATCTGGGTGACCGGCATGATGCACGGGATGATCGGCGTGTCACAGCCCCTGGCCGCCACCCGGTCGCGCAGCCGCAGGTAGTCGTCGGCCTGGAAGAACATCTGCGTGATCGCGTAGTCGGCGCCCGCCTGGCACTTGCGGACGAAGTATTCGGTGTCGGACTCGATGGACGGCGAGCGCGGATGCTTGTAGGGGAAGGCCGCCACGCCCACGCAGAAGTCGCCGGACTGCCGGATCAGCCGCACGAGGTCCTCGGCGTAAAGAACGCCCTCGGGGTGGGGCACCCAGTCGGCGGTGGGATCGCCGGGCGGGTCACCGCGTACGGCGAGGATGTTGCGCACGCCCGCGTCGGCGAAGCGGCCGACGAGGTGGCGCAGCTCGCGCACGGAGTGGTTGACGGCCGTGAAGTGGGCCACCGGGGTGAGTGTGGTGTCGTGGGCGATGCGCTCGACGATGTCGACCGTCCGGTCGCGGGTGGAGCCGCCCGCGCCGTAGGTCACCGAGACGAACGTGGGCCGCAGCGACTCGAGCTCCCTGATCGCGCGCCACAGCTGCCGCTCGCCCTCGTCGGTCTTCGGCGGGAAGAACTCGAACGAGAACGACCGGGCACCGGAGGCCAGCATGTCGCGGACGGTGGGGACGCGATCGGGCCGGATGGAGGGTCGACCAAGAGCCATGCCGACAAGGCTACCCCGACAACCTCCGCGCGCACCGGCCAGAGCGGCACCTGGAGATCGAAGCCGAGATCGAAGCCGAGATCGAAGCCCGCTCCCCCGGCCACTAGTCTCAAGGCATGACCACTGACGCCGCCGGCATGGAGATCCTGCGCGCCCAGGTGGAGCGCGCCCTCGCCGAGTTCGTCGAACGGAAGCTCCCCGCCGGGGGCGAGCCCGAGTTCGCGCCGCTGCGCACGGCCGCCGACGCGTTGCTGTCGGGAGGCAAGCGGCTGCGGCCCGCGTTCTGCTACTGGGGGTGGCGGGGCGCAGGGGGCACCGACGTGCCCGGCGTCTTCGCCGCCGCCGCCTCCCTGGAGCTGCTGCAGGCCAGCGCGCTGGTGCACGACGACGTGATGGACAAGAGCGACCTGCGCAGGGGCATGCCGTCGGCGCACCGCCGCTTCCAGGCGATGCACGAGGAGGCGGGCTGGCACGGCTCGTCCGGGCAGTTCGGCGAGGGCGCGGCGATCCTGCTGGGCAACCTGCTGCTGCTCTGGTCGGGCGAGATGTGGCGGACGTCCGGGCTGCCGCGCGAGGCGCTGGACGCGGCCCGGCCCGTCCACGACCACATGCGCAGCGAGCTGATGTGCGGCCAATACCTCGACCTGCTGGAGCAGGCCACCGGGGAGAACACGTTCGACTCGGCGCTGCGGGTGGCGCTGTTCAAGAGCGGCAGATACTCGGTGGAGCAGCCGCTGCGGCTCGGCCTGGTGCTCGCCGCCCGGAAGGAGGCGCCGTGGATGGACGAGCTGTGCACCGGCTACGGCCAGCGCGTCGGCATCGCCTTCCAGCTGCGCGACGACATCCTGGGAGTCTTCGGCGACCCGGCGCGGACGGGCAAGCCGGCCGGTGACGACCTGCGGGAGGGCAAGCGCACGATGCTCGTGGCCCGCACCCTCGCCGCCGCCTCCCCCGCCGCCGCGGCCACCGTACGCCGGCTGCTCGGCGACCCAGGGCTGGACGAGCAGGGTGTGGCGGAGCTGCGCGGCATCATCGAGGACACCGGGGCGCTGCAGGAGTGCGAGGACCTCATCTCCGGTTATCTCGGCCAGGCGCTGGCCACGCTCGACGCGGCGCCGGTCACCCCTGAGGCGCGCGAGGCGCTGACCGAGCTGGCGATCGCGGCGACGTCCCGCAAAACCTGACCCCGCCAAGCCCGCGGGTAAGGAGGCGCCCGCGCGGGGAAGCGCGGGCGCCTCGCAGGCTCAGCGGGCCGGCCCCGCGGCCAGCCGCTTGGCGAACTCGGCGGCGGCCGCACCCGGGTCGCCGGCGTCGGTGATCGCGCGGACGACCACCACGCGGCTCACGCCGTACGCCATCACCTCGTCCAGGTTGCCCAGGTCGATGCCGCCGATGCCGAACCACGGCCGCGAGGTGCCGAGCGCCGCCGCGTGCCGCAGCAGTGGCGGCCCCGGCGCCGGGCGGCCCGGCTTGGTCGGCGTCGGCCAGATCGGGCCGCAGCAGAAGTAGTCGACGCCCTCCTCCACGGCCGCGGCGGACGCCTCGGCCGCGGAGTGGGTGGACCGTCCGATGACGACGTCGTCGCCGAGTATCTCTCGCGCGACAGTCACGGGAAGGTCGTCCTGCCCCAGGTGGAGCACGTCGGGCCGGGAGGCGTAGGCGATGTCCGCCCGGTCGTTGACAGCGAGCAGTTTTCCGTGCCGGTCACAGGCGTCGCGGAAGACTTCGAGGAGCGCGAGTTCTTCGCGTGCCTCCAGGCCCTTCTCCCGCAGCTGGATGATGTCCACACCGCCGGCCAGCACCGCGTCGAGGAACTCCGCCAGATCGCCGCGGTCGCGGCGGCCGTCTGTGCAGAGATAGAGGCGGGCCTCAGAAAGCGAGGGCTTGGGCACGCCGCTTGACCTCTGTGTGACGGCCCGCCCTGATCGCCTCGATGGGCGAGCCTGGCAGTGACTCGTCGGGGGTGAAGAGCCAGCGCAGCGCCTCGACGTCGTCGTAGCCGGCGTCCTGGAGCACGGTGAGCGTGCCTGGCAGGCCCTTCATCACGTCCTTTCCGTCGAGGAACACCGCGGGCACCTGTGGCCCGCCGCTGCCGCGGCGCACGCCGAGCAGCTTGTGGTCCTTCAGGAGTTGCTTGGCCCGCCCGATCGGGAGATCGAGGCGTGAGGCCACTTCGGGGAGGGTGAGCCACTCGTCGACGAGCTGGTCGGTCTCCCGGTCGATCTGTGCAACAGAAAGCGTCACGAAACCACAACTACCACATGCCGTCCTTGCTCAAACAACACAATCTCGTAGGGGCACTTGTGGATCTACCAGGCGTTCCGTGTCCAGCCGGTGACCCGCCTCGATGATGCGCCGGCCCTGGACGAGATCGCGCGGCCGGTCCACGGCCAGCACCGCGGCAAGCGTATCGTCCGCCGTGAGCCAGACGGCCGACCACTTGCCCTCGGGCTCGCCCCGGTGCACGATCCGCTCGCCCGACGCGTGGTGGCCGGCGTATTGGAGCATGTGGCCGAACTGCTCCGACCAGAAGTACGGCACCGGGTCGTAGACCGCCTCCTCCCCCATCAGCGTCGCGGCGGCGACCTCGGGGGCGTTGATCGCGGTGTCCCAGTGCTCGACCCTGAGGCGGGCGCCCCAGCGGCGCGACCACCAGGCGGCGCAGTCGCCCACGGCGACCACCCCGGGCAGCGAGGTGCGCAGGTGCTCGTCGGTGACGACGCCGTTGTGCAGGTCGATGTCGGCGTCGGCCAGCCACTCGACGGCCGGGCGCACGCCGATGCCGGTGACGACGACGTGGGATTCGACGAACTCGCCGCCCACCAGCCGGACTCCGCCCTCGTCGACCGACTCGACCATGGTGCCGAGGCGCAGGTCGATGCCGTCGTACCAGGGGATCGTGCGAGCGCCGAGCTCGGTGCCCACCGCGCTGGCGAGCGGGGCCCGCGCGGCCTCGATGACCGTCACCGTGCAGCCGGCGCGGCGGGCGGCCGTCGCCACCTCGGCGCCGATCCAGCCCGCGCCGATGACCGTGACCCGCGCCCCTGGGACGAGCATCACGCGCAGCTCATGGGCGTCGTCGAGGGTGCGCAGGACGTGCTGAGGGCCGTCGCCCGGCAGCCTGATCGGGTCGGCGCCGGTCGCGATGACCAGGCCGTCGTAGTCGAGCTCGCCCTCGGTGGTCTCCACGACGCCCGCGCGCAGCGACTTCGCCGCGACCCCTGGACGGAAGTCGGCCTGGAGCCGCTCGAGGTCGGTGTCGATGAAGCTGGTGTCGGCATCGCCCTTGAGCACCGCCTTCGACAGCGGCGGGCGGTCGTAGGGGCGATGGCGCTCCTGGCCCAGCAGCGTCAGGCGACCGGCATAGCCGCGCCCGCGCAGGGCCTCCACCGTGCGCACTCCCGACAGGCCCGCTCCCACCACCACGACATGCTCCACGGTCATGACCATAACGGGGGCGGTGCGTGGACCCGGCACCGAGGCCGTAGGCTGTGGACGGAAAGACGCGCGGGAGTCCGGCCGTGACCGGGCTGAGAGGAAGGCTGCAGCGGGCCTTCGACCGCAAGACACCTGATCCGGATCATGCCGGCGAAGGGAGCGGATCATGGATGTGATCGTGGGCGGCGGGGTCGTCGGGCTGTCCGTGGCCTGGCGGCTGGCGCGCGAGGGGCGGCCGGTCACCGTCGTCGACCCGGCACCCGCCTCCGGGGCCTCCCACGCGGCCGCCGGGATGCTGGCGCCGGTCAGCGAGGTCACCTACACCGAGGCGCCGCTGCTGCGGCTGGGCGTCGCGGCCCTGCGCCGCTGGCCCGCCTTCGCCGCCGCCCTGGCCGAGGACGCCGCCCTTCCACCCGCTGGACCCGAAGGGGTGAGCGGGCTGGATCTGCGGGCCGAGGGGACGCTCGACGTGGCGTTCGGAGCCGATGACATGGCGGCGCTCGATGAGCTGGCCGCGTTCATGGAGAAGCTGGATCTGCCGGTCGAGCGGCTGACCGGGCGCGAGTGCCGGCGGCTTGAGCCGATGCTGGCCCCGTCGGTGCGCGGCGGGCTGCTGGCGCCGGGCGACGCGTGGGTGAACCCGCGCCGGGTGACGGCGGCGCTGCTGGCCGCCCTGGAGCGGCGCGGCGTCCCCATCGTGCGGGCCCGCGTGAGCGAGCTGGTCCGCACGGACGGCGCCGTCACCGGCGTCCGCCTCGCCGAGCCGCCCGCCGAGCCGCCCGCCGAGCCGCCCGCCGGGCCCGCTGAAGGCCGTGGTTCCGCACCCCTCGCCGCCACGGACGGACGAGCCGGAGACGAGGTGCTGGCGGCCGAGCGGGTGGTGCTGGCGGCCGGGGCGTGGAGCGGTGAGCTGGCGGAGGTGCCGGTGCGGCCGGTCAAGGGCCAGATCATGCGCCTGCGCTCGCCGCAGCCGCTGCTCACCCGCTGCGTACGCGGCACCGTCCACGGCTCGCCGGTCTACCTCGTCCCCCGGGGCGACGGCGAGCTGGTGGTCGGCGCCACCCAGGAGGAGCTGGGCTACGACACGAGGGTGACCGCGGGCGGCCTGTACGAGCTGCTGCGCGACGCCAGGGAGCTGGTGCCCGGCGTCACCGAGCTGGAGGTCGCCGACGTGGTGGCGGGGCTGCGTCCCGGCACGCCCGACAACCTGCCGGTGATCGGTCCCGGCAGGACGCCGGGGCTGACGTACGCGACGGGACACCACCGGGGCGGGGTGCTGATGGCCCCGCTGACGGCGGCCATCCTGATGGGCGAGGAGAGCGAGCTGGCGGCCCTGTGCTCGCCGGGGAGATTTCGGGAAATTTCATGATTATTACCATCAACGGGTCCGCGCACGAGCTGGCCGACGGCACCACCGTGGCGCAGGCCGTACGTACGCTGACGACGGCCACCACCGGAGTGGCCGTGGCCGTGAACGACGAGGTGGTCACCCGCGGCGCCTGGGAGACGACGGCGCTCAGCGACCGTGACCGCGTGGAGGTGCTGACGGCGGTGCAAGGTGGATGAGCTGATCATCGCCGGCGAGAAGTTCTCCTCCCGGCTCATCATGGGCACCGGCGGCGCCCCTTCGCTGGAGGTGCTGGACCAGGCGCTGGCGGCGTCCGGCACCGAGCTGACCACGGTGGCGATGCGGCGGCTCGACCCCGCGGCCCGTGGTTCGGTGCTCGACGTGCTGCGTGGGCGCGGCATCAAGGTGCTGCCCAACACGGCGGGCTGCTTCACCGCGGGCGACGCCGTGCTGACGGCCCGGCTGGCCAGGGAGGCCCTGGGCACGAACTGGGTCAAGCTCGAAGTGATCGCCGACGAGCGCACGCTGCTGCCCGACCCGATCGAGACGTTCGACGCGGCGGAGCGGCTGGTGGCCGACGGGTTCGTGGTGCTGCCGTACATCGGCGACGACCCCGCGCTGGCCCGGCGGCTGGAGCAGGCCGGATGCGCGGCCGTGATGCCGCTCGGCGCGCCGATCGGCTCGGGGCTCGGCATCCGCAACCCGCACAACATCGAGCTCATCGTGGAGGCCGCGTCCGTCCCGGTGATCCTCGACGCGGGCATCGGTACGGCGAGCGACGCCGCGCTGGCGATGGAGCTGGGCTGTGACGCCGTGCTGCTGGCCACGGCCGTGACGCGGGCGCAGCGGCCCGACCTGATGGCGGCGGCCATGAAGGGCGCGGTGGTGGCCGGGCGGCAGGCGGCCCAGGCGGGCCGCATTCCGCGCCGCCGCTACGCCGAGGCCTCCTCACCGATGACCCCCTGAGCCGCCCGCCGGGCCTCCTGAACGGACGCCGGCGAGGCCTCTGCCGGGAAGCGGGCGTCGCAGCCGTGACCCGAACCGGGCGGCGGAGGCCCGGCCCCTGGTCCCGGCCGGCGGGAGCGGCATCGTGACACCGTGCGCCCCGGCGACACGCCGGGGTCACTGCCGCATCGCCGTCACACACGGGACGAGAACGTCTCCGCATCGGTTTCGGGCGCTAGGGCCATGCCGGTGGCAAAACGCCCGTAAACTCAGCGGGGTGGACACGACGACTGCGGACCCCCTGGTCGGGCGGCTCCTCGATGGGCGTTACCGCATCGAGGGCCGGATCGCCCGGGGCGGTATGGCGACCGTCTACCTCGCGCTGGACGTCCGGCTCGACCGGACCGTCGCGCTGAAGGTCATGCACCGCTCGCTCGCCGAGGACCCGGCGTTCGTCAGAAGGTTCATCGGCGAGGCGAAGTCGGTCGCCAGCCTGTCACACCCCAACGTGGTGCACGTCTTCGACCAGGGCACCGACCACGACGTCGTCTACCTGTCGATGGAATACGTCCCTGGCCGCACCCTGCGCGACATCCTGCGCGAGCGCGGCCGGCTGCCGGCCCGTGAGGCGCTGGAGATCCTCATCCCGGTGCTGGCCGCCCTGGGCGCGGCCCACCAGGCCGGCATGGTGCACCGCGACGTCAAGCCCGAGAACGTCCTGATGACCGACGACGGCCGGGTCAAGGTCGTCGACTTCGGCCTGGCCAGGGCGATCGAGGCGACCAACCAGACCCGCACCGGCGTGCTGATCGGCACGATCGGCTACATGGCGCCCGAGCAGGTGATGACCGGCGCCGCCGACGTGCGCAGCGACGTCTACGCCGCCGGCATCATGCTGTTCGAGCTGGTGACCGGTCAGCAGCCCTACGACGGCGAGACCCCGATGTCGGTGGCCTACCGCCACGTCCACGACACCGTGCCCGCGCCGTCCTCGGTCTATCCCGACGTGCCGCCGCTGATCGACACGCTGGTGGCCAGCGCGACCGCCCGCGAGCCGCACGACCGCCCCGCCGACGCGACCGCGATGCTGGTGGCGGCGGTGGAGACCCACCGCGTGCTGCCGCGCATGACCAACCCGCCCGGCACTGGCACGGGCACTGGCACGGGCACTGGCACTGGCACGGGCACTGGCACTGCGGCCTATCACGCGCAGCCGGCGTCGGGGCCCGTCCCGTTCGCCGCGTCGGCCCCGTCGGCGCCGCAGGCGGCGCCGGCCCACACGATGATCCAGCCGCGGGCCGAGCTGCCGGAGAAGCGCCGGTTCCGGCCGAGCTGGTTCCTGGCGGTCCTGGCCGTGGTGATGGTCGTCGCGGTGGGCCTGACCGGGTGGTACTTCTCGCTGCCCGAGCAGGTGAAGGTGCCCGACCTGGTCGGCAAGGACCTGGCGCTGGCCGAGAAGGACCTCGTCGGCGCCGGGCTGAAGGTGCGCAAGGGCGAGAGCCAGTACGACGAGAAGATGGCCGAGGGCCTGGTGCTGAGCACCGACCCGGTGGCCGACACCGAGCTCGACGAGGGCTCGACGGTCACGCTGACGCTCTCGCTCGGCCCCGAGCGCATCGTGGTGCCCAACGTCACCGGCATGAACGGCAACGACGCCCGCGCCGCCATCGCCAGGGCCGGCCTGACCGTCGGCAGCGTCAAGCGCCAGCCCAACCAGCAGGTCGAGCGCGACAAGGTGATCCGCACCTCGCCGCAGGTGGGCGAGAAGATCAAGAAGAGCGCGAAGGTCAACATCTTCGTCAGCGCCGGGCTCACCATGCCCGACGTCAACGGCATGCCGAAGGACGAGGCGGCCGGCTTCCTCAGCTCGCAGGGCTTCCAGGTGCACGTCAACGAGGTCGACGACGACGCCGAGCCGTGCACGGTCATCGCCCAGACCCCGAAGGCCAAGTCCGAGGTCGACAAGGGCGCGCCCGCGATGATCACGGTGGCGCGCTGCCAGACGCCGTTCCTCGACTGGTTCAGGGGCGACAACGAGGCGCGTGACGACCAGCAGTTCGCGATGGTGCCCGGGGTCATCGGCAAGAACGTCAACGACGCCAAGTCGGAGCTGGAGGCGCTGGGGTTCCAGGTGCGGGTGCAGCGGCTGGGCAACGGCGGCGTGGTGCAGTTCCAGCGGCCGCTGCCCAACAGCGAGCGCCCGCCGGGCAGCACGGTCATCCTCTGGCAGTGACCGCCGATCCCCCGGCGGGGTCGGCGCTCAGCGCTCGTGAGCGGCCCCGAAGGGCCCTGAGGGTCAGGCCAGGTGGCCGTGCAGGCGGACGCGGGCCAGGCCGCCGTCCGGGTAGATGTCCACGCGCACGTGCGTGACCGGCGTGTCGGCGCCGAGGCGGAAGCGGTGCGGCGTGTCGGGCTGCAGGCGCGTCCTCGGCAGCAGCCCCACCTCGCGGTCGCCGTCGAGCCCGGTGAGCGCGACCGCGCCGGGCGCGTTGAACAGCAGGTTGGTGGTGTCGATCTCGGCGAGCCTCACGACGCCGCGCCCGGCCAGCCTGATGACGATCCAGTCGTTGCCGCCGTCGCGCCGCCGCGCGGTCTCCCAGCCCTCCGCCTGGTGGCGGGCCAGGCCGGGGGCGATGACGTTGTTGGGCGCGGAGTAGAACTCGTCGGAGCAGGCGGTGACCAGGCCGCCGTTGGCCAGCGCCGCCAGGTCGATGCCGAGGCCGTCGTAGAGGGACAGGTCGGGACGTACCTCGCCGTGCACGCGCAGCCGGGTGACGCCGCCGTCGGGATGGATGTTCAGCCGTACGTGGGTGTAGCGGGCGTCGTCGGTCACCGGGAAGAGGTGCTCGGCGTCGCCCTTGAGGTCGGACAGCGGCACGATCTCGGTCCAGGGCGCGGCGAGCACCTCGGCCGGCGACGGATGCCCCGCCACCGACGTGGCCTCGACGGACGCCCGGGGCGGATAGTTGCCCTTGAACCAGGCCGTGTCGATCACCACGCCGCGGATCACGCCGGGCAGCCCGAGGCGTACCAGCGCCCAGTCGTGGCCGGGCTCGCGGCGGCGGCGGGTCTCCCAGCCGTCGTACACCTGCCCCTTGTTCCCGAACGTCTCCGGCAGGAAGCCGGGGCGTCCTGGCTTGATCAGGCTCTCCTTCTCGGCGAACGACTCGTCGCTCGCGGCCACCACCGAGCCGCCGTACGTCCGCAGGGCGAGGTCGGGCAGGCGGGTGCAGCCGTCCATCTATCGCGCTCCCAGCAGGAATCGTCCGTGCGGCGCGCCGTCCACCGGCCGGCCGCGCAGCCAGGCGGTCAGGACGGCGCCCTTGAGTGTGCGGCCGTGGTAGGGGGTGACGGGGTTCTTGTGGTGCAGGCGGGCGGCGTCGATCAAGTTGTCGGCCTCGGGGTCGAACGCCACGAGGTCGGCGTCGTGCCCGGCCGCGATCGCGCCCTTGCCGGGCAGCGCGGCCAGCTCGGCCGGGGCCGCCGACATCCAGCGGGTCACGTCAGAAAGCGTGTGGCCCCTGCGCGCGGCCTCGGTCCAGACGGCGGCCAGCCCGAGCTGCAGGGAGGCGATGCCGCCCCACGCGGCGGCGAAGTCGGGCACCTTGAGGTCGGCGGTGGACGGCGAGTGGTCGGACACCACGCAGCTCAGCACGCCCCTGGCCAGGCCGTCCCAGAGCAGGTCGCGGTTGCGCCCGGAGCGGATGGGCGGGCAGCACTTGTACGCCGTCTCCCCCTCGGGCACCTGCTCGGCCGCCAGCGTCAGGTAGTGGGGGCAGGTCTCCGCCGAGACCGGCACCCCCTCGGCCCTGGCCGTCTCCAGCACGTCGAGGCATTCGGCGCTGGAGACGTGCAGGACGTGCACCCGGCAGCCGGTCTCGGCGGCCAGCCGCACGACGCGCTCGACGGCGCTGCGCTCGGCGGCGCCGGGCCGGGAGTCGAGGAACGCGCGGTAGCCGGGCCCGTCGGGCTCGCCCAGCAGCGCGGGGTCCTCGGCGTGCACCGCCATCAGCCCGCCGAACCCCGCGACCTCCGTCAGCGCCGCGCGCAGCTCGGCCGCGCCCAGCGGCGGGAACTCGTCGACCCCCGACGGCGACAGGAAGCACTTGAACCCGCGCACCCCGCGCTCGTGCAGCGGCCGCAGGTCCTTGAGGTTGCCCGGCACGGCGCCGCCCCAGAACGCGGTGTCCACGTGGCACTGCCCCTCGGCGGCCCGCAGCTTGACCTCCAGCGCCTCGGCGCTGACCGTGGGCGGCAGGCTGTTGAGCGGCATGTCCACGATCGTCGTGACGCCTCCCGCGGCCGCGGCCCTGGTGGCGGAGTCGAAGCCCTCCCAGTGGGTGCGGCCCGGCTCGTTGACGTGGACGTGGCTGTCGACCAGGCCGGGCAGCAGCGCCAGGTCGCGCAGGTCGACGTCCTCGGCGGCCTCCAGCGGCGCGGTGTAGTCGTGCAGGGCGGCGATCCGCTCGCCGCGCACGGCGACGGCCGCGGCCCGCTCGCCGTCGGGCGTGACGGTCCTGCGGGATCGGACGACCAGGTCGTACGGTGTCATTCGCCCTCCGGGAGCCGCTCGGCGGCGATCCTGGCCGCGAGGCGTTCGAGCAGCGGGCCCGCCTCGGCCATGCAGCGGCCGGTGTCGGGCTCGAGGTCGGTCAGCGCGTACGCGGCCTCGATGCCCGCGCTCTTCAGGTCGGCCTCGGAGAGCGTGGTGCGCCCGCAGACGGCCACCACCGGCACGCCCGCCCGCGCGGCCGCCCGCGCGACGCCCGCCGGGGCCTTGCCGCGCAGGGTCTGCTCGTCCAGCGAGCCCTCCCCCGTGATCACCAGCCGGGCCCCTTCGGCGTGCCCGGCGAACCCGAGCAGGTCGAGCAGGTAGTCGATGCCCGGCCGCAGCTCGGCGTGCAGGAAGGCGAGCGCCGCGAACCCCACTCCGCCGGCCGCGCCCGCTCCCGGCGCGCCCGCGACGCCCATCGCGCGCGGGACGTCGTCGTGCTCGACCGCGCCCATCAGGCCGTGGGTGGCGGTGGCGACGGCGGCCAGGCGGGCCAGCCCCGCCTCCAGGGTCGTGACGTCGCCGGGCGTGGCGCCCTTCTGGGGGCCGTAGACGGCGGCGGCGCCGTGCGGGCCGAGCAGCGGGTTGTCCACGTCGCTCGCGACCACGAACTCCACGCCGGAGACGTCGAGGAAGCCGGACATGTCGATGCGGTCGAGCCGCTTGAGCGCGGCGCCGCCGGGCGGCAGCTCATCGCCCTCCGCGTCGATGAGGCGGGCGCCGAGCGCCTGGGCCAGTCCGGCGCCGCCGTCGGTGCAGGCGCTGCCGCCGAGGCCGAGCACGACGCGCTTGGCGCCGCGGCGTACGGCGTCGGCGATCAGCTCGCCGGTGCCGCGGCTGGTGGCGGTCAGCGGTTCTGGGCCGCCCGGCAGGCGGCGCAGCCCGGACGCCTCGGCCAGCTCGACCACGGCGGTGCCGGTGGGCTGCCAGGCGTACGAGGCGGGCACCCGCTGCCCCGTCGGGCCGGTGACCTCGATCGTGATC
This sequence comes from Nonomuraea sp. NPDC004580, assembly GCF_040609855.1. NCBI lineage: Bacteria > Bacillati > Actinomycetota > Actinomycetes > Streptosporangiales > Streptosporangiaceae > Nonomuraea > Nonomuraea sp. NPDC004580. Next base: position 25,090 of record NZ_JBEXLH010000069.1, on the reverse strand, counting down.
CGGCTGTAGCCGCTCGCCACGGCGGCGTCCACGGTGCCGTCGCCGCCGTCGGCGACCGGCAGCTCCACCGTCGGCACGCCCAGCCCCGCCGAGACGTGAGAGGCGACCTCGGCGGCCGTCAGCGACCCCTTGAACTTGTCGGGGGCTACCAGAACGTGCTGAACCACTACGAACTCCCGCCTGATGATGAACAATGTGCTGACACGCCTTCCTGCCCGGTGCGAGCGGGCAGGAAGGCGTGACTCATCATCACATCCCGCCCTGCCCACCTCACGCGCCGGGGGAAGCCGGTTCCATCAGGGCCTGCCGCCCGTGCCCTGGCACGCCGGCCGGGCGGGCGGGAGCCGTTCGTCAGGAGAGGGTGCGGATGAACTCCTCCAGGGAGTAGCGGCCGTCCTGGTCGTAGTCGGCCTCCTGGCTCATCGCCCCTAGCGCCTCCGCGGGCAGGTCGGGGAAGTGCCGCTTCAGCTCGGCCTCGGTGATGTAGCCGTCGCCGTCGGTGTCGATGGCCGCGAAGGTGTTCTTGAGCTGCGCCAGCCGCTCGTCTGGGGATTCCGCCGACACGGGACCGCCTTTCCTGTTCGTCCGGATATCTCCACACTAGTCCCCACGCACCTGCCGGGCGGCGGTGACACCGCGCTCCCCGGCCAGCCGCAGCAGCCGACGGTGCGCGTCGGCGCCCGCCCGTCCTGCCGCGTCCTGCGCGACCGTGCGCAGCTCGCCGCCGGCGACCACCGTACGCCCGCCCACCAGCACCAGCTCCACCGGCGGAGCAGGCCCGAAGACGAGCGCGCAGACCGGGTCGGTGACGGCGGCGTGGAACGGCTTGCCGGCCCGCCACAGCACCACGTCGGCCAGCTTGCCGGGCTCCAGCGTGCCCAGCTCGTCCTGCCTGCCGAGGTTGCGCGCGCCGCCCAGCGTGGCCAGCTCCAGCGCCTGCCGCGCGGTCAGGGCCCGCGGTCCGTAGCGGGCCCGCTGGAACAGCAGCGCCTGGCGCATCTCCCCGGCCATCGTGGTCAGCTCGGACGAGGCGCTGCCGTCCACGCCGAGCCCGACGTTCGCACCCTGCCGCAGCATCTCGGAGACGCGCGCGACGCCCGCGCCGAGCCGCCCGTTGGACGAGGGGCAGTGGGCGGTCCCGGTACGGGTGGCGGCGAGCTTGGCGATGTCGGCGTCGCTCAGGTGCACGGCGTGGGCGAGCCACACGTCGGGCCCGAGCCAGCCCAGCTTCTCCATGTAGTCGACGGGCCGCAACCCGAACTGCTCAAGGCAGTGCTCGTCCTCGTCGAGGGTCTCGGCGAGGTGGGTGTGCAGGCGTACGCCCTTGTCCCTGGCCAGCGCGGCGGACTCGGTCATCAGCGTGCCGCTGGCGGAGAACGGCGAGCACGGCGCGACCGCCACCCGCAGCATGGAGGAGCGCGACGGGTCGTGGTGGGCGTCCACGGCCTCGGCGGTGGCGGCCAGGATGTCGTCCAGCTCCTCGACCACGACGTCCGGCGGCAGCCCGCCCTGCGATCGCCCCCGGTCCATGGAGCCGCGCGCCGGGTGGAAGCGCAGCCCGATCGCGCGGGCGGCCTCGATCCCGGCGGCGAGCAGGTCGCCCCGGCCCTTGGGGAAGATGTAGTGGTGGTCGCTGGAGGTGGTGCAGCCCGACAGCGCCAGCCAGCCGAGCGCGGCCGTGGCGGCGCCCTCGACGACCTCGGCGTCCATCGCGGCCCACACCTCATAGAGCGCCACGAGCCACTCGAACAGGGTGGCGTCCTGCGCCAGGCCCTGCGAGGCCCACTGGTAGAGGTGGTGGTGGGTGTTGACCAGGCCGGGGGTGGCCAGGCAGCCCGCGCCGTCGACGCGCTCGGCGCCGGGCACGTCGGGGGCCTGACCGGGGCCCAGCTCGGTGATCGTGTCGCCGTCGATCCTGAGGAAGCCGGACGGGATCTCGGGGCCGGAGACGGGGGCGATGTGGACGTTCTCGATGATCAGCGTCACGGCGCCGCCTTGCGCTCGGCGGCCAGGCGTACCGCGTCGAGGATCTTCTCGTAGCCCGTGCACCGGCACAGGTTGCCCGCCAGCGCCTCCCTGATCTCCGCGTCGGACGGGCGCGGCACGCGTTCGAGCAGGTCGTGGGCCTGGACGATGAGCCCGGGCGTGCAGAAGCCGCACTGCACGGCCCCGCTCTCCGCGAACGCCTCCTGCACGGGGTCGAGCCGGTCGCCGTCGGACAGGCCCTCCACCGTACGGACCTGCCGCCCCTCCGCCTGCCCGGCCGCGACCAGGCAGGAGCAGACCGGCACGCCGTCGAGGTAGACCGTGCAGGAGCCGCACTCGCCCTGCTCGCAGGCGTTCTTGGAGCCGGGCAGGCCGAGGCGCTCGCGCAGCACGTACAGCAGGCTCTCGCCCTCCCAGACGTCCTCGGCGATCTCCTCGCGGCCGTTGACGGTGAACGTGACGCGCATCAGGCGGCCCTCTTTCCCAGATGGTCGGTCCACGCCCAGGCGAGCGTGCGGCGGGCCAGCACGCCGATGGCGTGCACCCGGTAGGCGGCGGTGCCACGGACGTCGTCGATCGGGGCGGCGGCCCGCGCGCACAGCTCGCCGAACCGCCGGGCCAGCGCCGGATCGAGCGGCGCCTCCCAGTCGAGCTCGGCGGCCAGCAGCTCCTCGGCCTCCAGCGCGCGGCGCGGGGTGGGCGCGGCCGAGCCGAGCCCGGTGCCGACCCGCCGCTCCCCCGGGTGCAGCGCGATCGCGAACGAGCACACCGCGATCACCATGGCGTTGCGGGTGCCGACCTTGGAGAAGTACTGAGGTCCCGTGGCGGGCGGCACGTGCACGGCCCTGATCAGCTCGTCCTGCTCCAGCGCGCTGCGCTTGACGCCCAGGTAGAACTCGGTGGCCGGGATCATCCGCACGCCGCGATCGCGCGAACCCACCTCGACCACCGCGCCCGCGGCCAGCAGCGGCGGATGGCTGTCGCCCGCCGGCGAGGCCGCGCCCAGGTTGCCGCCGACCGAGCCGCGGTTGCGGATCTGCGGCGAGCCGACCGTGCGCGCGGCCTGCGCGAGCCCCGGCAGCACGTCGCCCAGCCGGTCGACGACCACCGCGTACGGCACCCCTGCCCCCAGCCGGCACATGCCCCCGGTCATCGACCAGTCCCGCAGCTCGGCCACCCCGTTGAGATCGAGCAGCGCGGGCGGCCTGCGCACGCCGAAGTTGATCTCCACCATCACGTCGGTGCCGCCCTGGATGGGCACCGCGTCGGGCCGGTCCGCCTTGGCGGCCAGCGCCTCCTCCCACGTCGTGGGGCGCAAGAAGTCCATCGGTCCCTACTCCCAGGCGAATCCGGCGTCGGGTGCGTCCTCACGCAGCACACTGCCCTCGATGAGCCCGTAGGGACGGTCGGCGGCGTGGAAGACCTCGTTGTCGTTGTCCAGGCCGAACGGCGACAGGTCCACCGCGAAGTGATGCTTGTTGGGCAGGGCCAGGCGGACCTCGCAGATCCCCTGGCAGGTGGTGATCGCGCGCTCGCCCATGGCGTACAGGGTCTGCTGCAGCGAGCGGCTGTGGGTGTTGGCGAAGGCGTCCAGCAGGGCCTGCCTGACCTGGCCGTACGACGTCGCGTACGAGGGGGTGTCGCCCTCGTGCCGCCACCGGGCGGTGACGGCGGTGGCGAGGATGCGGTCGGTGGCCGGCGGCAGCGTGGTGTACTCGTCGACGGCGAAGCCGTGGAACTCCGAGCCGGTCGTGTTGAGCACCACCAGGTCCTTCAGGCCCGACACGACCGTGGTGCGGCCGTCCTCGTCGTGGTGGAGCAGGCAGGTGCGCACCTCGGTGCCGTCGCGGACGAACGAGTGGGGGCCCTGCCGCCGCCAGGCGTACTCCTCGATCTCCACCCTGGCATGCCTGACGGCCGGCTGGGACGTCACGAAGTGCCTGGCCAGCCGCTGCGCGAACGCCTCGATCTGGCCCACCCCGTGCTTCCTGGCGAAGGCGTAGACGGTGTTCTTCTGCGTGTCGGTGGGCAGCACGGCGGCGTTGTCGCCGGTCAGGTGAACGGCTTCCATGTCGCCCGACAGGGAGACGCTGACGTTGACGTCCTTGAGGTGGTGAACGGGACCGTCCCTGACCACGTGGACGAGCCTCGTCTCCGCCTTCCCGTAGCGGTTGACGCCGAGCTTGACGGTCATTCAGCTCCCTCGGTAAGTGCTGTAGGCATACGGGCTGAGCAGCAGCGGCACGTGGTGGTGCGTGGCCGGGTCCTTGACGGTGAAGGTGACGACGACCTCGGGGTAGAACGTGTCCTCCAGGTACGCCCCGGTGTCGAAGACGATCCGGTGCACGCCGGCGCCCGGGTTCCAGCCCCTGATGCGGCCGTCGTCGTCGGTGCGGCCCTCGGCCAGCACCCGGCCGTCCTGTTCGAGACGTACGCGCAGGCCCGCGGCGGGCCGGCCGGTGACCGCGTCGAGCACGTGGGTGGACAGGCTCATGTCCCCTCCTTCATCAGCTTGGCCAGCCGCAGCCGGGCGATCGCGGCCAGTTCGGCACGGACGACCTCGCGCTCGCGTTCCTCGTCGTTGGCCAGCCGCTCCTCCAGCCTGGCCAGCAGCTGCGCGCCGGTGAGGCCGGTGGCGCAGACCAGGTAGACGTGGCCGAAGCGGCGCTCGTAGGCGCGGTTGGCGTCGGCCAGCGCCGCGCGCATGGCGTCGGGCACACCCGACTGCTCCTGCCGCGACCAGGACGCCTCCCTCCCCTCCCCCTTCGGCCGCTCGCCGATGCGGGGGTGGGCGCTCAGCGCCCGCAGCACCTCGTCCCAGCCGAGGTCCCGCACGGCCGTGCTCGCGGTGTCCAGCAGCTCGCCGAGGTCCCCGTACGGCCTGCGCCCCGCCACCTCGCCGGCGAAGGCCGGGGAGGCGCAGCAGGTGAGCAGGTCGGCCTCGGCCTCGGCCCTGGGCCGGGCGTTGAAGCTCGCGAGTCGGTCGGCCATAGCAGAAGTACACACAGCGGTTCCGTGCCCGGTCCATCCGCCAGAACTCCCAACTCACGGCCACAAACCCGGGCACTTTTCGTGTCATGCTCCAATCGCCCGGGCCCGTTCGTGCGTGGCGGCGCTGATCTGCGGAAGTGTCGCCCGGCGGCCCTAAACTGGGTGCCATCATGACCCCAACATCCCTGATCGGCGGGCACGTGTCCGTCACGGGCGGCCTGGCCAAAGGCGGGCTGTCCTCCATGGCCGAGATCGGCGCCGAGATGATCCAGGTGTTCGTCACCAACCCGCGTGGCTGGGCGCTCACCGAGGGCAGGCCCGACCAGGACGCGGCGCTCGCCGCCTCCGGCGTGCCCACGTTCATCCACCTGCCCTATCTCGTCAACTTCGGCTCGCCCAGTCCCGAGACGCTGGCCAACTCCGTCGCGATCGTGCGCCACACGTTGCGGCGCGGGGTCGAGACCGGCGCGCGCGGCGTGGTCGTGCACACCGGCTCGGCGGTCACGCAGCCGCGCGACGACGCGATGCGCCAGCTCCATGAGCATCTTCTGCCGCTGCTCGACGAGATCCCCGAGGGCGGGCCCGACCTGCTGCTCGAGCCGATGGCCGGCCAGGGCGCCATGTTGTGCGCCACCGTCCAGGACCTCGAGCCCTATCTCGCCACCCTCGACTGGCATCCCCGGGCCGGGGTCTGCCTCGACACCTGCCACGCCTTCGCCGCCGGCCACGACCTCGCCGCCGAGGGCGGGGTGCAGGAGACGTTCGACGCGCTCCACACGATCGCGCCCGGCCGGCTCAAGCTCGTCCACGCCAACGACTCGAAGGACGTGTGCGGCGCGAAGAAGGACCGCCACGAGAACATCGGCGCCGGCCACATCGGCATCCAGCCCTTCGCCGACCTGATGCGACACCCGGCGGTCGCCGGCGTCCCGATCTGCATCGAGACTCCAGGCAAGGCCCCGAAACACGCCGAGGACATCGCCCTGCTGAAGAAACTCCGCGACGGCTGACCCCTTCTTCCGGAGCTCGGAGGGGCGCCGCGGGAAGGGGTGGCCGTGACAGGGGCGCCCGTTCGCGCGATGCGGCCGCCCCCGCGTGCCGGATCGCGAGGCCCGCAATCGCGGCCACGCGGGCGCCCCTTCACGGATCCGGCGTGTCGGGCCCTACCCCCCGGTCAAGGGCCCGGCCGCCGCGGCGACCTGCGCGTCGCCGGTGAAGCCGGCGCACCGAGCCTGTCGTGAGCCCCCCGGCTCGTCCCTCCCGATGCGCCGGGATGGCTTCCGATGCCGAAACACTACGGTTGCGATCTTGTGGGGGATACCCTGTTCACGTACAGCTCGTTGAGCGGTCTGTAGTCATCGCCATACGGAGAGTGGTCACACGACCAGCGGCCATCCAGGCGCGACGAACGGTAGCAAGGGGGGCCCGTGAGTCACCCGGGGAGATGCATCCTGACAATCGCCCAGCCCGTCCTCCGCGCCGGCCGACCCATGGTGACCAGGGAAATCATTACCATCACCGCGCAGGCGCCGCACGCCGCAACGCCCACGGGACACGATGCGGGCACCTCCGGCTTCACGCCCGCCCGCTCCCCCGACACGACCGCCCCCATCACACCCCCACCGGCGATCACGCCCACCGCGACCGCTCCGTCCGTCCGAGCCGAAGGGCTCCCTACGGCAGCGTGCCGCGGTGGTGGCGGACGAGCTGGTCGCGGACCTGGCGGCTGTGGCGTCTGCTGACCTGGAGGGTCTCGGTGCCGACGGTGAGCGTCACCCGGCCGCCCTCGAAGCGCAGCTCGCTGACGTGCCGTCCCGAGACGAGCGTGCTGCGGTGGATGCGGATGAACCCGGCGTCCGACCAGCGCCGCTCCAGAGCGGCCAGCGACATGCGGACGAGGTAGCTGCCGTCGACGGTGTGCAGGCGTACGTAGTCGCCCTTGGCCTCGGCGAACCAGACCGCCTGCTGCGGCACGAACCGGGTGCGCCCGCCCAGCTCGACCGGGATCACGTCGTCCTGCCCCGGCTCGGGCGCGGGGCAGGTGGCCGCCTCGAGCCGCCGCACCGCCTCGGACAGACGCTCGGCCCTGACCGGTTTGAGGAGGTAGTCGACGGCCTCCAGCTCGAACGCCTGCACCGCGCACTCCTCGTGGGCGGTGACGAAGACCAGCCGGGGCGGGCTGGGGAAGCCGCCGACCAGCCGGGCGAGGTCGAGCCCGTCGAGGCCGGGCATCCGGATGTCGAGGAACACCCCGTCGAGCCGCTCACCGCCGCCGATCATCTGCACCATGTCCTGCAGCGCCGTGACGCCGTCGGCCGCGGTCGTGACGTGCTCGATGCGGTCGTCCTGGCGCAACAGGTAGGCGAGCTCCTCCAGAGCAGGCACTTCATCGTCGACGGCCAGCACTCTCAGCATGTCCACCACGCTGTCGTATGAAAGCAGAGGTCACAAGAGACACGTCAGCATAGCGTAATCATTCGACCACAGAAAGAGACTTGGGGACCCGCAGCCGCACCTTCGTGCCCGCTCCCAGCGCGGTCTCGACGACCAGCCCGTAGCCGTCGCCGTAGATCTGCCGCATGCGCAGGTCCACGTTGGCCAGGCCGATGCCGCTGCCCTCGCGGGCCGGGTCCTCGTCCAGCATGCGGCGGGCGCACTCGGGGTCCATGCCGGCGCCGTCGTCCTCGACCGTGATGTGCGCCTCGGGTCCGGCGTCGCACACCACCACCCGCACCTCGCCAGGGCCGCCGCGGCCGCGCATGCCGTGCTTGATCGCGTTCTCGACGAGCGGCTGCAGGCACAGGAACGGCACCGGCACGGGCAGCACCTCGGGCGCCACCTGCATGCTGAAGCGCAGCTTGTCACCGAAGCGGGCGCGCTCCAGCAGCAGGTAGCGGTCGACGCAGGTCAGCTCGTCGGCCAGGGTGGTGAAGTCGTGGGCGCGGCGCAGCGCGTAACGGGAGAAGTCGGCGAAGTCGAGCAGCAGCTCGCGGGCCCGCCGCGGGTTCGTACGCACGAACGAGGCGATCGTGGTGAGCGCGTTGTAGACGAAGTGCGGCGAGATCTGGGCGCGCAGGGCCCGCATCTCGGCCTCCGTCGCGCGCTGCCGCGAGGCGGCCAGCCCGGCGAGCTCCAACTGGCCGGACACCCAGCCGGCGACCTCGGTGACGGTACGCACGAGCGCCGCGCTCACCTCGTCGTCGATGGCGGCCAGCGTGCCGACGACCGTGCCGTCCACGGTCAGCGGCACCACGACCGCCGCGTACGGCTCGTCGGGGAAGACCTGCGCCCGCCCGGCGGCCAGCGCGGCCGCGGCGTGGCCGAGCACGCGATCGGTGCCCGGCCCTTCGACGGCCAGCACGGCGTCCGCCGAGGTGAGGGCGACGGCCCTGGTGCCGAGGAGGGTGTGCAGGTGGCGTACGGCCTTGCGGGCGGAGTCGCGGTCGAGCCCCGCGCGCAGGGCGGGGGCGGCCATCGCGGCGACGTGCAGCGTGGCGAACGTCGCCGCGTCCGCCCTGCGCGGCGGCGCCTGGCGGCGGCAGGCGAGCGCGTAACCCAGGAGGAAGGACAGGCAGGCCAGCGCCGCGCACGCGGTGGTCAGCATGCGGGAAACCGTAGCCGTAACCGCGGAGTGTACGGGGGCGAACGGAGGGTGAAGTCAGTCGGGGCCTTCGCCGGGTTCTTCCTGGTAGGAGTAGCGCTGCTCGCGCCACGGGTCGGCGACGTTGTGGTAGCCGCGCTCCTCCCAGAAGCCGCGGCGGTCCTCCAGCAGGTATTCGATGCCGCGCACCCATTTGACGCTCTTCCACGCGTACAGGTGGGGCACCACGATGCGCACGGGGAAGCCGCGGTCGGCGCTGAGCGGCTTCTCGTCGAACTCCATGGCGAACAGGGTGCCGGGCGCGGTGAAGTCGGACATGCGCAGGTTGGCGCTGTAGCCGTACTCGGCCCAGATCATCACGTGGCGCACGCCGGGGTCGGGCGGGGCGGCCGCCATGATCGTGGCCGGCGTGACGCCGCGCCATTCGTTGGCCATGAGCGAGAACTTGGTGACGCAGTGGAAGTCCTCGACCCGCGTGTCACGGGGCAGCCGCTCGAACTCCGGCCAGGTGAAGCAGTGCTCCTCGCCCGACGCGGTCGCGCCGAACACCCGGAAGTCCCAGCTCTCCGGCTTGAACGCGGGGACGCGGCCGTAGTGGATCACGGGTCTGCCGCGTGGGACGTACTGGCCTGGAGGCAGGCGCGACTCCTCCACGAACTCTCCCTTCACCGCTCTCCCGTCTCGTGGCCATCCTGCCATCGGCCCTCGCGTGCCTCGGCAGCGGGTGCGGTGCGCTATCGTTTAGGGCTATGCGTGCAGCGTTCCTGTTTTGGTATGGCGACGGACCCGAGTCCGTTCGCCATCTGACGCTGCACTAGCAGACAGGCGAACGAAAGGCCCCGGGTCCTCGAGGACCCGGGGCCTTTCGTGTTTTCCGGAGAAGGAGAGCGGCAACATGGTGATCGTGATGGGCCCTGAGGCCACCGCGGACGATCTCGCGGCGATCGTGTCGGTCGTCGAGGCGGCAGGGGTTGAGGCGTTCGTCAGCAAGGGCGTGCGCAGGACGATCGTCGGCCTGGTGGGCGAGGTGACGCAGCTCGACGCCGCCGCCCTGCGCGGCATGGGCGGGGTGCGGGACGTCATGCGGGTCTCGACGCCGTACAAGCTGGTGAGCAGGGAGAATCATCCGGAACGTTCCACCGTGCACGTGGGCGGCGTGCCCATCGGTCCCGACACCGTGACGCTGATCGCGGGGCCGTGCGCGGTGGAGACGCACCGGCAGACGCTCGACGCGGCGCGGATGGCGCAGGCGGCCGGCGCGGTGCTGCTGCGCGGCGGTGCGTTCAAGCCGCGCACCTCCCCGTACGCCTTCCAGGGCCTCGGCGAGAAGGGGCTGCGCATCCTGGCGGACGTGCGCGAGGAGACGGGGCTGCCGATCGTCACGGAGGTCGTGGACGTCCGTGACGTCGAGCTGGTGGCCTCCTACGTCGACATGCTGCAGGTCGGCACCCGCAACATGCAGAACTTCGGGCTGCTGCAGGCGGTCGGCGCGGCCGGGCGGCCGGTGATGCTCAAGCGCGGCATGACGGCCACCATCGAGGAGTGGCTGATGGCCGCCGAGTACATCGCGCAGCGCGGCAACCTCGACATCGTGCTGTGCGAGCGGGGCGTCAGGACGTTCGAGACGGCCACCCGCAACACGCTCGACGTCTCGGCGGTGCCGGTGGCGCAGCGGCTGTCGCACCTGCCGGTCATCGTCGACCCGTCGCACTCGGGCGGGCGGCGTGACCTGGTGCTGCCGCTGACCAGGGCGGCCGTCGCCGTGGGCGCGGACGGCGTGATCATCGACGTGCATCCGCAGCCCGAGCAGGCGCTCTGCGACGGCCCGCAGGCGCTCGTGGACACCGATCTGGGCGAGCTCGCGCAGATCATGACGGACTTCCCGCCGCTGCTCGGCAGGACGGCCGCCGCCACCGCCGCCCCGGTCACCGCCTGACGGTCACCGTCTGACGGTCACCGGCGCTACCTCCACCCCAGCCATCGCCTGATGCCAGGCCGGGCAACGGCCACCGTCTGACGCCCGGCCGAGCGATCCCGGGCCCCGCCACCGCGGGGCCCGGGGCGCGGCCCAGAGCGTGTACTCCTGGATCTCAGAGCGTGTACTCCTGGATGGAGTCGGCGAGCTGCACGCACAGCTCCTCGGCGTCGAGCCGCTTCTCGATCTGCTTGAGGTCCTCGATCTTGGCCCGCGTCTCGGCCCGCTTGGGCGCGAGCAGCGAGCAGCAGTCCTCGTCGGGCAGCTCGGAGATCTCAAGCGTGCCGATGCGCCGGGCCTCGGCCATGATCTCCGTCTTGTCCCACCCGACGAGGGGCCGCAGGATCGGCAGGTCGACGGCGTTGTCCTGGGCGGTGATGTTGGCCAGCGTCTGGGACGACACCTGGCCGAGCGCGTCACCGGTGATCAGCGCGGAGGCGCGGATGCGGTGGGCGACCTCTTCGGCGGTCTTGAGCATGAGCCGCCGCTGCGCGATCACGGCCAGGCGGTCCTGGCCGGAGGTGCGGATCGACTGCTGCGCCTTGCCGAACGGCACCACCCACAGGCGCGACTTGCCCTGGAACCGGTCGAGCTTCTTGACCAGCGCGTACGCCTTGTAGATCGACTCGGAGGTGGTGAAGGGGATGCCGGAGAAGTGCAGGAAGTCGACGTGGAGCCCGCGCCGCATCATGCGGTAGGCGGCCACCGGCGAGTCGATGCCGCCCGACATGAGCACGAGCGCCCGCCCACTGCTGCCGACCGGCAGACCGCCCTGGCCGGGGATGCCGCCGGTGAAGACGAACACCTCGTCCCTGTCGACCTCGATGAAGATGGTCAGCTCGGGGTTCTTGAGGTCGACGGGCAGGTTGTACTCGTCGTTGATGGCGCCGCCGACGAACCGGTCGAGCTCGTTGGAGCTGAGCGGGAAGCGCTTGTCGCGGCGGCGGGAGCGGACCGCGAAGGGGGCGCCGCGCTTGGCCGCCTCGCTCTCGCCGGCCAGCTCGAGACCGGCCTTGAGCACGGTGTCGGGGTCTTTGGCGACCCGCCAGGCGCGGTGGATCCAGACCAGTCCTGGCACGTCGGCGACCCGCTCCGCGACGGCGTCGGCCTGCTCGGCCGTGGCGCCCTCGGGCAGGAAGATCGCGACCACGCCGTGCCGCCTGCGGACGTCGACCTGGATGCCGACGCTCTGGAGCGCGTCACGGATGTTGCCGATGAGGCGGCGTTCGAACAGCTCGCGATTCTTGCCCTTGAGGACGATCTCGCCCAGCTTGAGCAGAACGCACGGCTCGCCCAGGGCGGACATCGTCATGGTGGAACCTCCGGGGAAGATGGGGAACGCGGCCGTTGATGGCAACGTCGCGACCCATCGAGTTTAGTCCGCGCCGCTGTCCTCCTCACCGTCCTCACTCTGTGCTCACTCTGCCCCTCACTCTGCCCTCACTCCGCCCTCACTCTGCCCTCACTCTGCGCGGCACCCGCACCCCAGAGAGTTATGAGGGGTTCTCATGTTTCCGACAGCACGATTTGACAGATAGTTGCAGTATCCATGCGAATAGGACATCCGGGATGGCAAAATCCGGGAACCCCTAAATCGCAAGGACCGATAGATGACCTCCGCTGTGGATCACTTCACCTACGGACTGCTCACACCGCTGCTCGCCTACGTCATGTCCTGCATGGGCTCGATGCTCGGACTGCGGCTGACCGCGCAGGCGCACGCTTCACGCGGCGGAGCACGCGTGCGCTGGCTGCTGGGCGCGGCCGTCTCCATCGGCGGCACGGGTATCTGGGTCATGCACTTCATCGCCATGATGGGCTTCCAGGTGGAGGGCACCCAGATCAAGTACGACGTCTGGCTGACCGCGGCCTCCGCCCTGGTCGCCATCGTGGTCGTCGGCACCGGCCTGTTCCTCGTCTCCTACGGCGGCGGCCGGTGGCCGGCGCTGCTGGGCGGCGGCCTGCTCACGGGGCTCGGCGTGGCCTCCATGCACTATCTCGGCATGTACGCGATGAACATGTCCGCCCACGTCTCCTACGACCGCGTGCTCGTCGGCGTCTCCGTCGCGATCGCGGTGGTGGCGGCCACGGTCGCGCTCTGGTTCGCCACCCGGGTCAGGAAGCCCATCTGGATCACCGGCGCCGCGCTCGTCATGGGCGTCGCGGTGGCCGGCATGCACTACACCGGCATGTACGCCATGCACGTCACGGTCGACCCGGTGACCGGCGAGGTCCCTGGCGCCGACGCGCTGGACTTCCTCGTCCCGCTCATGACCGTCATCAGCCTGATCACCCTGACCATGCTCCTCATGGTGATCCTGTCCCCGTCGGAGGAGGAGCTCACCGAGGACGCCGAGCTGCTCGCCAAGCTGGAGCTGCGCCGGCGCAACGCCGAGCAACAGCAGCAGCTGGCCGCCTACCCGGCGCCGCTGGCCGCTCCCGTGCCCGGCCGGCCGCAGCCGGTGCAGGGCCGACAGCAGCCGGTGCAGCCCATGCAGGGACGCCAGCAGCCGGTGCCGCCGACGCAGCCGGCCCAGCCGCAGCCGGCCCCGGCGCCCCGCCAGCAGCCCGCACGATCCAGGGGCAGGCGCCGCTAGGGAGAAACGCACGAGGCGTGAGCAGGCGCGGCGGAAGGCCGTGCCTGCTGATACTTGCGCGAAGAGCTGAGCCCCACTCATACTCCCCTCATCGATGCGGTAAGGGGATGGGTGGGGCATGTCGCCGATCGAGCATTTCTCGCACGGGCTGCTGACGCCCGTACTCGCGTACGCCGTCTCCAGCGTGGGCTCGATGCTGGGGTTGCTGCTGACCGCGCGGGCCCGGCTCACCGGCGGCCGTGAGGCCACGTACTGGCTGGCCGGCGCGGCCGTCGCGATCGGCGGCACCGGCATCTGGACCATGCACTTCATCGCCATGCTGGGCTTCTCCGTGCCCGGCTCGGTGATCCGCTACGACGTGCCGCTCACCGTGGCGTCGGCGCTGCTCGCGATCGTCGTCGTGGGCGCCGGCCTGTTCCTCGCCTCGCACGGAGGCGAGCGGCCGAGCCGCCTGATCGCGGGCGGCGTGCTGACCGGCGCAGGCGTGGCCGGCATGCACTACCTGGGCATGGCCGCGATGAACATGTCAGGCCACGTCTCCTACGACCCGCCCGTCGTCGCGCTGTCGGTGCTCATCGCGGTGGCGGCGGCGACGGCGGCGCTGTGGTTCGCGCTGCGGGTGACCGGCGCGCTGAAAATCGGCGGCGCCGCGCTCGTCATGGGCATCGCGGTGGCCGGCATGCACTACACCGGCATGGCGTCGATGTCGGTGCAGGCCCACTCGGACATGGTGCCGGTGGCCGGCGCGCAGGGCATCGACTTCCTGCTGCCGCTCATCGTCGGCATCAGCCTGGTCACGGTGGGGCTGCTGCTCGCCGTCGTCCTGTCGCCGTCGGAGAAGGAGCTGCGCAGCGAGGCGGAGTTCAAGGAGCGGTTGCGCCGCGGAAACGCTGAGGGCGCGCCGGAGGTGGATCTCTTCGGCACGCCCCGCGGTTGAGCTATGTCATGGGTACGGCTTGCGGCGCACAGGTGGGCCGCCGACGTGGCGCGGCGCAAGCCGTACCCCGAGGGGGTTGTAGCGGATAACCCCGCTGTCCTCGACGGTACGGCCGCCCGCTTGCAACCGGCTTACAGTCAGCCGAAGAACACCTCGGCCTCGGAGTAGCGCTCGACCGGCACCGTCTTCAGCTCGGCCGTGGCCTCGTCGAGCCCGACGCGGATGATGTCGGTGCCGCGCAGCGCGACCATCTTGCCGAAGTCGCCCTCGTGGGCCGCGTCGATGGCCTGCAGCCCGAACCTGGTGGCCAGCACCCGGTCGTAGGCCGTCGGGGTGCCGCCGCGCTGGATGTGGCCGAGCACGGTGGTGCGGGCCTCCTTGCCGGTGCGCTTCTCGATCTCCTTGGCCAGCACCTCGCCGATGCCGCCCAGCCGGACGTGCCCGAACGCGTCGAGCGTGCCCGTCTGCAGCTCCATCTGCCCCTCGACGGGGTGGGCGCCCTCGGCGACCACGATGATCGGCGAGTAGCGGGTGCGGAAGCGGGACTCGACGTATTCGCAGACCCGGTCGATGTCGAACGGCTTCTCCGGGATGAGGATGACGTTGGCGCCGCCCGCCATGCCCGCGTGCAGCGCGATCCAGCCGGCGTGGCGGCCCATGACCTCGCAGATGAGCGCCCTGTGGTGGGACTCGGCGGTGGTGTGCAGCCGGTCGATGGCCTCCGTCGCGATGTTGACGGCGGTGTCGAAGCCGAAGGTGTAGTCGGTGCCGGACAGGTCGTTGTCGATGGTCTTGGGCACGCCCACCACGTGGACGTCACGGTCGTAGAGCTGCTTGGCGACGCCCAGGGTGTCCTCGCCGCCGATGGCGATCAGCGCGTCGACGCCGGTCGCGGCGAGATTCTCCTTGATCCGGTCGACACCACCCTCGATCTTGATCGGATTGGTGCGGGAAGAGCCCAGAATGGTGCCGCCGCGCGGCAGGATGCCGCGTACGGCTTGAATGTCGAGTGGCATCGTGTCGCCTTCGAGGGGGCCGCGCCAGCCGTCACGGAAGCCGACGAACTCGTGCCCGTAGACGCTCACCCCCTTACGCACCACTGCCCTGATGACGGCGTTGAGCCCGGGGCAGTCGCCGCCTCCGGTGAGCACTCCAATACGCATGGCGGGTTCCTCCCGATTGGGGTCACGAACCAGACCTGATGTCAGACTCGCATTGTGCCCGGCATCACACGCAGTGGTCTAGACCAAACGCGAGGCTGCGGAATTAAACCTGGGCGCCCGGTCGTGTCGTGATCGTTAGAGGAGGAATGTCCGTGACCGTGTTGGCCATCGACGCCGGGACGACGGGAGTGACGGCGCTCGTCGTCACGGAGGACGGAAGCGTCGCGAGCAAGGGGTACGAGGAGTTCGCCCAGCACTTCCCCGAGCCGGGCCAGGTCGAGCACAACCCCGAGGACATCTGGCAGGCCACGCTGTCGGCCTGCGCCGCCGCGCTGCGCGGCACCTCGCTGCGGCCGTCCTGCGTCGGCATCACCAACCAGCGCGAGACCGCCGTGCTGTGGGACCGTCACACGCTGGCCGCGCCGCGCCGGGCCATCGTCTGGCAGGACCGCCGCACCGCGGGCCTGTGCGGGCGGCTGCGCGAGGCGGGGCACGAGCCGCGGGTGAGCGAGCTGACCGGGTTGCGGCTCGACCCCTACTTCACCGCCACCAAGCTCACCTGGCTGGCCGAGCACGACCCCGGGGTGTGGGCGGGCGTCACGTCGGGGGCCGTGGCCGTGGGGACGGTGGACTCGTACCTCGTCGCACGGCTGACGGCGGGCGCGCGGCACGTCACCGATCCGTCCAACGCCTCGCGCACCCTCCTGTACGGGCTCGCGTCCGGCGGCTGGGAGCCGGAGCTGTGCGAGCTGTTCGGGGTGCCCGAGGCGGCGCTGCCGGAGATCGTGCCCAACTTCGGGCCGCTCGGCCGGACCGACCCGTCCTCCTTCCTCGGGCTCGACCTGCCGATCAGCGGGGTCGCCGGTGACCAGCAGGCGGCGCTTTTCGGGCAGACGTGCTTCGACGTGGGCGACGTGAAGTGCACCTACGGCACCGGCTCGTTCGTGCTGGCGAACCTCGGCCAGAAGATCGCCAGGCCGGAGAACGGGCTGCTGACCACGGTGGCCTGGCAGACCCCGGCCGGTGAGCGCACGTTCGCGCTGGAGGGGTCGATCTTCGTCACCGGGGCGGCGGTGCAGTGGCTGCGCGACGGGCTGGGACTGATCGGCTCGGCGCCGGAGTCCGAGGCGCTGGCGCGTACGGTGGCCGACAGCGGCGGGGTGGTGTTCGTGCCCGCGCTGACCGGGCTCGGCGCGCCGCACTGGGAGCCCGAGGCGCGCGGGCTGATCACCGGCATCACGCGCGGCACGACCCGGGCGCACCTGGTCAGGGCGACGCTGGAGGCCATCGCGTTCGAGGTGCGCGACGTGGTCGAGTCGATGACGGCCGGCTCGGTGCAGGTGCTCAAGGCCGACGGCGGGGCCAGCGCCAACGACCTGCTCATGCAGGTCCAGGCCGACCAGCTCGGCACCGCCGTCGAGCGCCCCGCCGTCCAGGAGACCACGGCGCTGGGCGCGGCCTTCCTGGCCGGCCTGGGGGCGGGCGTGTGGGGCTCACAGGCCGAGCTGCGCGAGACCTGGCGCCTCGATCGCCGCTTCGAGCCCGGCGAGCGTGACGAGGCCGCCTACGCCCGCTGGCAGGCCGCGGTGAACCTGACCCGCACCGCCGCCCACCCCGCCTGAGGCACCACAACCGATCAGGGTTTGCCGGCGGGGCCCTGGGCGAAGCGGGTGAGGAGGTTCAAGGTGACGCGGCGGGTGAAGGCGGCGGCGGAGTCGGTGACGCCGTGGCCGCAGCGCCTGCCGCGCAACCCGCACACCCACCGCATCGTGCCCGAGGCGAACACCCCGGCCCCGCTGGGCGCCGTGTAGTAGGTGCTGTGCGTGACGCTGCGCCGCCCGCCGCACGAGAACGGCGACTCGGCCAGCACCTGCACCCCGTCGGGCGAGCCGCGCGACACCCGGTCGGTCTCCACGCCGACGAGCCCGGGGAAGCTGCGCCCCTTGGTCCCGGCGAAGATCCAGTGGCCGGGCCTGCTGACCCGGTAGACGCCATCGGCGGGGAAGCAGTCGTACATCTGCCCCACCAGCGCGCTCTCCGGCCGGGTGTCGCGCCAGAGCCGGCAGTCGCGCTCCTTGTCGCAGGCGACCGTCCTGCCGTGCACGGCGATGCGCCAGTAGACGGCGTTCGCGCCGAGGAAGGCGAGGTTGGTGCCGCTGTCCCTGGCCCGGGTGACGACCTGGCGCATGCCGGGCGACCAGTACTCGTCGTGGCCGAGCGAGATCACCGCGCGGGCGCCGTCGAGCGCGCCGGGGACGAGGTCGAGGTTCGTCAGGTACGCCAGCGGCACGCCGCTCTGCTCGGCCACCGCCAGCGCCTCATTCTCGAAGTCGAGGAAGAGGCGGGCGCCACTGCGGTCGTAGGGCCGGTCGAAGGTGACGGCGCGGGAGCGGTCCGCGTACCCGCCGGGGCCCTGGTAGAGGCTGCGCCCGCCCCACAGGTTGTACGCCTGCCAGGTGGTGACCGCGTTCACCAGGACGACGCGCCCCGCGGTGGAGGCCGAGCGCACGGTGACGGGCACGTAGCGCTGGGCGCCGGTGGAGGCGTCGAGCCTGATGAGGTACGAGCCTTCGGGCCAGCCTTCGGTGTCCACGGTCAGCGACGGCGTCCAGTGGGCGGCGGTGACGGCGCCGTCCACGACCTTGGCGGGCGTCTGGCGCACCCCCTTGACCGGGTCGGACTCCCACACCTTGGCCGGGTTGGCGCCCATGCGGAAGGCGCGGGCGGTGAAGCGCGGCGCGGTCGTGGAGACGTGCAGCCGCAGCCGCTCGCCGGGCAGCACGCTCACCCGGTCGGCGTACCCCTCGATCTCGTGCGCGGCGCCGAGCTTGTGGATCCGCCACGACTCCTGCACGTCCGCGCCCACGATCGGAGCGGGCGGCGCGACGGGTCGCGGCGCGGCGGGAGGAGGCTCGCCGCAGCCGGCGACGAGCAGGGCGACGACGAGTAGCACCTTGCGCACGCGCCCATGGTCGGCGTGGCGTGCCTCCTCCGGCCGCGACTTGGTGAAGTCCTTACATGACCAGGACGCAGGCCGGGCTGTCCACCTCGTACGCCTCCCCGTCCGGCGCGGGCACCCCGTCGCGCAGGGTGAAGCGGGTGACCGTGTTCGCGTACTGGTTGGCCACGTACATGTGCTCGCCGTCGATGGCGAAGTGCCGGGGCCAGTCGCCGCCGGTCGGCACCTCGGCCACGTGCGACAGGTCGCCGGCGCGCAGCACGGAGACGGTGTTGGGGCCGCGGTTGGCGACGTAGACGAAGTCGCCGTCGAGCTGGAGGTGGGAGGGCGCGTTGGCCCCCTCCTGCCGGGAGGCGGGCACGCTGGTGCGGCGCTCGCCGTCGATGAGCGTGACGGTGCCGTCGAGCTCGCCCGCGACGTAGAGGCGGTCGCCGGCGAACGCGAAGTGGCGCGGGCCCGTGCCGGGGCTCAGCGTGATCGACTCCAGCCGGGTGCCGTCGGGGCGGTAGCGGCGGATCTCGTCGGTGCCGAGGTCGGAGACGTGCAGCAGGCCGTCGTGGAAGACGCACTGGTGGGCGTGCGGGCCCTCCTGGCGCTCCGCGTCGGGTCCCGAGCCCTCGTTGCGCAGCACGAGCGGCTCGCCCGTGAACGCGCCGCGCTCGTCCAGGTGGTACACGACCGCCGTGCCGTCGCCGTAGTTGGCCGTCGCGAGCAGCGTGCCGGTGGGGTCGACGGCGACGTGGCAGGGGCTGTGGCCCTCGCTCGGGCGCTCGTCGAAGGGGGTCAGCTCGCTGGTGGCCTCGAAGGCGGTGAGCCAGCCGCGTTCGAGCTCGCCCGCGGCGTACAGCACCGGGAGCGTGGGGTGGGCGGCGAGGAAGGACGGCGCCGCCACCCGCGCGAGGCCGTGCTCCTTCCCGTCATCGATCGTGACGATGCCCGGGCCGTATCCGCCTATGCGCAGGTGCTTCACAGCGGGGATCCTCCTATGGTTGACTGAGGCAATGAGTTCGTTGACAGAAGCAAGGGTTGCTGAGATCAGGGCCTTCAACCGGTTCTATACGAAGGTGATCGGCGTGCTCCAGGCGGGTATGCACGACTCGCCGTACTCGCTGACCGAGGCACGCGTGCTGTTCGAGCTGGCGCAGACCGACCGCGTCGAGACCGGGGAGCTGCGCGGCCTGCTCGGCCTCGACGCCGGCTACCTCAGCCGCATCCTGACCCGCTTCGAGAACGACGGGCTCGTGGAGCGCGAGCGCTCGGCCTCCGACGCGCGCAAGCAGCTCGTCCGGCTCACCCCCGGCGGGGCAGAGGTCTTCGCGGCGCTCGACCGGCGCTCGGGCGAGGAGATCGCGCAGCTGCTCGGCGAGCTTGCCGAGGAGGACCAGGCACGGCTGGTCGGCGGCATGGCGGCGATCAGGCAGGTGCTCGGCGGGGCGCGCGAGCCCCGCTCGTACGTGATCAGGCCCCCGCGCACTGGCGACCTCGGCTGGGTCGCCTACCGGCACGGCGTGCTCTACAGCGCCGAGTACGGCTGGGGCACCGCGTTCGAGCAGCTCGTCGCCGGCATCGTGGCCGGCTTCGACCCCGCCCGCGACGCCGGGTGGATCGCCGAGGTGAACGGCGAGCGGGCCGGCTGCGTCTTCTGCATGCGGCAGGACGACGAGACGGCGAAGCTGCGGCTGCTGCTGGTCGAGCCGTCCGCGCGCGGTCTCGGCATCGGGCGGCGGCTGGTCGAGGAGTGCGTACGGCATGCCCGCGACGAGGGCTACCGGCGCGTCACGCTGTGGACCCGCGACTGCCTGACCAGCGCGCGGCGCATCTACCGGGCGGCCGGGTTCGAGCTGGAGTCGGCGGAGAAGGGCTCGGAGAACGGCGTCGAGCTGGTCGAGGAGATGTGGACCCTCGACCTCGCCTGAGCACTCAGGGACGGAAGGGGCCCGTCACCTCGAAGGTGTGGCCCTCGGTGCGGCCGCGCCTGGCCGAGAAGTAGAGGCGCTCACCACTGGGCGAGAACGCCAGCCCGGTCAGCTCGGCCCCGTGGTGGCCCTCCAGGCGCAGGAACGGGGTGACCGCCCGGTCGGGCGCGATCACGTCGATCTCGGCGCGCTCTCTGGCGACGTAGAGGTCACCGGAGGGCGCGGCGGTGATGGCCCGCACGCCCTCGCACAGCCGGTCGAGCGTGGCGGTCTGCGCGTCGTACGCCCACAGCCGGGTGTCACCCTTCGTCGTGAAATAGCACACCCCGCCGGCGTAGTGGCAGCCGTCGCCGCCGTCGAAGTGGCGGGCGTCCTCGACCTGGTGGCGGGCCTCCTTGAGCAGCGCGGCCGGCGACGGCACCGCCTGCCAGCGGCCCGACGAGCACAGCACCTCGAGCGTGCCCTCCGTCAGGTCGCCCCAGTCGCCCGGCCTGAACCGGTAGAAGCAGCCGTCGAGCTCGTCCTCGGTCATGTAGATGACCCGCCGCTCGGGGTCGCAGGCGGCGGCCTCGTGCTTGAAGCGCCCCATCGCCAGCCGGGGACGCGCGGCGCGGGCGCCGTAGGGGTCGCATTCGAAGACGCGGCCGCGGTGGCCGAGCTCGCACGACAGCCACGTGTGCCACGGCGTGGCGCCGCCCGCGCAGTTGAGGTCGGTGCCCGACAGGATGCGGTAGGCGTCGCCGATGCTGCCGTCGGCCCTGAACCGCAGCGCCGACGCGCCGCCGAGCAGGGGCAGCTCGGAGTTGGACACGTAGATCCAGCCGGCGCCGTCGGGGAAACAGGCGCCGCCGTCGGGGGCCGCGTGCCAGGTCAGGCCGGCGACCTTGTGACCGCTGCGGGCCACCACCCGGCCGGTGAACCCAGGGGGCAGCGCCAGGCCGTCGGGGCCCGGAAGTCCGAGCGGACCGTACGGGCTGATGCCGCCCGGCAAGAGCGGGCCCGTGCGGAGGAGAGTCTTGTGCGACATCGTGGGGCCTCCCTCTAGGTGCCACGCTAGTCGACCGCACCGACATGAATGGCAAGGACTCGCGAAACCAAACTCTGCGCAAACCTCGCCACCGGTGCGCGTGGGACGGCTCGGGCAACGGCCCGGACAACGGCCCGAGCAACGGCCCGAGCAACGGCCCGAGCAACGGCCCGGACAACGGCCCGAGCAACGGCCCGGGCAACGGCCCGGACACACGAAAGCCCGGGCCGCACGCCCGGGCTCTCCTTCGTCGCGCGCGCCTTCGGCTCAGCGCTGTGCCTGGAACATCCAGTGCTGCTTGTCGACTTCCTGCGCCACGGCGATGAGCAGGTCCTGGCTGACCGGGTCGGCCTCCTCGGTGGCCGCGATGCGCTCGTACATGCGCTTGCTGATGCCGCCCAGGATGTCGGTCATGGTCGCCACGACCTTGCCGTCCTCCAGCCAGCCGCCGTCCGGCTGCTGGAGCTTGGTCTCGCGGGAGACGGTCGCGGCGCGGCCGTCCGGGTTGGCGCCCAGGGCCACCATGCGCTCGGCGATGGTGTCCATGTGGGTCCTGGCGAGGTCGGTGACCTCGTCGAGCTGCAGATGGATGGGGCGGAAGTGGGAGCCGATGAGGTTCCAGTGGGACTGCTTGGCGACCAGGGACAGATCGATGAGATCGACCAGGGCGCCCTGGAGGGCCTCGACGACGGTGTTCTTGGCGTCGCCCGTGAGTGGTCCGGTGATTGTAGCCATGCGTACTTTCCTCCCCGCCAGTCGGCTTTTACACCTTTAGAACGGTTTTCGGCCTGCGGTTCTTCCGCCACACGAGCACGTTGACACTGTAACAATGACAGTGTCATTGTGGAGGTATGAGCGAGACCTGGACGATCGGCGAGCTGGCCGAGCACGCGGCCCGCGCGCTGCGCGACGGCGCGGCGACCGCCGGACACTCCGCGAACGGACGGGTCCGTGATGTGCCCGGGGAGCGGCTGATCAGGTGGTACACGACGATCGGGCTGCTCGACCCGCCACTGACCCGGCGCGGCAGGATCGCCCGCTACGGCCGCCGTCACCTCCTGCAGCTCGTGGCCGTCAAGCGCATGCAGGCCGCAGGCCACTCGATCGCCGAGATCCAGACGACCCTGACCGGCGCCACCGACCACACCCTGGAGCAGGCGTCCGGCCTGAACGGGTCGCTCCCCCGCCCCGGCCCCGCCCCGGCCGCCGGAGGGGGCGGGGAGCGGGCGCGCTTCTGGGCCGAGCGGCCGGGTAGCCCACCGGAGGAGCCGGTGCGTGACGTCGCCGCCCGTGCCCAAGAGGCGGCCGGGGTCGTCACGGGGGTCAGGCTGGGCGATGGGGTGCGGTTGGTGCTCGACGGGAGGCGGGCGCTGTCGGATGAGGACGTTCAGGCGGTGCTGGCGGCGGCCGGGCCGCTGCTCGCGGTGCTCGAAGAGAGGAAGCTGACATGAAGATCACTTCGCTGGAGCCCGCGCGGTGCCTTCCGGTGCCGGACGCCGGGTTCGGCGCGCTGCTGACCGAGCGCGGCAACCTGCCGCTGGAGAGCGTGGACGTGACCGCCGCCATCTCGGGCCTGATCGCCGGGGTCGAGGTCACGCAGGGGTTCACGAACCCGTACGACGTGACGCTTGAGGCCACGTACGTCTTCCCGCTGCCCGACAGGGCGGCGGTGACCGGCTTCCGCATGGAGGCCGACGACCGGGTGGTGGAGGGCGTGCTCAAGGAGCGCGGCCAGGCCAGGGCCGACTACGACCGGGCGCTGCGCGAGGGCAGGCGGGCGGCGATCGCCGAGGAGGACCGGCCCGACGTGTTCACGATCAGGGTGGGCAACATCCTGCCCGGCGAGCGCGTCTCGGTGCGCCTGAGCATGAGCCAGCCGCTGCCGTACGAGGACGGCGCCGCCACGTTCAGGTTCCCCTTGGTCGTGGCGCCGCGCTACATCCCCGGCCGCCCGATCGACGGCCCGCCGGCCGGTGCCGGCGTGGCGCCCGACACCGACGCCGTGCCCGACGCCTCCAGGATCAGCCCGCCGGTGCTGCTGCCCGGCTTCCCCGACCCCGTACGCCTGTCGCTGACGGCCACGGTGGACGCGGCCGGGCTGGAGCTGCGCGAGCTCGCCTCCAGCCTGCACGTGGTCGAGGAGGAGGGCGGCACGGTACGCCTGCGCCCCGGCGAGCGCCTGGACCGCGACTTCGTGCTGCGGCTGACGTTCGCCGCTTCCACGGCTCTCCAGCTGGACGGGCAGGTGGACGGGCGGGTGGACGGGCGGGTGGACGGGCAGGTGGACGGGCAGGGCACGTTCGCGCTGACCGTGCTGCCGCCGCCGCTGGAGGGCGCCCGCACGCCGCGCGACCTGGTGCTGCTGCTCGACCGCTCGGGCAGCATGGGCGGCTGGAAGATGGTCTGCGCCCGCCGGGCCGCCGCGCGCATCGTCGACACGCTGACCTCGCACGACAGGTTCGCGGTGCTGACGTTCGACTCGGTGGTGGAGGAGGCGTTCGAGGGGTTGGTGGAGGCGTCCGACCGCAACCGTTACCGTGCGGTCGAGCATCTCGCGAGGGTGGACGCCCGGGGCGGCACCGAGCTGCTGGAGCCGCTGCGGCGGGCCGTCGCGCTGCTCGACGGCCGGTCGGAGGGCCGCGAGCGGGTCGTCGTGCTCGTCACCGACGGGCAGGTCGGCAACGAGGACCAGATCCTGGAGCAGGCGGGCGGCGCGCTGTCGGCCATGCGGGTGCACGCGGTGGGCATCGACAGGGCGGTGAACGCCGGGTTCCTCGGCCGTCTCGCGGGGCTCGGCGCGGGCCGGTGCGAGCTGGTCGAGTCGGAGGACCGGCTCGACGCGGCCATGGAGCACATCCACCGCAGGATCGGCGCTCCCCTGGTCACCGACCTGGCGCTCAAGGGCCTGGAGGTCGAGCCGGAGACCGTCACCCACCTGGGGTCGATCTTCCCCGGGGTGCCGCTGCGCGCGTACGGGCGCTATCGCGAGGGCTCCTCGGTGACCGTGCGGGGACTGACCGCGCAGGGGCCGTGGGAGGAGCGCGTGGACGGCGTCACGGTGGACAATCCGGCCATCAGGGCCGTGTGGGCCCGCGCTCACCTGCGCGAGCTGGAGGACCGGTACGCCATGGGCGAGCACGACCTGGAGGAGCGCATCGTGCGCACCTCGCTGGAGTACGGCGTGCTCTGCCGGTTCACGGCGTACGTGGCGGTGGACACCCGGCAGGTCGCCGGCGAGGGGCCGCAGCACCGCGTCATCCAGCCGGTCGAGCCGCCGAGCGGGTGGGAGCCGCCGCAGTCGCCGGGGATGGGCGCCTTCGGGGCGAACGTCATGCTGGCCGCCGCACCGGCGAGCCCGGCCAGGATGCGGACACCGCAGCCCGGGCTGAGCAGCGCGGGCGGGATGGAGATGGAGCGGGGCTTCCTCGCCGGAGGGCCGCAGGACGGCGGCGCCCTGCCGCCCTCGCCGGCGCCCATGCCGATGGCTCCCGGCGGGCCGCGCCGGGGTCGCGGGCGGGCGGCCGGCGGGCGTCCGGAGTCGGTGCGTCCCCAGCTCGCGGCCGAGCTCGACCGCCTCAAGGCCCTGCCCGCGCCCGACCTGCTCTACCTGGCCGACCTGGGCACCCGGCTGGCGGCACTGGCGGCGTACCTCGGGGGGAACGAGCAACTGGAACGCCTGGCGGCGGAGCTGGCGGCGGCCGAGCGTCCTGGCGCGGACGCCCACGCCCTGCACGCCCGCGCCATCGAGGTCCTCACGGCCCTGACCGGCCCCACTCCCCCGCCTCCGGCGGGAGACCCACGCCCGGCGATGGGCCCGAGGCCGGCGTACGACCCCGGGACTCCGGGCGCCCCGGGCGCCCCTGGTGAAGGAGGCCGGCGCGGCCCCTTCTGGAAGCGCGCCTGACGGAGGCCGGGGCCCCCTCGCCCGACGCCCGGCC
>NZ_JBEXLH010000068.1:0-44982 GCF_040609855.1 Nonomuraea sp. NPDC004580 | reverse complement strand
GCCTGATCCGGCCAGCTGGTTACCGACCCCGACCAGCCACAGCACGCCGGGGTCCGCTGCCGCCTGCCCACTAATTCTCCGATTTTCGGACTAGGAGCCGGTCAGGGAGAGGCCGGTGGTGAGGATTCGTTCCAGCTTTTCCAGGTGCTCTCCCTCGGGGTCCACCAAGGGGGCTCGGACGCCGCCCACCTCCAGCCCCCGCATCCGTACGCCCGCCTTGACCAGGGAGACGGCGTAGCCGGGGGCGAGGTCCCTGAGCTGGACGAGGGGGAGGTAGAAGTCGGTCAGCAGGCGTTGGACCAGGACCTCGTCGCCGCCGGTGACGGCCTTGTGGAAGGCGAGGGCGATCTCGGGGGCGAAGGCGAAGACGGCGCTGGAGTACAGGGTGACGCCGAGACCGCGGTAGGCGGGCACGGTCAGTTCGGCGGTGGGGAGGCCGTTGAAGAAGGTGAAGGGCTCGGAGGTGGCCTGGCGGACGGTCAGGATGATGCGTTGCAGCAGGTCGAAGTCGCCCAGGCCGTCCTTGAAGCCGATCACCTGGGGCACGTCGGCGGCGAGCGTGGCGACGGCGGCCGGGGTGAAGCGGGCGGTGCCGCGCTGGTAGATGATGACGGGCAGGTCGGTGACGGAGGCGACGTCGCGGACGTACTGGATGAGACCGGAGGTGGGGCCGGTGACCAGGTAGGGCGGCATGAGCAGCAGGCCGTCGGCCCCCTGGGAGGCGGCGGCCCGGGCGAGCGCGCGGGCGGTGGGGAGCGGGCCGCCGGCTCCGGCGAAGACGGGGACGCGGCCGGCGGTGGCGGTGACGGCGGTGGAGACGACCAGGGTGTACTCGGCGGGGTCGAGGGCGTTGAACTCGCCGGTGCCGCACGCGGCGAACACTCCTCCGGCTCCGGCGGCGACCCCGGCGGCCACGTGGCGGGCGAGGACGGGTTCGGCGAGGCCGCCGTCCTGGCCGAAGGGGGTCACGGGGAAGAAGAGAACGCCGTCTAACCGCATCAACGGTCCTTCCTGGGGCTAGCGGATGCCCTCCCTGCGCAGGGTGGCAGCCAGCTTGCGGGTGTGTTTGATGATCGATTCGGTGATGCGCTCGACCTCGGCGGGCGGCAGCCCGGCGGGCATCGAGCAGCTGATCGCGTCGGTGGCCGGGATGCGGTAGTCGACCGCGACGGCCACGCAGGCCACGCCGGGCGTGCCCTGCTCGCGTTCGTAGGACCAGCCGCGGGTGCGGACCTGGTCGAGCTCGCCGGTGAGCTTGGTCAGGTCGGTGATGGTGTGCTCGGTGAGCGCGACGAGCGGGGTCGGGAGCAGGGCGACCACCTCGTCGTCGGTGAGCTGGGCGAGCAGCACCTGGCCGAGCGCGGTGACGTGGGCGGGCAGCCGCCGCCCGACGCGGGGGATGACGTGGTCGGCCTCGCGGGACTCGCGGGTGGCGAGGTAGAGGACGTGGGCGCCGTCGCGCCGGGCGAAGTGCACGGTCTGCCCGATCTCGTCACGCAGGTCCTCCAGGCAGTCCTGGGCGAACGGCAGCGCCGGGTCCTTGTCGAGGTAGGCCGTGCCGGTCAGCAGCGCGTGGGGGCCGATCCCGAAGGCGGACCTGGCCGAGTCGGTCTCGACCCAGTTGAGCTCGACGAGTGTGCGCATGAGCGCGTGCAGGCTGCTGCGCGGGAACCCGGTGCGCTGCTGCAGCTCGGAAAGCGTCAGGTGGTCGTGCGACTCGGCGAGCGTCTCCAGGATGCGTACGGTCCGCTCCGCGGACTTGACCAGCGGGGGCTGCTCCATGCTCATCCCATCTCGTATCCTTCGGCGGCTTCGGACATCCAGGATATTGGATAGCGTCCAGATACATGGACGCCTAACCCTTGACCGCGCCGCTCGTGAGACCGCGCATGAACTGCCGCTGGAAGGCGAGGAAGGCGATGATCGACGGCAGCAGCGCCAGCAGCGAGGCGGCCAGCAGCACGCCGATCCCGACCTCCTCGTCGGAGCGGAGCGAGCGTAGCGCGATGGGCAGGGTCCACATGTCCGACTCGGGGGCCACGATCAGCGGGAGCAGGTACTGGTCCCAGATCATGGTGAAGCCGAAGACGCCGATCACGCCGAGCGCCGGGCGGCACAGCGGCACGATGATGGTCGCGAAGATGCGCAGCTCGCCGGCCCCGTCGATGCGCGCGGCCTCCTCCAGCTCCACCGGCACCTCCTTCATGAACTCGGTCATGACGAGGATGGAGAAGCCCCAGGCGCCGACGGGCAGGATCATGCCCGCGTACGTGCCGATGAGGTTGACGTTCAGCAGCGGCATGTCGGCGAGGACGAGGGAGAGCGGGATCGCGATGATCTCCTCGGGGAGCATCATCGTGGTGAGCATGAGCAGCATCACGAACGTCATGCCGCGGAACTTCTTGCGGGCCAGCGCGTACGCCGCGAAGACGCTCACCAGCACCTGCAGCAGCAGCCCGAAGCCGACGACGATGAAGGAGTTCAGCAGGTAGAGGTAGACGTTCTTGTCCTTGGCCTGGATGAAGTTCTCCAGCGTGAACTCGTCCGGCCACAAAGAGAAGGAGGTCGGGTCGAGGGTCTTGCTGAACGAGCTCATCAGCAGCCCGACCAGCGGCCCGGTGAAGACGATCACCATCGCGGCGTAGATGAGGACCTTGCCGACGCGGGCGACCGGGCCCCGCCGCGCCTCCAGGCCCAGCGCGCTGTCGAACTTCATGTCGCCTGCCTCCTGCGCAGCATCTGCACGATCACGGTGAGCGCCAGCGTGGCGAGGAACAGCACGATCCCGCCCGCCGAGGCGACGCCCAGCTCGTTCTTCTGGAAGCCGAGCTTGTAGATCAACGTCATGAGCACCTCGGACGAGCCGTTCGGGCCGCCGTTGGTGAGCACGTAGACCTCGACGAAGACCCGCAGCCCGCGGATGGCGGCCAGGGTGAACAGGATCCAGAACACCGGCCGCAGCGCCGGCAGCGTGATGTGGCGCAGCCGCCGCCAGGTGGAGGCGCCGTCCACGGCGGCCGCCTCGTACAGCGCGCGGTCCACGCCGACCAGCCCGGCCAGGAAGATCATCATGTCGTACGGCGTCCCGCGCCAGATGCTCATCAGCATGATCGACCAGAGCGAGGAGTTCTCGCTGGCCAGCCAGGGCTGCGGGTCGATGCCCGCCCAGCCGATGATGACGTTGAGCATCCCGCTGTCGGCGGGGTGGAACATGATGCGCCACACCTCGGCCACGGCCGCCATCGTGGTGACGACCGGCAGGAAGGCAGCGGTCCTGACGAACCACAGGTAGCGGGCGGGCCCCTCGATGAGCAGCGCCAGGCCGAGGCCGAGCACGATCGAGCCGACCGTGGTGCCGAGGGCGAGCACGACGCTGTGCCAGATGGCCGAGGCGAACTCGTCGTCGCTGACGATGGTCTGGTAGTTCTGCAGGCCGACCCACTCGTCACCGAGGAAGGTCTGCACCTTGAACAGGCTCTTCCACAGCCCCACGAACATGGGGATGAACTTGAAGTACAGGAAGAGCAGCAGCGCGGGCGCCAGGAACAGCCAGGCGATCAGCGGCCCCCGCCACCGCACCGCTCGCGATGGGTGGCCGGGGGACGCGCTCCGGCCGCGCGCCGGGGTGAGTGTCGAGGTCATGAGGCTTTCTGGCTCTGCAGTTCCTGGGTGAGCTTGTTGTTGAGCTCATCCATGGCCGTCTTGACGTCGGCTGAGCAGTCGGCCCACACGGCGTTGATGGAGTCGGCCGAGGTCTGGCGGATCGGCGCCCAGTTGGGCACCGGCGGTGCGTAGACCGCGTGCTCGTAGGACTCCTGGAACACCTTCCAGCGCGCGTCCTGCCGCTCGGCGGCCATGTCCACGGTGGTGTTGACCGGCAGGCGGACGATGGCGCCGTTGGCGTCCTTGTTCATGCCGATGCGCTGGCCCTCGGGGGAGATGGCGAACTCGGCGAACTTCTTCTGCCCCTCCTGGTTCTCGGAGCCGGCCATCATGTAGACGTTCTCGCCCTCGCCGAGGGTGCCGGGGCCGCCCGACGGGCCCTTGGGCACGGGCAGCACTTCGATCTTGTCGGTGCCGATGCTGTTGACGAACCGGGCCAGCACGTACGGGCCGACCAGGTAGATCCCGCCCTGCCCCTTCTCGAACACCTCGTGGGTGACGGTCGTGTCGTTGCTGACGGCGCCGGGGTTGACGGTCTTGGTCGTGCAGAACTGGTCCTGCAGGAACTGGACGGCCTCCACGGTCCTGGGGTCGTTGACGGTGGCGGTGTACTTGCCGTTCCCCGCGGAGGCGAGGAAGTCGCCGCCGTTGGCGTAGATGAGGGAGGAGGCGTACCAGGAGGCGTAGCCGCGCTTGGTGCCGGCGGGGGCGACGAAGCCGGCGGTGTCCTTCTCGCCGTTGCCGTCGGGGTCCCGCTCGGTGAACGCGACGGCGAGCTTGGACAGGTCCTCCCACGTGGCGGGCGGTTCCATGCCGACTTTCTCGCGCCAGTCCTTACGGACGATCAACGCGAACGACTGGGCGGAGAATGGCGCGGCGTAATACTTGCCGTCGCTGCCGGCGGCGGCCTTCCACGCGGTTTCCGCGAGCTGGTCGGCGCCCGCCAGGGTGGCTTTGTCGACGGGCTGGAGCCAGCCCTGTGACACCATGGTGCCGAGTTGCGCGGTGTCGTTGATGACGATGTCGGGCAGTTGCCGCTGTGCCGCCTGCTGGTTCAGTTTGGTCTCGAAGTCGTCGAAAAGCGCGACGACTTTCGTCGGAACCCCGCTCGCCTTGGTAAATGCGTCGGCCAGCTTCTTGGCGGTCTTGGCGGAGTCGGAATCGGGCGGCTGCCTGATCCAGATCTCCAGCGTGTTGTCCCCCGAACTTGACGATCCCCCGGAACCGCAGCCTGTCAGTCCTACGGCGAGGGTCGCGGCGAGCGCGACCCCCAGCAAACGACGTGACATCAGACCGCCTCCTGTTCACATACGTGGACATGAGTCGTGGACTTGAATGTGTGCCTGTGAACGTAACTAGTGACGCGGCTCACGGTCAACATTCAAGGATGTGAATTTCGGCCAGAATCGTGTACATCATGGATGCATGCGCATTCTCATGACGGGAGCCGCGGGAAAGGTCGGGACGTTGCTGCGGCCCCGGCTCGCCCGCGAAGGCCGCACGCTGCGGCTTTCCGACATTCAACCGATCGAGCCGGGGCCCGGCGAGGAATGGGTGACGGCCGACCTCGCCGACCCCGACGCCGTGGCCGCGGCCATGAAGGGCGTCGACGCCGTGCTGCACCTCGGCGGTCAGAGCAGGGAGCACCCCTGGGCCGACATCCTGCGGGCCAACATCGAGGGGACGCAGGTGCTGATGGAGGCGGCGTGCAAGGAGGGGGTCGAGCACCTCGTCCTCATGGGCAGCCACCACGCCGCCGGCTACCACCCCCGCCCGGCCGACGGCGCCGACCTGCCCGACTACGCCTTCCCCCGCCCCGACACCTTCTACGGCGTGAGCAAGGTCGTCATGGAGGCGCTCGGCAGCCTCTACCACGACCGCTTCGGCATGAACGTCACCGTCATCCGCCTCGGCACCTGCAACGAGGGCCCCGTGGACACCCGTGGCCTGGCGACCTGGATCTCCGCCGACGACCTGACCAGGCTCGTCGAGGCGGGCCTGACCGCCGACGGCTACCACGTCGTGTGGGGCGTCTCCGACAGCCCGCGCCGCTGGTGGTCGCTGGAGGAGGCCAAGGCGATCGGGTACGTCTCGCACGACTCCTCCGAGCCGTTCGCCGCCTCGCTCATCGCCGAGCAGGGCGAGCCCGACCTGAACGAGCCCCTGCACAACCGCGCCGGCGGTATCTTCACGCTGAACGAACTCGGCGGGAAGTGGTGAACCCGGCCGGGTGAGCCGCCGCCTGCCGTAGCAACCGGTTGCAGAAACCTTGACGCCGTTATCCGGGACGGCCAGGGTTTACTGTGGCAACCGTTTGCAAGGGAGGACGGCGATGGCGGCGACGATCAAGGACGTGGCCCGTGCCTGCGGCGTTCACGTGTCGACTGTGTCGCGCACCTTCTCCGCGCCGCACCTGGTCAACCCCGCCACCAGGAGCCGCGTGCTGGCCGCGGCCGACGACCTCGGCTACCGGCCCAACCGGGCGGCCAGAGCGCTCACCACCGGGCGCACGTACAACATGGGCCTCATCGTGGCCGACATCGCCAACCCGTTCTTCCCGCCGCTCATCAAGGCCGCCCAGTCGCAGGCCAGAGGCCGCGACTACCACGTGTTCGTCGCCGACACCGACGAGGACCCGCGCGTGGAGGAGGAGCTGATCAGGACGTTCACCAAACAGGTGGACGGCGTCCTGCTGTGCAGCCCCCGCCTGTCGAACAAGATGATCGAGCGCCTGGCCGAGGACGTGCCGTTCGTGGTGGTCAACCGGCGCATCAAGGGCATGCCGTCCGTGCTCATGAACGTCGCCCAGGGCGCCAAGCTCGCGCTGGAGCACCTGGCCGGGCTCGGCCACCGCAGGATCGCGCTCGTCTCGGGCCCGATCGGCTCGTGGACCAGCAACGAGATGCAGGGCGTGGCCGCCGAGACCCCAGGGCTCGACCTGATCTTCTTCGGCCCCAACCAGCCGACCGAGGCCGGCGGGCTGTCGGTGGCCCCCGAGGTGGCCGCCTGCGGCGCCACCGCCGTGCTCGCCTACAACGACCTCGTGGCCCTCGGGCTCATCGAGGGGCTGTCGGCGATGGAGATAGGGGTACCAGACCAGATAAGTGTCATCGGGTTCGACGACATCCTGCCGGGACGGCTCAACCGGCCCAAGCTGACCACGGTCGCC
This sequence comes from Nonomuraea sp. NPDC004580, assembly GCF_040609855.1. NCBI lineage: Bacteria > Bacillati > Actinomycetota > Actinomycetes > Streptosporangiales > Streptosporangiaceae > Nonomuraea > Nonomuraea sp. NPDC004580. The sequence continues at coordinate 38,150 of NZ_JBEXLH010000068.1, read as the reverse complement.
ATGCCGGCCGTGCAGGCGGGCAGAATGGCGGTCGATCTGCTGCTGCAGTCGGGGGGCGAGGGCGCGACGGTGACCCTCGACACGGCCCTCATAGTCCGCGAGTCCACGGGAAGGGCACAGAAATGATCTTCGGAACGCTGCCGTCTGGCCGGCAGGTCGAGCAGATAGAGCTGTCGTCGGGGCGGCTGCGCGCCGAGGTGCTCACGTACGGCGCCATCGTGCGCAGGCTGGAGGTGTCGGGGGTCAACGTCGTGCTCGGGCTCGACACGCTCGACGACTACCGCACCCGCAGCCGCTACTTCGGCGCCGTCGTCGGCCGCTACGGCAACCGCATCGCCGGCGCCCGCTTCACCCTCGACGGGGCCGAGTTCGCCCTCCCCGCCAACAACGGGCCCAACTGCCTGCACGGCGGCACCGAGGGCTTCGACAGCAAGGTGTGGACGGTCGCCGAGCGCAGCGACTCGTCGGTGACGCTGACGCTCGTCAGCCCCGACGGCGACCAGGGCTTCCCCGGCACGCTGAGCGCGTCGGTGACGTACACGCTGGAGGACGACGCGCTGCGCATCGACTACGCCGCCGAGACCGACGCGCCGACCGTGGTCAACCTGACCAACCACTCCTACTTCAACCTCAAGGGCGAGGGCGACGTGCTCGACCACGTGGTCCGCATGGAGTCGGAGCACTACCTGCCGGTCGACGACGACAAGATCCCCACGGGCGAATTGGCGCCGGTCAAGGGCACGGTGTTCGACTTCACCGAGCCGCACGCCGTCGGCGAGCGCTTCGAGGGCGCCTACGACCACTGCTTCGTGCTCGACGGCGGGGTCACGGTGACGGGCGGCGACCTGACCATGGAGGTCACCACCACCGAGCCGGGCGTGCAGTTCTACGCGGGCGGCATGCTCGACGGGGCCGCCACGCCGTACGGGCCGTTCGCCGGACTGTGCCTGGAGACCCAGCACTTCCCCGACTCGCCGAACCAGCAGCAGTTCCCCTCCACGGTGCTGCGGCCGGGCGAGCGCCGCACCTCCACCACCACCTACCGGTTCCGCTGACTCACCTGACGCCCTGACGCAGGGCGGCGGAGGCCTTGATGACCAGCAGGGCCACGTCGTCCTGCGACGGATCGGGGGCGAACGTCTCGACCGCGTGCCGCACCCGCTCGGCCACCGCGTGCGCGCTCAGCCCCGTGCAGCCCGACAGCAGCGCGGCCAGGCCGTCGCCGTCGTCGAGCAGCCGGTCGCCGTTGCGCCGCTCGGTCACCCCGTCGGTGACGCACAGCAGCACCTCCTCGGGCGCCAGCTCGAACGTCTCGACGTGGAAGCGGGCGTTCGCCTCGATGCCGAGCAGCAGTTGCGGGGTCGCCATCGCGCGTACCTCGCCGCCGGGCCGCAGCCGCAGCGGCGGCGGGTGGCCGGCCGAGGCGATCGTGCACAGCGCGCCGCCCTGGGGGAGCGGGGTCAGCTCGCCGCACAGCAGGCTGAGGAACCTGCCCTCGTCGCCCTCCTCCAGCAGCGCGTGGTTGAGCCGGTCGAGGATGTCGGAGACCGTGTAGTGCTCCTTGGCGAGCAGGCGTACGGCGTGCCTGGCCAGGCCGGTCACCGCGGCCGCCTCAGGGCCGCTGCCGCACACGTCGCCCAGCGCGAAGCACCAGTGGTCGGCCACGGTGAACAGGTCGTAGAAGTCGCCGCCGACGTCGGCGCCCTCCTCGGCCGGCTCGTAGACGACCGCGGACTCAAGGCCCGGCATGGGCGCCACCCGCATGGGCAGCAGGCTGCGCTGCAGCACGCGGGAGGTGGTGGCCTGGCGGGCGTACAGCATGGCGGTGTGCAGGTTGAGCGAGACCAGCCGGCACAGGTCCGCCAGCAGGTCGGCCAGCTCTAGGGGCAGCGTCGGCTCGGTGCGGCCGATCACCAGCGCGCCGTACGACCTGCCCTGGGTCAGCAGCGGGAAGGCGAGCACGTTCTCCGGGCCGATCGGCCAGTCGACCTGGTCGAGCGCCGAGCGGGGGATGGCGGGCAGCGACTTGCGCAGGTCGGCGTTGTTGCGCTCGTCGCTGTGCCAGACGTGCGCGAGCCTGGTCATGCCGGTCAGGTCGGTGAGATAGACGGCCGCCCACGTCGCGATCTTGGGCACCACGAGCTGCGCGGTCAGCGCCGCGATCAGCTCCTCGTCGTGCACGCCCGCCAGCAGCTCGCCCGCCTCGGCCAGGAACGACAGCCGGCCCCTGTGCGCGCGGTCCTGCTCGGCCAGCCGCCCCCGCTGCACGGGGACGGCCACCTGACCGGCGATGTGCTGCAGGCTGATCGTCAGCTCCTGGTCGAAGTGGCCCGGCCTGGCCGCGGTGACCACGAGGTAGCCGATCACCGCGCCGCCGACCAGCAGCGGCGCGCACGCCATCGACCTGGCCCGCAGCTGGTCGGCCAGCTCGACGTCGCCGGCCAGCAGGTCCTCGACCATCACCGGCGTCCTGCACTCGGGCCCGAACACGCCCGCGGCCAGCACCCCGACCAGCCCCGCCGTCGCGCCGGCGCCCGCCGCCACCCCGAACCTGTTGCCGTTCTCGGCCGACAGCAGCACGTACGCCGCCTCGCCCCCACTGGAGACCTGGACGATCTTCGCGATCGTGTCCAGCAGCTCGGTGAACGGCAGGTCATGGTCGAGCAGCTCCTTGATCCGCCGGCCCGCCTCCCTGCGCAGCGGCGCCGACGGCGGCGTCAGCACGCTCCGGTGCTCGGCGGGCACCACCATCCAGATCGACCTGCGATCACCCGCGTGGCCCCTGCTGCGCAGCTGGGAGACGTAGACGGGGACGAGCCCGCCGTCGCGGTGGCGCATGCGCGCCTCGCCCCGCCACCGGCACAGCGCCAGCGTGTCGATCAGCGACAGCGCGTAGGGGCCGTGGCCCTGCCAGGCCACCAGGTCTTTGAGCGAGCGGCCGACGACCTGCTCGGCCTGCCAGCCGAGCAGCTTCTCCGCCTCGGTGTTCCACGACTCCACGACGCCGTCGAGGTCGGCCACCAGCACGCCCACGTGCAGCGTCTCCAGCGGCACGACGGGGAGCATGCCGAGCTGGCCCGGCTGCTCGGGGGGCTCGAAGCCGTCGCCGATCTCCATGCGTACCCAGACCCGTTTGGCGCGCTTGGTGTAGGTGACGCCCCACGCGTCGGCCAGCATCCCGGCCAGCGCGAGGCCGCGGCCCGAGGTCGCGTCGCCGGAGGGCGGTTTCCCGGCGGGCGGGATCGTGCGCGCGGGATGGTGGTCGTCGACCTCGATCTCGAGTTTGGCCGGGGTCGCGTCGACGTCCAGCCGGCAGGTCAGCTCGACGCCGGTGCCCGCGTGCAGCACGGCGTTCGTGACGAGCTCGCTGGTCAGCAGGACGGCGTCCTCGGCGAGGTGGCTCAGGCGCCACTCGCCGAGCACCTGGCGGACGAACTTGCGCGCGTGCGCCGGTGCTTGCGGAGTGCCGTCGAAGGCCGTACTCGACACTCTGGTCGTGTCCACTCTGCGTCCTAGAACATCACTCGATGTGGCAGTTCGGTCACTCTCAGAGTGGCAGACCGATGCCGTTGATACCTCCAGTTGTGAGAAGGCCGCCATGGTCGCGCAGTTGGACTCCCCCACGCCGCTGGATCGGCTTCGAGCCGCCACCCACATCAAGCGCGGCCGGACCCGCGACGTGCGTTCGAGGCGGTCCCGACCGTGCGGGGACGCGACCGAGCGTGCCTGCGCGTCACTGTTCGGGTGATCACATGTCAGGACACCGGCGAGCCTACGCGCGTACCGAGGTGTCTCCGTCGTACCTTTGGCATCATGGCCACCCGTACGCCGAAAAGCGCATCGAAGGGGCCGGCGAAGCGGTCGACCTCGTCTCGCTCGACCCCCGCCAAGCGCGGGACGACGCAGGCGGGACGGTCCAGGACGAAGGCATCCGCGTCCGGCCGTAAATCCCCGGTGACCCATCCCGACCCGATCACATGGGTACTCACCATGATCGGGAAGCTGATCGTGGGACTGTGGATGCTGTTCGCCAACGGCATCGGCGGCGCCGCGCGGGCGGTGGGCAAGAACGCCCGCGAGCTCGACCCGGCGCACCGGCGCGACGGCGTGGGGCTCACGGTGCTGGCGGGCGCGATCGTGCTCGCGGCCATGACCTGGCGCGCCTCGGACGGCGCGGTGTCGGGAGCGGTCGACGCGGCCGTACGCGGCGTGTTCGGCTCGCTGGCCTGGGTGCTGCCGCTGCTGCTCGGCCTGCTGGCCTGGCGTTACCTGCGCCACCCCGACCACTCCGCCGACACCGGCCGCATGGTGATCGGCTGGGCCGCGCTGCTGGTCGGCGTGCTCGGCGTCATCCACGTCTCCAACGGCACCCCCTACCCGGCCGGCCAGGGCCAGGGCATGGACAAGGTGGCGCAGGCCGGCGGCATGGTCGGGTTCCTGGTCTCGGCGCCGCCGATGAGCATCCTGCCGGCGTGGGTGACGATCCCGCTGCTGCTGCTCCTGTCCGGGTTCGGGGTGCTGGTGATCACCGCCACGCCCGTCCACCGCATCCCCGAGCGGCTGGCCGAGCTCAAGCATCTGCTGTTCGAGCGGCACGCGGAGCCAGAGACGCCGAAGTCGCCGGCAAAGAAGCGGGTCAAGACGAAGAAGGGCGAAGACGGCGAGCGCGGCGACATCATCAAGCCGTACGACACGCCGGTGCTCGCCGAGAAGGACAAGCGGCCCGACCACTCGCCGGAGATCGTGCCCGGGCTGACCGACGAGGAGGAGACGCCCGTTCCCGAGGCTGAGAGGCGTCCTGAGCCGCCGCAGCCCACCCCCGCGCCCCGCAAGGTCGAGCAGCTCGTGCTGTCGCCGCAGGCAGGCCCCTACAGCCTGCCCGACCTGGCCCACCTCAAGCCGGGCACCGCGCCCAAGCCGCAGACCAAGGCCAACACGACCGTGGTCAACGCGCTGACCAGCGTGCTGGAGCAGTTCGGCATCGACGCGCAGGTCATCGGGTTCACCCGGGGGCCGACGGTGACGCGCTATGAGATCGAGCTGGGGCCCGCGGTCAAGGTGGAGAAGGTCACGGCGCTCACGAAGAACATCGCGTACGCCGTCAAGTCCGCCGATGTCCGGATTTTGTCGCCTATCCCCGGCAAGTCGGCTATCGGGGTCGAGATCCCGAACGCCGACAAGGACCTCGTGGCACTCGGCGACGTGCTGCGCTCGCAGGTGGCGCAGGCCGACCACCACCCCATGATCGTCGGCCTGGGCAAGGACGTCGAGGGCCGCACCATCGTGGCGAACCTCGCCAAGATGCCCCACCTGCTCATCGCCGGCGCCACCGGCGCCGGTAAGTCCGTCTGCGTCAACGGCCTGATCACGAGCATCCTCATGCGCGCCACCCCCGACGAGGTGCGCATGGTGCTCGTCGACCCCAAGCGGGTCGAGCTCAGCGTGTACGAGGGCATCCCCCACCTCATCACCCCCATCATCACCAACCCGAAGAAGGCCGCCGAGGCCCTCGAATGGGTCGTGGGCGAGATGGACCGGCGCTACGACGACCTGGCGGCCTCGGGCTTCCGGCACGTGGACGAGTTCAACAAGGCCGTGCGGGCGGGCAAGCTGCAGCCGCCGCCCGGCAGCGAGCGCGTCTACCAGCCGTACCCGTACCTGCTGGTCATCGTGGACGAGCTGGCCGACCTCATGATGGTCGCGCCGCGCGACGTCGAGGACTCGATCGTGCGCATCACGCAGCTCGCCCGCGCGGCCGGCATCCACCTGGTCATCGCCACCCAGCGGCCGTCGGTCGACGTGGTCACCGGCCTCATCAAGGCCAACGTGCCCTCGCGGCTGGCGTTCGCGGTCTCCTCGCTGACCGACTCGCGGGTCATCCTCGACCAGCCGGGCGCCGACAAGCTGGTCGGCCAGGGCGACGCGCTCTTCCTGCCGATGGGCGCGAGCAAGCCGATCCGCATCCAGAACGCGTTCGTCTCGGAGAAGGAGATCGCCGAGATCGTCGGGCACTGCAAGGAGCAGATGCAGGTCGAATACCGCGACGACGTGGCGGCGGCGCCGGTCAAGAAGGAGATCGACGAGGACATCGGCGACGACCTCGACCTGCTCATCCAGGCGGCCGAGCTGATCGTGACCACCCAGTTCGGCTCGACCTCGATGCTGCAGCGCAAGCTGCGGGTCGGCTTCGCCAAGGCGGGACGCCTGATGGACCTGCTGGAGAGCCGCGACGTGGTCGGCCCGAGCGAGGGCTCGAAGGCCCGCGAGGTGCTCGTCAAGCCCGACGACCTCGCGGGTTTGCTGGCGAGTCTGCGTGGCGAATGACCCCAATGCGTGCTTGCCTGGCGATAACTGATTGAATATCTCCTACCACGAAGAGTAGTCGGTGTGGTGGGGGGCGTTCGCTGTGCAGGAGCAGAGCATCGGGGCCATGCTGGCGGCAGCCAGGCAGTCGGCAGGGCTGACGGTCGCGCAGGTCGCTGCGGCGACCAGGATTCGCGAGGCGATCATCCATTGCATGGAGCGGGACGAATACGGCGACTGCGGAGGTGCCTTCTACGCCAGAGGGCACGTCAGGGCGGTCGCCAAGGCCGTGGGGCTCGACCCCGAGGCCACCGTCCATCTCTATGACCAGCAGCACGGCGGGGCTCCGCAGCCCATGCCGGCGTCGTCGGTCTTCCAGGCCGACCGCAAGATCAACCTGCCGGAGCGGCGGGGGCCCAACTGGACGATGGCCCTGGGGGTGGCGCTGGCCATCGTGGTGGTCTTCGGCATGATGCGGGTGCTGGGAGGTGGCGGCGACCAGGTCCGTACGGGAGACGTGCGCGCCGCCTCGGCCCGGCCCAGCGTCCCGCCGAACACGCCCATCACCGAGGCGCCCAAGCCGGCCCCGTCGAAGATGGCGGCCAAGAACATGGTCACGATCCGTATCAAGGCCAAGCGGTCGTCGTATGTCAACGTGCACGACGCCAAGGGGCGCAAGCTCTTCGCCGGCACGCTCAAGGCGGGCAGGACCTCGACCTGGCGTGCGCCTGACAAGGTCAACGTGCTGCTGGCCGACGCCGGAGCCGTGACGCTGCACGTCAACGGCAAGCGGGTGAAGGGTCTCGGCGGCAGGGGAGACGTGCTGCGGCGCTCGTTCGGGCCGCAGAAACCCCAGTCGCGATAGGCCAGGTGAGGGGCCGCGATGCGGCCGGCGGGGGAGCCCGTGCATCGGGTGGTGGCCAACTCCCGATACCGTAGTGTTCACCATGTCATCCCGCCGAACCGCATCGCTGATCACTCTGGGCTGCGCACGCAACGAGGTCGACTCCGAGGAGCTGGCCGCGCGACTCGAGGCTGCCGGCTGGCAGCTCGACGACGACGATCCCGAGGTCGTCGTCGTCAACACGTGTGGCTTCATCGACTCAGCCAAGAAAGACTCGATCGACACGCTCCTGGCCGCCGCCGACTCCGGCGCCAAGGTGGTCGCCGCGGGTTGCATGGCCGAGCGCTACGGCAACGAGCTGGCCGACGCACTGCCCGAGGCGAGCGCCGTCATCTCGTTCGACGACTACGCCGAGATCGGCGGCAGGCTCGACGACGTCGTCGCCGGCCGCCCGCTGAAGCCCCACACCCCGCGCGACCGCCGCACGCTGCTGCCCATCACGCCGGTCGAGCGGGCCGCCGCCGCGCCCGCGACCGCCATCCCCGGCCACGGCGACCTGCCGGCGGGCCTCGCGCCCGCCAGCGGGCCGCGCGTGCTGCGCAAGCGGCTCGACGAGAGCCCGGTGGCCTCGCTCAAGCTCGCCTCCGGCTGCGACCGGCGCTGCACGTTCTGCGCCATCCCCGCCTTCCGCGGCTCCTACGTCTCCCGCAGGCCCGACGAGCTGCTCGCCGAGGCCGACTGGCTGGCCCACCGGGGCGTGCGCGAGCTCGTCCTGGTCAGCGAGAACTCCACGTCCTACGGCAAGGACCTCGGCGACCTCAGGTCGCTGGAGAAGCTGCTGCCGCAGCTCGCCGCCATCGAGGGCGTCGAGCGGGTGCGCGTCAGCTACCTCCAGCCGGCCGAGCTGCGTCCCGGCCTGATCGACGTGATCAGCGGCACCGACGGCATCGCCCCCTACTTCGACCTGTCCTTCCAGCACGCCAGCGGCACCGTGCTGCGCCGGATGCGCCGCTTCGGCGACCCCGAGCGCTTCCTGGGCCTGCTGGAGGGCATCCGCGAGCGGGCGCCCGAGGCGGGCGTGCGCTCCAACTTCATCGTGGGCTTCCCCGGCGAGACCGAGGAGGAGTTCGCCGACCTGGTCACCTTCCTCGAGGCCGCCAGGCTCGACGTGATCGGCGTGTTCGGTTATTCCGACGAAGACGGCACCGAGGCGGCCACCCTGCCGGGCAAGCTGCCCCAGGAGGTCGTCGACGAGCGCGTACGCGTGCTCACCGAGCTGGCCGAGGAGCTGACCGCCCAGCGCGCGGAGGAACGCATCGGCACCGAGCTCGACGTGCTGATCGAGGACGACCTGGGCGACGGCGGCTACGAGGGCAGGGCCGCCCACCAGGGGCCCGAGGTCGACGGCTCGGTCACGGTCCAGGGCATCGGCCTGGTCAAGGGGCAGATCGTGCGCGCGGTCGCGGTCGACGCCGAGGGCGTCGATCTCATCGCGCGCATCAAGGCCGGTCCATGAAACGGGACGAGCGCCGGGTCGTCAGCCCGTGGAACATCGCCAACGTCCTCACGGTCCTCCGGTTGGCGCTCGTCCCTTTCTTCGTCGTCTGCCTCTTCATGCCCGGCACGGGCTGGCGGGTGGCCGCGCTGGCCGTCTTCGCGGTGGCCTCGATCACCGACCACCTCGACGGGGAGCTGGCCAGGCGCTACGGCCTCATCACCGACTTCGGCAAGATCGCCGACCCGATCGCCGACAAGGCGCTCATCGGGGCCGCGCTGGTCTGCCTGTCGATCCTGCAGGAGCTGCCCTGGTGGGTCACGATCGTGATCCTCGGCAGAGAGCTGGGCATCACCGCGCTCAGGTTCGTGCTGCTGCGCCACGCGGTCATCCCGGCCAGCTACGGCGGCAAGGTCAAGACCGTGCTGCAGATCGCGGCCATCGTCCTCTACCTGCTGCCGTTCGTGCCAGGTCCCGTACGGTGGGCGGTGATGGGCGCGGCGGTCGTGGTCACCGTGGGCACGGGCGTCGACTACGTCGTCCGCGCCATCCGGTTGCGCAAGGTGGCGAGGCGAGCACGCGAGGGGCAGTGATCCATGGCAGACGTGGCCGAGATGCTCGACCTGCTGGTCGGCGGGGGCGCGACGGTGGCGGTGGCCGAGTCGCTGACCGGAGGGCTCATCGGGGCGGCGATCACCTCGGTGCCCGGGGCGTCGAAGGCGTTCCGCGGCGGGGTGATCTCCTACGCCACCGATCTCAAGCACGAGCTGCTGGGGGTGCCGGCGGAGCTGCTGCGGCGTGAGGGCGCGGTGCACCCCGAGGTGGCCACGGGCATGGCGGCGGGGGTGGCGCGGCTGTGCGGGGCCACGTACGGGCTGGCCGTGACGGGGGTGGCCGGGCCGGAGCCGCAGGACGGCAAGCCCGTGGGCACGGTCCACATCGGCGTCGCGGGGCCAGGAGGCCGAGAATGGGCGCGGGAATTGAGACTTCAGGGGTCGCGCGAACGTATCAGGGTAGAGACGGTGGACGAGGCAGTCGATCTCCTCTCAGGTGTGCTGAAGGCGAACATAGGGGAACATTCCGGGTGATTACCGTGTTACGTCCCGAGCGAACATGCGATGTGCGGTCTGACGCGGTGTCGGTGGATACGGGTACGGTGGAGCTGTGAGTGAGGTCCGTGAGCCAACTGCAAGCACCGAGCGCCCGGCAGGCGGGCCTGATGAGTCGCGCAACGAGCCACGAGCGGCGGTTCAGGGCCGGCGAAGCCCCATGATGACGGCGAGGAGTATGTACGAAGCTAAGAAGACCGATGTGCGGCACGAACCGATCGCGCGGGGCGTGGTGAAGTCATCCGCGCCGGGGAGGGAGCGACAGATGATTCTGCTGCGTCAGCTGCTCGGCGACGTGCTGAGGCGGTTGCGGGTCCGGCAGGGGCGCACGCTACGCGAGGTGTCCACGCTGGCCCGGGTTTCGCTCGGCTACTTGTCCGAGGTGGAGCGCGGCCAGAAGGAGGCCTCGTCCGAGCTGCTCGCGTCCATCTGCGGCGCGCTCGGCGTGCCGCTTTCGCAGGTGTTGCGTGAGGTGTCCGACCAGTTCGCGCTGGCGGAGCTGCAGGCCACTCCTGTGCTGGCCGACGTGCCCGAGCACGAGCGCCTGGCCCTTTCCGAGCCGGTGGGCGGGGCGATCTCCGACTCCGTGTTCCCAGAGGTCAAGGACATGGTGGCTGCCTAGCGAGGCTGGCAGCCCGCACACCACAGGATCAGCCGTTCCTGTGGCTGCGCCCCCATCTCCCCACGGCTGACGCGGGTGCCGCATCGGCGACAGGGTCTCCCGGCCCTGCCGTAGACCCAGGTCGCGTTCGCCGGGCGGCGATCACCTGTGGTCACCGTGCCCGCATGCCCCTTGTTCGCCTCCAGCAGCCGCTGGGCGAGCGACACGACCCCTTCGAGATCCTCGATCTCCCCGACCTTCTTCCACGGCCAGATTCCGCGCAGGAAAAGGGTCTCGGCGCGATAGATCGTGCCGATCCCCGCCAGGTTGCGCTGATCGAGCAGCGCCTCCCCGATGGTCCTGCCGGGTGCCGCTCGCAGCCTTCGCACGGCCTCTTCCAGGTCCCAGTCCGGGCCGAGCAGGTCAGGCCCCAGATGCCCCACCAGCCGCGCCTCGTCGGCCGTTCTGACGAGATCGACCATCCCCAGCCGCACGCCGACCGCCTGCCACTCCTCGTTGGCCAGGATCAGCCGCACCTGGTCGCCTGGTCTGGTGCGGCGGCCGGTCGGCATGACCAGCCAGCTCCCCTCCATGCGCAGATGGGTGTGCACCGTGAGGTCGCCTTCGACGCGGGTGAGCAGGTGCTTGCCGCGTGAGCGCGTGGTGATGACCGCGCGTCCCGACAGGTCGGCGGTGGCGTGCCGGGGGACGCGGAAGTCGGAGCGCACCAGCACGCGGCCGTCGAGCGCGCCCCGCAGGCGGGCGGCCGTGCGGTAGACGGCGTCTCCTTCTGGCACGCCTCCCAGTGTAGGAATCCTCGTGCGACACCCCCGCGCCCGCCTCCCCTCGGTATCGGCCGGGTACTGTCCGTGATGATTCGCCGCGGATGGCTGCTTTCCGTGGTCTCGCTGGTCATAATGACGATCTGGACGTGGCCTTGATGGAAGGCTTGGGCGGCGCATGCCGGAGATCACGGATTTACGGGCGGGAGAACCGAACGCGGTCGCGGGCTACCGGTTGACCGGGCGGCTGGCCTCTCACGTGTTCCTGGGGCGGTCGGAGGCCGGTGAGGCGGTGGTGGTCCGGCTGCTGCCACCTGAGGTCGAGCCCCGGCCGTTCCTGGCCGCCATGGAGCCGCTGCGTGGCATCTCCGCGGTCGGTACCGCGCAGGTGCTGGACGCCGGGGCGGCGGACGGGCGGGCGTACCTCGTGACCGAGTTCGTGGACGGGCCCGCGCTCGAAGAGGCCGGCGGGACGTTCGACGGAGTGGGGCTCCACCGGCTGGCGGCCGGGACCATCACCGCGCTCGTCGCAGTCCACCAGGCGGGGCTGGTGCACGGCGACATCCGGCCGGGCAACGTGCTGCTCGGCCCCGACGGGCCGCGCGTGGTCGACGCCGGCCTGGAGCAGGCGCTGGCGGCGGCGTCCGTGTCGACCAGGAAGGTGGCGGTGCCCGCCTACACCGCGCCGGAACGCTTACGCGGCGGCGACGCCGGGCCGGCCGCCGACGTGTTCTCGTGGGCGGCGACCATGGTGTTCGCCGTCAGCGGCGCCTCGCCCTTCGAGGGCGGCTCGATGAGCGCCACCGTCGAGCGCATCACGGACCAGCCGCCCGTGCTGCCAGACCTGGGGGAGTTGCACGACCTCATCGTGCGCTGCCTCGACAAGGACCCCGATGCCCGGCCGGCCGCCGGCGACGTGCTGCTGCGGCTGGTCGGGCAGACGTCGTTACTGGCCGCCCCATCGGGCGACCTCGTGGAGAAGAAGGCGCCGGGCCGGGGGCTGCGGGGTCTGGCCGTGCCGGTGGCGGCGTTCGTGGTGGGGGCGCTGCTGTCAGGTACGGGCGTCTACGTCCTCACCGGCGACAGGACCACCACCGTACGGCAGGTGGCCGCAACCCCTACGGCGACGCCCACAGTGGCGATTTCGCAGACGGCGGCCCCCCGTGACGAGGTCGAGGAGAAGGCGGCCGCCGACCTGGAGATCAAGGACATCGACGGCGTCCTGCACGAGCATCCGGGCGACGCGATGCGGCTGGTGTCGTACCTGGGTGCCTCGGGCGACTTCACCAGCTACGTCCGTGACAGGAGCGGCGCCTTCAAGGCCGTCGGCAAGTACGAGCAGCCGCTGCTGTCGCCCGCCGGTGACTGGGTGGCGCTGAACCCGCTCATCAAGTTCCAGGGGACCGACACCGACCAGGTCAAGTTCACCAGCCTGACGACGGGCGAGTCCTTCGTGGTCAGCACGGTGAAGAAGCCGCTGAACACGATGCGGCCGTTCTGGTCCCGTGACGGCTCCAAGCTGCTGCTCTCCGTCTATGACACGGAGAAGAAGCCGGAACTGGTCGTCGGTTTCGTGGTCGTGGACGTCGCGGCGCGCAAGGCCGTGCACGTCAAGACCGAGTACGCCGACGACGCGACCCTCGTGCACACCTTCGCCCCCGACGGGACCGTGGTGCGCACCTACTGGGACGGCCGGCAGAAGGGCATCGCGTTCTACGACATGTCCGGACAGGTCAGTAAGACGATGCACTGGGTGGGCCATCCCAAGGGCGGCGAGTGGTTCTCCCCGTCCGGCGCCCGGCTCGCCACGATCTGCCCCAGCGAGAAGGAGTACTGCGTCTGGGACGTCCGTACGGGCGCCCGGCAGGCGACGGTGCCGTTCACCAAGGGAGAGGGCGCCTTTCTCGGCTGGTTCAACGAGAAGCACCTGCTGGTGCAGGACCAGGGCAAGAAGAAGGGCACCATGCAGATCAAGATCATCGATTTGCTCGGAGAGACCGTACGCGTGCTGGCCGACCTCGCGACGGACAAGCCGCACATGCTCCAGTTCGCGTACCAGCCGGGCTCGTGAACCCGCTGCTCGCCGGCGACCCCGCCGAGGTGGACGGCCACCGCGTCGTCGGGCGGCTGGGCCAGGGCGGCCAGGGCGTCGTCTACCTCGGCGAGGCGCCCGCGGGGACGCCGGTCGCGATCAAGATGCTCGGCTCGGGACTCGACGACCCCGAGGCGCGCGACCGCTTCCGGCAGGAGATCGGGTACGCGCGCCGGGTCAAGGCGTTCTGCACCGCGCAGGTGCTGGCCAGCGGGGAGTACGCGGGCACGCCGTACGTGGTCAGTGAGTACGTCGACGGGCCGGCGCTGGCCGACGTGCTCGTCCGCCGGGGGCCGCTGCGCGGGGCCGAACTGCGCCGCCTGGCGATCGGCACGCTGACCGCGCTGGCCGCCATCCACCAGGCCGGCGTGGTGCACCGCGACTTCAAGCCGGGCAACGTGCTGCTCAGCAGGCACGGGCCTCGGGTGATCGACTTCGGCATCTCAAGGGCGATGGAGGAGATCGAGGCCGACGGGCAGCACGTCGTGGGGACGCCGCCGTACATGGCGCCCGAGCAGTTCGGCGGGGCGCCCATCGGGCCGGCGGCCGACATGTTCGCCTGGGCAGGGACGATGGTGGCCGCCGCCACGGGACGCCCGGCGTTCGGGACGGGCGCGCTGCCCGCGCTGATCGCCCGCATCCTGACCGCCGAGCCCGACCTCGGTGACCTCGACGGCGAGTTGCGCGAGCTGGCCGCGCGCTGCCTGGACAAGGACCCGGATGCGCGGCCCACCGCGACGCAGGCGCTGCTCACCCTGCTCGGGCATCCGGGCCAGGCGCCGCACGACACCGGCGAGCAGCGGCTGCTCGCCCTGGGCCGGCAGTCGGCCGCACCGCCTCGCCCGCGCCGGTGGCCGCTGGGGGTCGCTGCGGTCGGCGCGGCCCTTGCCGTCAGCGTCGCCGTGCTGCTGCTACGTCCCGCGCCCGAGGCCGCACCGCGCCCGCCCGCCGCCGCCTCCGCGCCGCTGCCCACGCCCAGCCCCGGGACGATGGCTCCCGAGCCGGTCACGGAGGTGAAGGTGCCCGACACCGGGATCGTGCTGCACGAGAACCCCGCCGATCCCCTCTGGGTCTCCTCCTACAGCTCGGCCGTCGAGTGGGCCCCGGGGTACGTCCGCGATCCCGTGACCGGGTCCTTCTCCCTGTTCGGCAACATCGAGGAGCCCGTCGTCTCGCCTGGCGGCCGGTTCGTGGCGTCGCTGTCGCGTACGCGGCTGATCAGTAACGACTTCGAGAGCATCACGATCCGCGACCGGGCTCTGGGGCGGGACGGCAAGCCGCGGACCGTGGACAAGCCGCGCACGCTCATGAGCCCGGTGTGGGCCGAGGACGGGCGGCGGCTGCTCGCGACCGTCATCGAGTACGACACAGGGAAGGACGCCGAGACACGGACGCTGGGCTTCGCGGTCGTGGACGCGGTCACGGGGGCCGTCGAGGTCACCGAGGCGCCGGGCCCGCGCGGCTCCAGGTACGCCTGGGGATCCGATCACGCGAGCGTGCTTCAGGAGGCGGGCTCCGGCGCTGTGCGCGTGCTGGACCTCGACGGGGCCGTCCTGCGGAGCTTCGAGGGCGTGGGCGAGCTGGGGATCGGGGGAGCCGTGCGGACGCCGCTCGGCGCGGTGTTCTCCACGGATTGTCCGGGCAAGTCGCGAAATATCTGCTTCTGGGATGAGCGGACCGGGGTCAAGAAGGGCGAGGCTCGCCTGCCGGCCGGCGCCGCCTTCCACGGCTGGCTGGACGGACGCCACCTCCTGGTCACCCTGCGCGAGGGCGACCAGGCCCGGGTCGTCATGGCCGACGCCACGGGGACGCCCGTCAGGACGCTGATCAGCGCCTCCGGTGAGGCGCTGGACGACGTCGCCTTCTCCTTCTCCAGGAAGTGAACGTCTCGCGGCGATCTGCTCTGAGTGGCCGTCTTCTCACTTTTGGTGACGGTGCGGGAGTCGCTCGGGCACACTGGAACGCAGGCCGAGCCCGATGAGGTGAGCTTTATGCACGCCAGCCGCCGGCGAGGGAACCTGCCCGGCGAGACCACGCCGCTGGTCGGCCGCCTCACGGAGGTGGCCGCCGTCGAGAAGCTGCTCGGCCGGTCACGGCTGGTGACCCTGACGGGGGCGGGTGGCGCCGGCAAGACCAGGCTCGCGCTGCGGGCCGCCGCCGAGCTGCGGGACACCGGTGGGGCGTGGCTGGTGCCGGCGCCGCAGGAGGCGGGGGCGCTGCCGTACGCGATCGCCTCCGCCCTGTTCCCTGCCGCGAGCGCGGGGACGCCGATCGAGGGGCTGGCGCGTCGCCTCGCCAAGCGGGAGGCGCTGCTGGTGCTGGACGGGTGCGATCACGTGATGGCAGCGTGTGCGGCGGTGGTCACGGCGTTGCTGGCCGCCGCGCCGGGGCTGCGGGTGCTGGCCACCTGCCGACGGCCGCTGCGCTGCCGTGGCGAGCGGGTGCTGCCGGTGCCGCCGCTCACTCTTGAGGACGCCGGGGCGCTGTTCGCCGAGCGGGCCGTCGCGGCGGTGCCCGGGCTCGCGGTCACCGGGCTGGATGAGCAGGCCGTGCTGCGGGTGTGCCGGCGGCTCGAAGGGCTGCCGCTCGCCATCGAGCTGGCCGCCGCGCGGCTGCGCGAGCTGCCGGTCGAGGTGCTGGCCCGGCGTCTCGACGCGCACTTCTCCGCGAGCGATCACCACGCGTACGGCGGCTCTTCCGGCGGGCGGCAGGTGCTGGAGCAGCCAGGGGAGCACGCGCTGCGGGTCACCATCGCCTGGACCCACCGGCTCTGCACCACCGCCGAACGGCTGCTGTGGGCGCGGGCCTCGGTCTTCACCGGGAGCTTCGACGCGGTCGCGGCCAAGGAGGTGTGTGGGGACGACCGGCTGCCGACCTGGCAGTCGCCGCAGCTCCTGGAGTCGCTGGCCGACCGGGCGATCCTGGTACGGGAGCCGGGGGAGCGCTACCGCATGCCCGAGCCGCTGCACGCGTTCGGCGCAGAGCGGCTGAAGGACCTCGGCCAGGACGAGCGCCTCCGCCGCCGCCGCGAGGCACTCACCCCCACTGACGGCGCGGCGGGCTGAGGGGGGTCAGTCCCAGGCGGCGGGGTCGGCGGCCAGCTGGCGGATGCGTTCGGGGAGGGCGCCGGAAGCCACCTGCTCCAGTGTGACCTCCTCCAGGATCGACCGCTCGGTCGCCCGCAACGCGATCCACACCTGCTGCAGCGACTCGGCGGGCCCGCGGTAGCCGACGTGCTCGGGGCGCTCGCCCCGCACGTTGGCCAGCGGGCCGTCGACCGCGCGGATCACGTCGGCCAGCGAGATCTCGGCCGCCGGGCGGGCCAGGACATAGCCGCCCTCGGGGCCGCGCTGGCCGCGGACGAGCCCGGCCCTGCGCATCTGCAGCAGGATGTTCTCAAGGTATTTGGGCGGCATGTCCTGCTCCTTGGCGAGCTCGCCCACAGTGGTCGGGCCTGCACCGGCGGCGGCCAGTTCAGCGGCGGCACGGAGGGCGTAGTCGACACGAGCGGATAGGCGCATGTTCTCGATTATCCCTCCTGGTCAAGACTGGTTAGGCGCAAGGTCGTCAGAACGGGTGGGAAACTGCGATCATCGGCCATACCTGGCCACGTGTCACCTGCGACGGCGGGTGAAAGGCGGAGCGCTAAACTTCCAACAACCTTTTCGATAACGGTCCTTCGAGTGCGACGGCGGGATTCAGCGTGGAGCGACGCCCTGGTGTGCCCAGACTGCTCAGGGAGATCAATGACCGGGCCGCGCTGGACCTGTTGCTGGCGACCGGCCCCATGACGCGTGGCCAGATCGGCGAGCTGACCGGGCTGTCGAAGGTGACGGCATCCCAGACGCTGGCGCGGCTGGAGGAGCGCGGGCTGGTCGAGGTGGTCGGCACCCAGGCGGGCGGGCGGGGGCCCAACGCGGCGCTCTACGCCGTGATCCCCTCCAGCGCGTACGTCGCCGGCCTCGAAGTCGGGCCCGAGCTGATCTCCGCGGCCGTCGCCGACATCCACGGCCGCACGATCTCCGAGGTCGTGGTCGAGCCAGGCGCCGACGACGACCCGGTCTCCGTCGTGCACGACGCCATCGTCAAAGCGTGCAGAGGAGCCAAGGTCAGCCTGTCGAAGCTGCGCGGCGTGGTGATCGGCACCCCCGGCGTGGTCGATCCGCGCAGCGGCGACGTGCGCTTCTCCTTCGACCTGCCCGGCTGGCACGAGGGCATCCACGAGGCGCTGGCGGGCGACCTGCGGCGCAAGGTCACCATCGAGAACGACGTCAACCTCGCCGCCATCGCCGAGCGGGCCGACGGAGCGGCCAAGGGTCTGGACGACTTCGTGCTGCTGTGGGCGTCCCGGGGGCTGGGGCTGGCCATCATGCTCGGAGGGCGGCTGCACCGCGGGCGGTCCGGCAGCGCGGGCGAGATCGGCTACCTGCCGGTGCCCGGAGTGCCGCTGCCCGAGGACATCCGCACCGAGCCGGGGCGGCTGCCCTCGCTGGCGGGCGGCCTGCAGTCACTGGTCAGCGCGGAGGCGGTGACCGAGCTGGCGCGCAGCTACGGGTTCGCGGTGGGCAGCGCCACCGAGTGCGTCAAGGTCGCGGTGGCGGCGGGGGCCGAGGGCGAGCCGCTGCTCGACGAGATCGCCCACCGGCTGGCGCTGGGGGTGGCGGCGGTGTGCGTGATCCTCGACCCCGGGCTCGTGGTGCTGTCCGGCGAGGTGGGGCACGCCGGTGGGGAGGCGCTGACGTCCCGGGTGGAGGAGGCGGTCGCCCGCATCTGCCCCGTACGTCCCCAGGTGGTGACGACCACGGTCACGGACGACAATCCGGTACGCCGCGGCGCGGTCCTGGCCGCCCTCGACGAGGCCCGCGAAGAACTCCTGGCCCCTTGACCCCCGCCCCGCCGGGGCGCCGGCAGGGCGGGGACACGGTCAGGCGGTGAGGAGTTCCACGGCGGCCTGGGCGTTGGCGCGGGCGGCGCCGTACGTGGCGATGTAGGCGGCGGTGTCCGGCTGCCAGACCGGCAGGCCCATCTCGATCACGGTTGTGTCCGGGCGGGCGGTCACCAGGGCGGAGACCAGTTCGCGGCTCTCGTGGTGGCGGTGCGCGTCCTTGACCACGACGACGAGCGAGCGGTCCACCGCCTTGGCGAGCAGGGCGGGCGCGTCGGCGGCGGCCGGCTTGACGCGGACGATCTCCGCCTCGGGCAGCCATGGCCCCACCCCCCACGGCACGTCGCCCACGGCGATGGTGGGCGGCGTGTCCACCTCGATCACCAGCGGCTCGACGAGCGGCTTGGCGCGGCCGGTGAGCCGGACGGCGCGGCGGGCGGCGTGCAGGCCGACGACGTTCTGCTCGGCCGCGATCGGCTCCCCCTCGCCGAACCAGGACCGCAGCGCGGCGACCCGGCCCGCGGCCTCCTCCAGGCGTTCCAGCGGCAGCCGCCCCTCGCGCACGGCGGCGACGACCGCGTCGATGATGCCCTGCACGTCGTCGTACGTCGGCAAGGGCCCGAGGCACAGCAGGTCGGACCCGGCCGCGATGCTCATGACCGCACCGCCCGCCAGGCCGACGCTGCGGGTGATGGCGTGCATGTCGAGCGCGTCGGTGACGACCACGCCGTCGTACCCGAGCTCGCCCCTGAGCAGCCCGGTGAGCGCGGCGCCGGACAGCGTGGCGGGCGTGTCACCCGTCACGACCGGCACCGCGACGTGCGCGGTCATCACCGACTTGGCACCCGCCCCGATGGCGGCGCGGAAGGGCGCCAGCTCGCGCTCGCGCAGCACGTCCATGCCGACGTCCACGACGGGCACGGCCAGGTGCGAGTCGACGCGGGTGGCGCCGTGGCCGGGGAAGTGCTTGACGCAGGCGGCCACGCGTACGGACTGCAGGCCCTCGACGGCGGCGACGGTGTGCCGGGCGACGAGCCCCGGCTCGGGCCCGAACGACCGGGTGCCGATGACCGGGTTGTCGGCCTCGCTGTTGACGTCGGCGCTGGGCGCCATGTCGAGGTTGATGCCGCAGGCGGCCAGCTCGGAGCCGATGGCGCGGTAGACGCGCCTGGTCAGCTCGACGTCGTCCACGGCCCCGAGCGCCGCGTTGCCGGGGTAGGGGCTGCCGACGTGGTACGCCAGCCGCGTCACGTCGCCGCCCTCCTCATCCAGCGAGATGACGGGCTCGCCGGCGGACCGCAGCGCGGTGGTCAGGTCGAGCACCTGGCCGGGATCGGCCACGTTGAACCCGAAGAGCGTCACCCCGCCCAGGCCGTGCTCCAGTTCGCGCAGCACCCACGGGGGCGCCGTGGTGCCCTGGAAGGCGACGAGCAGCGTGCCGGCCGCGAGGCGGCGCAGCCCCCGATCACTCTGACTCATGGCTCCTCATCAGTTGGCAGGAAGATTGGGCACGGCGAAGGGCCGTGCGTGGACCCCGTGCGTGGACCCCGTGCGTGGACCCCGTGCGTGGACCCAGTGCGGGTCGTTCAGCCCTTGACGGCGCCGGCCACCAGGCCGGAGACCATGCGGCGCTGCACGAGCAGGAAGAAGACGACGACGGGCAGCGTCATCAGGGTCGAGCCGGCCATGATGGCGCCCCAGTCGACGCCCTTCTGACCGAAGAAGTACTGCAGGGCGACCGGCATCGTGTATCCCTCCGACCCCGACATCAGGTAGAGGGCGAAGACCAGGTCGTTCCACGCGGTGATGAACGAGAAGATGCTGGTGGCCACCAGGCCGGGCGCGACCAGCGGGAAGAGCACCCGCCAGAACGTCGTCATGCGTCCCGCGCCGTCGATCCAGGCCGCCTCCTCCAGCGACTTGGGCACGGCGGCGACGAACGTGCGCAGCATCCACACCCCGAACGGCAGCGTCAGCGCGACCTGGGTGACGATCAGCCCGACGAGCTGGTCGCCGAGACCGACCCGCTTGACCATCATGTAGAGCGGGATGAGCAGGCCCTCGGAGGGCAGCATCTGCACGACGAGCAGCACCACCAGGAACAGTCCGCGGCCCTTGAAGCGGAAGCGGGCGATGGCGGTGGCCGACAGCAGCGCGAAGGCCGAGCCGATGACCACGGTGCCGAGCGCCACGATCGCGCTGTTGCGCATGTAGAGCCAGATGGAGTTGTTCGCGACGCCCTCGGTCAGCACCCGCGCGAAGTGGTCGAAGGTGAAGTGCGTCGGGAACGGGATGAACTCCGTGGTGAAGATCTGGTCGTTCTCCTTGAAGCCGGTGGAGACCATCCAGTAGACGGGGAAGACCGCGCACAGGAAGACCAGCACTCCGGCGGTGTTCAGGAGGACTTTGCCGAGCCTCTTGCGGGCGAGGGGGGTCACATCTCCTCCTGCTTCACGATCTGCCGGACGTACACGACGGTGACGATGAGCAGGATGATCGTCAGCACCACCGAGATGGCCGCGCCGGTGCCCAGCTTCTGCGGGGGGCGGAACGCCTCGGCGACCGCGTACATGGACAGGTTGAAGCCGTCGCGGTTCGTCGGGCCGTTCATCAGGACGTAGAGCTGGCTGAAGACCTTGAAGTCCCAGATGATCGACAGGATCGTCAGGACCGCGAAGACCGGCTTGAGCAGCGGCAGCGTGATCTTCCTGAACGTGTGCCACGGGCCGGAGCCGTCCACCCTGGCGGCCTCGTACAGCTCGTTGGGTATGCCCTTCAGACCCGCCAGGACCGAGACGGCGACGAACGGGAAGCCGGCCCACACCACGCAGACGACCAGCGCGATGTAGAGCGGGATGGTGTCGTTGAGCCAGGGGGTGCCGGTCCAGCTCGTCTGGCCGTCGGGCGGCGCGGCGAGCCAGTCGGGCAGCAGGTTGAGCGCCCAGTTGATGATGCCGGACTCGGCGTCGAACAGGGAGCGCCAGATGACGCCCTGCGCGACGGGCGGCACGGCCCAGGCGAACATGCAGCCGATGACCACGAACAGCGACATCCGCTTGCTGAGCCGGTGCAGCAGCACGCCGACGGCGGTGCCGACGACGAGCGTCATGCTGACGGCGACGGCCGCGAACGCGACGGTGTTGCGCAGGGCCGACCAGAAGATGTCGTTGCTGAGGACCTTCTCGAAGTTCTCCAGCCCCACCCACTCGGCGGGCCTGGTGCCCCTGATCTGCGCGAGGCCGACCTTCTGGAAGGCCATGACGCCGAGCTGGACCATCGGGTAGAGCAGCAGCCCGGCGATGACCAGCAGACCGGGGACGAGCAGGACGTACGGGATGCTCCAGTCCGGCAGGCCCCCGGCGCGCGGAGCCCGGCGGTTCTTCTTCCGGTGGCCCGGGGCGGGGGAGGAGTCCGTGCCCCGGGCGACCGTCGTCGTGTCGGCCATCGTTACTGGTTCAGGATCTCTTCGAGTTCCTTGTTGGCGTCAGCCAGGGCAGTGTTGGCGTCCTTCTTGCCCTCGATGACGTCGCGGGCCGCGTTCTGCAGCACGGCCTTGGTGGCGTCGGCCTCCGACCAGTTGGGGTCGGCGGGGAACGCCTTGGCCTTGGCGAAGGCCTGGGCGAAGGCGCCCTGGGCGGGGTCCTCGTTCAGCGCGGAGAGGGTGTCGGGGTAGACCGGGAGCAGGCCGCCCTCCTTGGCGTAGCGGTCGGCCCAGGTCTTGCTGGTGGCCAGCTTGATGTACTCCTTGCCCAGCTCGGCCTGCTGGGTGCCGCCCCACAGCGCGATGTCGTTGCCGCCGAAGAAGGACGGGGCCACGCCGCCGCTCTTGGCGGGCAGCGGGAAGAAGCCGAGCTTGTCGCCCTTCAGCTTGCCCTTGGAGTCCTCCTCGATGCCGGGCAGGTCCCAGCCGGCGGTGAGGTACATCGCGACCTTGTCGTTGGCGAAGCGCTTGCGGATGTCGGTCGTGTTCTGGGTGAGGTTGGCCTTGCTGGACAGGCCGTCCTGGACGAGGCCCGTGTAGGTGGCGAAGCCCGCGGCGAAGCCGGGCTCGGTGAGCTTGCCGACCCACTTGTCGCCCTCCTTGACGGCGTACTCGCCGCCCTCGGACCAGGCGAACGCGGCCAGGAGGTGGTTGGCGTCGGAGCCGCCGTTGAAGGCGAAGCCGTCCACGCCCTCGCCCTTCTCCTTCTGGATCTTCTTGGCGGCGGCGACGAGCTCGTCCCAGGTCTTCGGGACCTCGATCTTGAGGTCCTCGAACCAGTCCTTGCGGTAGAGCACGGCGCGGGCGCCGGCGCCCCATGGGATGGCGTAGATCTCGTTGTCCACGGTCTCGTAGCCGTAGAGGTTCTCGGGGATCTGGGCGCGGTCGCCCTCGCGGGCGATGTCCGTGAGCGGCTCAAGCGCGTCCTGGCTCTGCCACATGGGGACCTGGTCGTTGCCGATCTCGGTCACGTCGGGGCCGGTGCCGGTGGCGGCGGCGGCGAACTTGTCGGCCACCTGGGGCCACGGAATCCACTCGAGCTTGACGTCCGCGCCCGTCTTGGCCTTGAACTCGGCGTTGAGCTCCTCCATGTACTTCGCCGCGGCGGGGTTGCTGTCGCCGAGACGCCACACGCTCAAAGTCTTGCCCGCGAAGGCGGGGCCCGAGGCGGCGGCGCTGGGTGAGGACGTGGTGGGTTCTTCACTTCCGCCGCAGGCGGCCAGGCCCAAAGCCAGTGCGGCCGAGGTGGCCGCAGCGGCTGTGATCTTCGCGATCCTCACAGGGTTCTCCCTTCCCGGGTGCTGGCCAGGGGTCCGCACCAGGCTGATCGTCATATGCCGAACGATGGTGTTAAACTAACAAGAAACTTTCTTAAAAGAAACGCTCGTTAGCCGATCGTGACGGAGAGAGGGCACCGATGAGCCGAGACCCGGGAACCCCCCGGCTGCTGCGCCGGCTGAACGACCGCGCGGCACTCGAACTGCTCCTCGGAGACGGCCCGCTCACCCGCGCCGAGCTCGGCGAGCGGACCGGCCTGTCCAAGGTAACGGCAGGTCAGCTTCTCGCTCGACTGGAAGAGCGGGGCCTGGTCCAGGTGGCAGGCGAGCGGGCGGGCGGCAGAGGCCCGCACGCGGCCCTGTACGCCGTGGTCCCGTCCAGCGCGTACGTCGCCGGCCTCGAAGTCCTGCCCGACAGCCTCAAGGTCGGTGTGGCGGACATCACAGGCCGCACGGTGATCGAGATCACCCTCGACCCCGCCGACGGGCGCGACCCGGTCAAGGCCGTGCACGCCGCCGTGCGCCGGGCCTGCGACGCGGCCGACATCGACCTGTCGCGGCTGCGGGCGTTCGTCATCGGCAGTCGCGGCGTGGTCGATCCCGGCAGCGGGGACGTGCGCTGGTCGTACGACCTGCCCTCCTGGCACGTCGGCGTGCTGGCCAGCCTGCGCCAGACGCTCGGCGCGTCGGTCACCATCGAGAACGACGTCAACCTCGTCGCGCTCGCCGAGCACCGCTACGGCGCGGCCGTCGGCCACGACGACTTCGTGGTCATCTGGGCCGGCGTCGGCCAGGGCATGGGCGTCATGCTCGGCGGCCGGCTGCACCGGGGCAGCACCGGCGGCGCGGGCGAGATCGGCTGGCTGCCGGTGCCCGGCGAGCCGCTGCCGACCGACGTCGCAGAGCCGCAGTCGGGCTCCTACCAGCGACTGGTGGGCCACGCCGCGCTGCGCGGCCTCGCCGATGCGCACGGCGTGACCGGCAACACCGTGCCCGACCTGCTGCGCGGGGGCGACGACGGCTTCCTCGACGCGGTCGCGGCGCGCATCGCCGTCGGCGCGGCGGCCGTCAGCGTCGTGCTCGACCCCGGGCTCATCGTGCTCAGCGGCGACGTCGGCAGGGCGGGCGGCGCGCGCCTGGCCGCGAAGGTGCAGGAGGCGGTGGCCAGGCTCTGCCCCACCCCGCCGACCGTCGTCACCACTCGGGTGGCGGGCAACCCGGTGTTGCGCGGCGCGCTCGTGGCGGCGTTGGAGCAGGCCCGGGAGCAGGTCTTCTCCGACACTGTGTGAGAATCACTGCCCATGTGGCAGTCCCCGAACGATGTCGTGCTCATCTCCGACTCCCGTGTGACCTCGATCCCGGTCAAGGAGATCGGCGAACCGCTGGTCGACGTACGCGGGCGGCTCCGCGTCGACACCCGCCTGGCCGACGACCAGGGCGCCTACGCCCACCTGCGGGCCGGGGTGCTGCGGCGGCTGGAACACGCCGAGAGCCTGCTGCCCGCCGGATACCACCTGCTCGTCGTCGAGGGCTACCGGCCGGTCGCCACCCAGCGCCGCATCTTCGACGGCTACCGGGCCACGCTGACCGGGCTGACGCCCGAGGAGTCGTACGTCGCCGCCAGCCGCTACGTCTCTCCCGTCGAGGTCGCCCCGCACACCGCGGGCGCCGCGGTCGACCTCACCCTGGTCTCGCCCGACGGCGCCGAGTACGACATGGGCACCGAGGTCAACGACAACCCCGAGCAGAGCGAGGGCGCCTGCTACACGGCCGCCCCCGACATCTCCGACGACGCCCGCGCCCACCGCAAGCTGCTCGGCGTCGCGCTGGAGGCCGCCGGCCTGGTCAACTACCCCACCGAGTGGTGGCACTGGTCCTACGGCGACCGCTACTGGGCGATGTCCACCAAGAACGACCACGCGCTCTACGGCCCCGTCGAGTTCACACCCTGACAACCCGGGTTTTCCGGGCGGTGAGGTGGGGGCACAACTCCCTACGGAGATGTGGACTCCCAGCGAGGTGTGGGCATGATTCCGCTCATCGGGATCGAAGAGGAATACCTCGTCGTCGATCCCCGCACCCGCCACGTCGCCCCCCGGGCGGCCGAGGTCCTGGCCGCCGCTACGGACGTGCTCGACGTGGTGCAAGAGATCACCCGCTTCCAGGTGGAGGCGCGCACACCGCCCTCCGCCGACCTGGGCGAACTGGGCCGGCGGCTGCGCGCGGCACGCAAGGAGGTGGCGGGCGCAGCCCGCTCGTGTGGGCTCGCGGTCGTCGCCAGCGGCATCCCGGTGCTCGGCAACGTGATGCCGCCGCCGCTCACCGACGACGACCGCTACCTTCAGGGCCGCGTGCTCTACCGGGCGCTGCAGGACGAGATCAGCATCTGCGCCCTGCACGTGCACGTGGACGTGCCCGATCCGGAGCACGCCGTCTACGTGGGCAACCACCTGCGGCCCTGGCTGCCGACGCTCATCGCCCTCGCCGCCAACTCGCCGTTCTTCGTGGGCCGCGACACCGGCTACGCCTCCTGGCGGGTGATCAGCTGGGGGCGCTGGCCGGTCTCGGGCGCGCCGCCGTACTTCCCCTCCTATGGGGCGTACGAGGGCGCGTTGCAGGCCCTGGCGAGGTCGGGGGCGCTGCTCGACGCCAAGACCGTCTACTGGGACGCCAGGCCGTCGCCCTTCCTGCCGACCGTGGAGATCAGGGTGGCCGACGTGCCGCTCGACGTGGCCGACAGCCTCACCATGATCGGGCTCATCCGGGCGCTCGTGGTCACCGCGCTCGGCGCGGTCAGGCGCGGTGACCTGGGGCCGCCGGTGCCGGGGGAGGTGCTGCGCGCCGCGTACTGGCGGGCGGCGCGCTACGGGTTGCAGGGCGAGATCCTCGACGTGCGCGACGGCTCGCTCCTCCCCGCGGCGGTGCTGGCCGGGCGGCTACTTGAGCACGTACGCCCGGCGCTGGCCGACGCCGGTGACCTGCGGTTCGTCCAGGAGGGCCTCGACCGGCTGCTGCGTGCCGGGTCGGGGGCGATGCGGCAGCGCAGGGCGTACGAGCGGGGCAACGACCTGGCGGAGGTGGTGGACGACCTCATCGAGGCCACCGTCGCATGAACCGGGTGCGTGAACCGATCGCCTGAGCCGGTCGCCTGAGCCCGTCAGCGCAGGGCCAGGGCGATGGACACGCCGAGCCCGAACACGACGACCACGCCGCGCAGCACGGCGGGCGGCATGAGCCGGGCCACGCGGGTGCCGAGGAAGCCGCCCGCGAGGCTGGCCGGCGCGATCACCGCCACGGCCTGCCAGCGCACGGGGCCGAACAGCGAGAAGGCGATGACCGAGACCGAGCTGATGACCAGCGAGAGCGCGGCGCGTACCGCGTTGACGCGGTGCAGGTTGTCGTGCAGGAACATGCCGAGCACGGTCAGCAGCACCACGCCCATGCCGCCGTTGAAGTAGGCGCCGTAGCAGCCGCCGACGAACACCCCCGCGTACACCAGGCGGCTGGTCCCGCCGCCCTCCTCACCGCCGAGGTGCTTGCGCAGCCAGGGCTGGGCCAGCAGCGCGAGGCTGGCGAAGCCCACCAGCCACGGCACCAGCGACTCGAACAGCCGGCCCGGCGTGAGCAGCAGCAGCGCGCTGCCCACGCAGGCCCCCAGCACCGCCGCGACCGACAGGACGGTCGCGCGGCGCTGCTGGCCGCGCAGCTCGGCCCGGTAGCCGAGCACGCCGCCCAGGTACCCGGGCCAGAGCGCGACCGCGTTGGTCACGGTCGCGGTCAGGCCCGGGTAGCCCAGCGCGAGCAGCGCCGGGAAGGACACGAGCGTGCCGCCGCCGGCCAGCGCGTTCACCACGCCGGCCAGCAGGCCCGCCCCCGCCAGGAAGAGCAGGTCGTGGAGGGTCATCGGCCGGCGGCGTAGCCCTGGGCGCCACGCGGGTTGGCGGCGGCCTTGAGCAGGTCGCCGTCGCGGGCCACCGCGCTGAGCCGCCCGAGCGACCACGGGCCCTGCGTCTCGACCTCGTGCCCGCGCCGCCGCAGCTCCGCGACGACGGCAGGGTCCACGCGGTCCTCGACGTGCATGACGCCGGGACGGGAGCCGCGCGGGAAGAACGAGCTGGGGAAGTGCTCACTGTGGAACATGGGGGCGTCGATGGCCTCCTGGAGGTTCAGCTTGCCGTGCACGACCGCGAGGAAGAAGTTCAGGCTCCACTGGTCCTGCTGGTCGCCGCCCGGGGTGCCGAACGCCAGCCACGGCTTGCCGTCCCTGAGCGCGAACGACGGCGACAGCGTCGTACGCGGCCGCGCGCCCGGCCGCAGCGCGGTCGCCACGCCCTCCTGCAGCCAGAACATCTGCGCCCTGGTGCCCAGGCAGAAGCCGAGCTGCGGGATCGTGGGGGAGCTCTGCAGCCAGCCGCCGCTGGGCGTGGCGGAGACCATGTTGCCGAAGCGGTCGACCACGTCCACGTGACACGTGTCACCCTTGACCATGCCGTCACGCGCCACGGTCGGCTCGCCGACCCCCTGCGGCTTGCGGCCGCCCGAAACGCCGGGCGCGGCGCTGAACGTGCCGGGGCCGGGGAAGACCGGCAGCCTGGGCGTGCGCCCGCCGGGGGCGCCCGGCCGCAGCTCCAGGCTGGCCCGCGCGCCGATCAGCGTCCGCCGCTCGGCGTTGTAGGCCGGGCGCAGCAGGTCGCCCATGGGCACGCCGGTGTCGCCGTACCAGGCCTCGCGGTCGGCGAAGGCCAGCTTGGCCGCCTCGGTCACGGTGTGCACGTAGTCGGCGCCGAGGAACTCCATCGACTCCAGGCCGGTGCCGTCCAGCAGGGCGAGCTGCTGCAGGAACACCGGGCCCTGACCCCACGGGCCCGTCTTGGCCACGGTGTGGCCCTGGTAGTCGTAGGTCAGCGGCTCCTCCACCGACGCCCGCCAGCCCGCGAGGTCGTCGCCGGTCAGCAGGCCGCCGTGCACCTCGCCCGAGCTGTCGCGCCAGGCCGTCTTGGCGCTGAACTCGGCGATCGCCTCCGCGACGAAACCCTCGTACCAGACCTTCCTGGCGGCCTCCAGGCGGCCCTCACGGGTGCTCGACGCCGCCTCGGCCTCGGCGACCAGCCGCCGGTACGTCGCCGCCAGCACCGGGTTGGCCAGCTTCGCGCCCGGCTTGGGAACGTTCCCGCCGGGCAGCCACGTCGCCGCCGAGGTGGGCCAGTCGTCCCTGAACAGGCCCTCGACCGACGAGATCGTGGCCGAGATGCGCTCCAGCACCGGCACGCCGTGCTCGGCGTAGTGGATGGCCGGCGCCAGCACGTCCGCCAGCTCCCAGGTGCCCCAGCGCTCCAGCATCAGCATCCAGCCGCCGAACGCGCCGGGCACCGTGGCCGCGAGCAGGCCCGTGCCGGGCACGACGTCCAGGCCCAGTTCGGCGAAGCGCTCGATGGTGGCCGCGGCGGGCGCCACACCCTGCCCGCACACGACCGACACCTTCTG
Organism: Nonomuraea sp. NPDC004580; assembly: GCF_040609855.1. NCBI lineage: Bacteria > Bacillati > Actinomycetota > Actinomycetes > Streptosporangiales > Streptosporangiaceae > Nonomuraea > Nonomuraea sp. NPDC004580. The sequence continues at coordinate 9,797 of NZ_JBEXLH010000068.1, read as the reverse complement.
CTCCTCCTCGCTCCACAGCAGGATCGGCACCTCGCCGCCGGGGCCGTTCAGGTGCGGCTCGGCGACCTGCAGCACGAACCCGGCGGTCACCGCCGCGTCGAAGGCGTTGCCGCCGCGCTCCAGCACGCCCATGCCGGTGGCCGAGGCCAGCCAGTGCGTGCTGGCGACCATGCCGAAGTCGCCCGACAGCTCGGGCCTGGTGGTGAACAAGACTTTCTCCTTCTCATCGGGGGGCGGCGGCGTCGGGGACGCGATCCGCCGTTACCAGGTGGCAGGCGGCGGGGTGAGCGCTGCCACGTGGGTCGTTCAAGAGGGGCTCGGTGGTGCGGCACTCGTCGTACGCCAGCGGGCACCGCGTGTGGAAGCGGCACCCGGCCGGCGGATCGACCGGGCTCGGCACGTCGCCGCCCAGCACGATCCTGCGCCGCTCCCGCTGCTTGACCGGGTCGGCCACCGGCGCCGCCGACAGCAGGGCCTGCGTGTACGGATGCCGCGGCTGCGCGAAGATCTCGGCCGTCGGCCCCGACTCGACGATCCGGCCCAGGTACATGACCGCGATCCGGTCGGCCAGGAACTCCACCACCGACAGGTCGTGGGTGATGAACAGGCACGAGAAGCCCATGTCCCGCTGCAGGTCGGTGATGAGGTTGAGCACCGATGCCTGCACCGACACGTCCAGCGCCGAGACCGGCTCGTCGGCCACCACCAGCTTCGGCTCCAGGACGAGCGCCCTGGCCAGCCCCACCCGCTGCCGCTGCCCGCCGGACAGCTCGTGCGGGTGGCGCCTGCGCATCTCCTGGCGCAGGCCGACCTTCTCCAGCATGGCGGCCACCTTGGCCGCCACCTCGCGCCGGTCGCCCACCTTGTGCCGCAGCAGCGGCTCGGCCACGATCTGCTCGATCGTGAAGCGCGGGTTGAGCGAGGAGAACGGGTCCTGGAAGACCATGTGGACGTCCCTGCGCAGCGGCCGCATGGCCCGCCGCGACAGGTGGGTGATGTCCCGGCCGGCCAGCTCGATCGAACCGGCGGTCGGCTCGGTCAGCCGCAGCACGCACTTGCCGACCGTGGACTTGCCGCTGCCCGACTCGCCGACCAGGCCGAGCACCTCGCCCTCGCCGATCTCCAGCGACAGGCCGTCCACGGCGCGTACGGGGCCGTAGTGCTTGACCAGGTTGTCGATGCGCAGGATCACCGGTCACCTCCCGGGTGGTAGCAGGCCGCCAGGTGGCCATCGCCCTGGCGGGTGAGCGGCGGCCTGGACAGCCGGCAGTCCGCCTGGGCGCGCGGGCAGCGGTCGTGGAAGGCGCACTCGTCGGGGTCCGACAGCGGCGACGGCACCATGCCGGGGATCTCCGCCAGCCGGCCGTTGACCGCCGCCGACGGCAGGGCCTTCATCAGGCCCAGCGTGTACGGGTGGCGCGGGTTGGCGAACAGCTCGGTCACCGGGGCCTGCTCGACGGCGCGGCCGGCGTACATGACGACGGCCCTGTCGGCGATGTCGGCCACCACGCCCAGGTCGTGCGTGATGAGGATGATCGCGGTGCCGAGCCGGTCGCGCAGGTCGCGGAAGACGTCGAGCACGCCGGCCTGGATCGTCACGTCGAGCGCCGTGGTGGGCTCGTCGGCGATCAGCACGCGCGGCGAGCAGGCCACCGCGATCGCGATCATCACGCGCTGCCGCATGCCGCCGGACAGCTGGTGCGGGTACTCCTTCATGCGCCGCTTCGGCGCCGGGATGCCGACCAGCTCCAGCAGCTCGACCGCGCGCGCGGCGGCGGCCTGCCGCGACAGCTTCTCGTGCCGCCGCAGCACCTCGCTGATCTGGTAGCCGACCGTGAACGACGGGTTGAGCGAGGTCATCGGCTCCTGGAAGACGACCGAGACCGTCTTGCCGCGCACCCGCCGCATCTCCGGCTCGGGCAGCGTGGTCAGCTCGCGGCCGTCCAGCGTGATCGAGCCCTTCAGCCGGGTCGTCTCGGGCGGCAGCAGCCGCGGCACCGACATCGCGGTGACCGACTTGCCGCAGCCGGACTCGCCGCACAGCGCCAGGATCTCGCCCTCGTCCAGGGTGAGCGAGGTGTCCCTGACCGCCTGGACGAGCCCGTCCTCGGTGGCGAAGCCCACGCTCAAATCGCTGATCTCCAGCAGGCTCATCGGGCGCTCCTCGGGTCCAGTACGTCACGCAGCCCGTCGCCCAGCAGGTTGAAGCCGAGCGTGGCCAGGGCGATCATCAGGCCGGGCCAGATCGCCAGCCAGGGCGCGTCGCTCAGATACTGCTGAGCGGTCGTCAGCATCACGCCCCACGACGGGGTCGGCGGCTGCACGCCCAGGCCGAGGAACGACAGCGTGGCCTCGCCGATGATCGCGGCGGGGATCGCCACCGTGGCCTGCACGATGAGCGGGCTGAGGCAGTTCGGCAGCACGTAGCGGAAGATGATGTGCCCGTCTCCCGCTCCGTCGGCGACGGCCGCGGCCACGTAGTCCATCTCCCTGACCGCCAGCACCTCGCCCCGGGTGATCCTGATGACGGCGGGCAGCTGGGAGAAGCCCAGCGCCAGCACCACGCCCTTCAGCGAGGGGCCGATGATGGCGGCCAGGCCCACCGCGAACACCAGGAACGGGAAGGCCAGCGTCACGTCCACCAGCCGCATCACGATCGGGTCCAGCCAGCGCCGGTAGAACCCGGCGACCAGCCCGATCGGGATGCCGACCACCATCGCGAGCAGCGTGGACAGCACGCCCGCCTGCAGCGAGACCTGCGCGCCGTGCGCGATCCTGGCGAACGCGTCGCGGCCCAGGTCGTCGGTGCCCATCGGGTGGGCGCCCGACGGCGGCGCCAGCGTGGCCATGTAGTCCTGCGCCGCCGGGTCGCCCGTCACGAGCGGCCCGAGCAGCGCCAGCAGCACGAACGCGACCACGAGCACGAGCCCGGCCATCGGCATCGGCCTGCGGCGGAAGCGCCGCCACAGCCGCGTCCTGCGCATCACCTCAGTCATGGCCGCCTCCCGACAACCGGATCCGCGGGTTGAGGAAGGCGTAGGCGATGTCGACCAGCAGGTTGACCAGCACGTATCCGACGACCGTGACCAGCACGACCGCCTGGATGACGGGATAGTTCCTGGTCAGCACCGCGTCCACGGTCAGCTTGCCGAAACCCGGGATGACGAAGATCTGCTCGGTCACCACGGCGCCGCTGATCAGCGCGCCGAGCTGCAGGCCGAGCACGGTCACCACGGTCGTCAGGCTGTTGCGCAGCGCGTGCGCGCCGACGACCTTGACCTCGGGCAGGCCCTTCGAGCGCGCGGTCCTGACGTAGTCGGCCGACAGCGCGCCCAGCATGGCCGAGCGGGTCTGCCGCATCAGGATCGCGGCGAAGCCGGTGCCGAGCACGACGGCGGGCAGGATCATCCGCTGCAGGTTCTGCACGGGGTCCTCGGTGAAGGGGACGTACCCGGAGGCGGGCAGCACCCGCCAGGTCACCGCGAACAGCAGGATGCCGAGCAGGCCTAGCCAGAAGTGCGGCACCGACAACCCGGCCAGGCCGAAGCCGGTGGCCAGGTAGTCGGCGACCTTGCCGCGCCGTACGGCGGCCACGATGCCCGCGCCCACGCCGACGATCACCGCGACCAGCATGGCCAGCGCCGACAGCTCCAGCGTCACCGGCAGCCGCTCCAGGAGGATGTCGGCCACCGGGAGCTGGTCCTGCGTCGAACGCCCGAAGTTGCCGGTCAGCGTCTGGCCGAGGTAGTCGAGATACTGCGCGGGCAGCGGCTTGTCCAGGCCGAACTCGTGCCTGATCGCCTCGATCGCCGCGGGCGACGCCTCCTGGCCGGCCATGACGGTGGCCGGATCACCGGGCAGCGCCCGTACGCCCAGGAAGATCAGCACGCTCGACAGGAACAGCACGATCACGGCCGACCCGCAGCGCCGGAGGATGAACCAGAGCATCAGGCGGCGAACCCGGCGGTGACGAAGCGCGGCAGGCCGTCCTTGAAGTACTGGACGCCCGCGACGTTCTTGTTCATGCCGAGGTAGTACAGGTTGTGGTACAGGTACACGACGCCCCGCAGCTCGGCGGCCTTCTTCATGGCGGCGCCGTAGAGCTCGGCGCGCTTGGCCTGGTCGGTCTCGGCCGCGGCCTGCTTGATCGGGTCGTCGATGCCGGGGTCCGACATGCCGGCGTAGTTGTTGCTGCCCTGCGTGGTGATGAGGTTCGTGAGGTTGCCGTCCGGGTCGACCCGGCCCGACCAGCCGCTCAGCAGCACGTCGAACTTACCCGCCTTGCCCTGCTCCAGCACGCTGACGAACTCGGCCGTCTGCACCTTGACGTCGAAGCCGGCCTCCTTGGTCATCGACTGGATGACCTGCGCGAGGCGCTGGTTGACGGCGTCGTTCGGGGTGGCCATGGTGACCGTGATCGGCGTCGGCACGCCGGACGCCTCCACGAGCTGCTTGGCCTTGGCCAGGTCACGCTTGGGGCAGGCCGGCAGGTCCTTCGCCCGGTACGGGCTGTCGCCGGGCACCGGGTAGCAGTCCACCTCGTGCAGCCCGTTGTAGACGGTCTTGTTGATCGCGTCCCGGTCGAGCGCCAGCTCGAACGCCTCGCGCAGTTGCGGGCTCTTGCCCAGCGGCGTGTCCACGGGGCCGGGCTTCGCGGTCGAGCCCTTGACGTTGCCGATGTTGATCTGGAAGCCGTAGTAGCCCAGGCCGCCACCGGAGACGACGGTCAGGTTGGGGTCGGCCTGAACGCCCTTGACGGTGTTGGTGGCGAGCTGGTCGGCCACCTGCACGTCGCCGGACTTGAGGTTCGCGGCCCGCACGTTCGGGTCGACGATGATTTTGTATACGAGCTTGTCCAGCTTGACCTTGGCGGCGTCGTAGTAGTCGGGCGACTTCTCCAGCACGATCTGGCTGCCCGAGGTCCTGCTCGCGAACGTGAACGGGCCCACGCACACCGGGTTCGCGCCGAAGTTGTCGCCCTCGGAGTCGAGCGCCTTCGGCGACATGATCATGCCGGCGCGGTCGGCGAGCTGCGCGGTCAGCGGCGTGAACGCCTGGGTCAGCTCAAGCTTGACCGTGGACGGGTCCGCCACCGTCACCTTCGACACCGCGGCCAGGTCGGCCTGCCGGGCGGACTTCTCCCACGTACGGTGCCGGTCCAGCGACTTCTTGACCGCCTCGGCGTCCAGCGGCGTGCCGTCGTTGAACTTCACGCCCTCGCGTAGCTTGATCGTCACCTCTTTGCCGTCGTCGGACAGCTCGGGCGGGGCCGCGGCGAGCTGCGGGACGAGGGCGGATGAGGCGTCGATGTCGTAGAGCTTCTCGCACATGCTGGTGAAGACCTCGCGGCCCACGAGCGTGGTGGAGACGCTCGGGTCCAGTGCGTCGGGGTCGGCGTTCAGCGCGATGTTGAGCGTGCCACCGGCCTTGACCGGCCGGTGGTCGGCCGAGGCGGTCGCTATGGAACTAGGTGCCGCGGGGGTGCTGCTCGTTCCGCCTCCGCCACAGGCCGTCAGGGCAAGGGGGAGAGTGACGAGCGCCGCGACGACCTTGGGTGACGGTCGCATGGTGCCTCCGGTTAAACGTTTAGGAGACTGTATACAAGGTCTGACATTTCAGTGGTGTTTCGTTACCCTATGTCGTTACCTGAGTGTTTCCTAATCGTTTGCCGGTTTTGGCTTCCGGCTCGCCGCCGCGAGGAACGACCGCCGTGCCGCCGCCACGTGCGCGACCGCCCTGGCCTGCGCCTCGTCCTCGTCGCCTGCCTCGATCGCCTCGCACAGGCTGAGGTGCTCCTGCCACGAGTGCGGGCCGCGTACGGAGGCGGTCTGGCTGAAGACCCACTGCGCCCGCTGTAGCATCGGCGTCATCATCAGCGCCAGGTAGGAGTTGCCCGCCGCCTCGCCCACCGCCAGGTGGAAGGCGGTGTTGAGGTCGGCGACCTCTTCGAGTCTGCCGCTCTCCACCGCGGCCTTGGCCTGCTCCAGCACGTGGCGCAGCTTCGCCACGGCCTCGGGGGTGTGCTTGCGCGCGGCCAGCCGCGCCGCGAGACCCTCGATCGCCATGCGGACGTCGAAGAGCTCCTCGCCCTCCTCCGCCGACAGACGCGCCACGGTGGCGCCGAGCCGGGGGACGACCTCGATGAAGCCCTCGGCGGCCAGGACCCTGATGGACTCGCGTACGGGGTTGCGCGAGACGCCGAGTGCGGCGGCCAGCCGGTCCTCGACCAGTCGCTCACCCTGGGCCAGCTCGCCGGAGAGAATGCGGCGGCGAAGCTCCTTGGTGACCTTGTCGCGCAAGGTCCGATGGGCCGCGCCCAGCGTCAGATCAGTCATAGAGGAACTTATCGTATACAACGGACAAGTCTTCTCTGGTCGGCCTCGCCGGCAAGGTCGGCGGCCCCTGCCACGGCTGCCTCGACGGCCAGCGGGTCGCCGCGAACAGCGCCAGCAGCTGCTCCTTGTCATCGGCCCGCCAGAACAGTTCGTCCGCCAGCATCCGGAAGCTCAGGCTGCCCATCTCCGTGAGGTCCCCCGCGGCGCCCGCTTCGCGGTAGACGTCGTGACTGCCGACGGCGTCCAGGTGGCCGCCGTTCGGCAGCGCCTCCATGCCCGCGTTGCGCACCGCGGCCTCCACGATCGCCAGCGAGAGCTTCACCTGCGTCTGGATGACGGCCGGATCGAGCGAGCCATCCCACAGCCGGAACTCGACCCGGTCATCATCCCCGCCTCGGATGCCGGTCATGTCGATCGCGTCGAACCGGCCGTGCCCGCGCAGGATCTCCTCCACCGAGGCGTCCCGGCCGAGCGGCTCCTCATTCGGCTCGCGCCGCCACAACCCGTTGTGCTCCTCACGTTCCGGGTTCTGCGCCAGCCGAAAGAGCGTGTCGGCGTGGTGATCGACATATGTGGCCAGGGCGCGCTGAGCGTCCACCATGTGGCCGATGGGACCGGTGCTCACCTCGACGCGGGCGGCGGTCCGGTACGTCGCGACGCCGCCGAAAGCGTTGATGATCTCGACGGCCTGCTTCAGGTTCGACCACGTCGAGCGCACGTCGTGCATGAGGGGTGAGACCAGCACGCTGTGCGCCGGGGCGCTCCTCAGCAGCTGCCACCCGTGCTCGCCGTCGATCAGCCGGGCCTGGCGCAGGGCAGCGTCGATGGTCGCGAGGGCGTCGTCTTTGATCCTGGCCGGCAGGTCGAACTCGATCTTCACGGCGAACCCGTACCCGCGGTCATGCGTACCGAGGCCCGCGGTGACGTCATGCATCATGTACGGGATCAGCGTCTCGCCGTCGGCCACCCGCGCCAGTGCCCGCTCGTAAGCGCGCCGGTAGGCGGCGAAATCGCCGGTGAACGACATCTCGGGGACGTCCGGCCAGCGCCCCCACGCCCTCCAGTGATCACTCCACATGCCGAGTTCGGCCTTCGCCGCTCGCCACTCCTCGGGAGCCGTGTGGGCGCCGCGGTTGAAGATGCGATTCACGTCCCGGAAGGCTTCCTCCCAGTGGTGCTCCGCGAACCGCCGCGCGGCGCGCGCCTCCTCGGGCGACACGTTGTGCAGGCCGGGCTCGGCGTCACGCAGGGGCATCGGGCGGCCGTCGCCCGCCACGCCGTACGGGTCGCGCGGGCCCAGGTCCCGCAGCGCGTCCACCACCTGCCGGCGGTTCACCAGGCGGGAGAGATCGAGGCCGGCGCGCCCGGCCTGCTCCGCCCGCCGCACCAGCTCCGGCACCGAGTGCCCGAGCCCGGCGTCGTACGCGAGCCGGCGCAGCGGGTCGAACACCCAGGCCGGCCGATCCGGGGCAGGCCCGGCGAGCTCCGCCAGCCTGCCCAGGACACGTGCCTGGTCGTCGCGCACGGCGGGAAGGTGGTGGTCGTCGGCCAGCCGCAGGCCGTCCCACAGGTGGGGATCGCGCGCCCGATGCGTCGCCAGCAGTTCATGGAGCTCCTGCAGGTCTGCCGCCCGCGTCGGGTCGGAGCCGTGCTCACGGGCGTCCGCGGCCAGACGGAGCAGCTGCTCGACCGATCCTCCCTGACCCAGCTGGTGCGCCAGGCTCTCGAGCGGCTGCCGATGGGGCATCCCCGGCGGCACGTCCGGCACCCCGGCGATGCCGTGCAGCGAACCGAGCATCCGGGCGTCGGCCGGGCTGAGCCCGTCGACGCCCAGCTTCACCGACGCCACCACGCCCGTCCACAGCTCCGGCTCCACCTGCCGGAACGCCGCCATCACCGCATGGAACTCGCCCACGGAGTGCAGCCCAGGAGGAAGGAATCCGGCGGCGTCCGCCGCCCGGACGAGCGGTAGCACCTGGTGGTAGCGGATGAGCCCCTCTTGTTGCATCCAAGGGGACAGGTAGGTGTGGAGCTTTTCGACGCTCAGGTGCGGCGACATCATGTTGACCAGCAGCCCGAGCGTGCGCGCGTCCTCCGGGGTCGTCACGTCCAGCAGCGCCCGATGCCGGTAGCCGAGCCAGCGGAGAGCGTCGTGGGGCATCGCGAGACGGAGCGCGTCGGCCAGCATGGCACTGCCGCGTGCCGCCTCCGGTGCCATGCCCTGGCGCTGGGCGTCCTGGTAGAGCTCCACCACGGCGTCCACGGCGTACCTGTTGTTGAACAGCTCCTCTGCCAGGTTCTCGACCGCGACCCTCGAATTCTCCCTCGGCAGGCTCGCGTGCATCTGCGCCAGGGTCAGGGCCGTCGCCTCGTCGGCGCGCACCGTGGGCAGCTCGTTGATCAGGGCCCAGCCGGGCAGCAAAAACTCGGGATCCGGCCGGGTGACGCCTGCCCGTCCGTCACCCTGGCCGGTGAGCAGCCGCTCGATGCGGTTGGGGCCGTCGGCCAGGCCCTCGCCGTTGCCGGGGGTCCAGCGGTGGAACGTCGCCGCGGCCTCGGCGAAGCTGCGCGGCCGCGAAGGCGCCACCGCCGGGTGCCCGCCGACCAGCACGGCATCCGGCCCGCCTGACGCCGCCACGAGCGGCCGCCGCGCCTCTTGCGGCGCCACTCCCGCCTCGGGCGCGTGCTCGGCCGCCTTGGGGCGGGTGTTCTGGTCGTGCGCGGCGCCGCGACCGGCCGTCTCGCCCGAACGCTCCGGCGACTGGGCACCTACCCGTTCGGGCGGCTGCGCCCCCACCCGCTCCGGGGACTGGCCGGGCCCACGCTCGGGGGACTGGCCGGTCTCGCCGGCCGGGCTCGCGTCGGCCGGCCGGCGGCCGTCCTCGCCCTGGGGCCGTCCGTTCTGCGCGGGCGGGTCGGTCTCCGGGGCGGGTGTGCGGGGCGTCTGCGTTCTCGCCGCGGGGGCCTGGTCATGGGCGGGGAGTCCTGGCACGTCGTGCGGCCGGGCAGGGGCGACGATCACGTCGGCGGGCCGGTCGCCGTGGGCCTGGCGCGCGGGTGGCGGGGGCGGCGCGGTCGTGTCCGTACGCGGCGGGGCGACGATCGTCTGCTGGTCGGTGGCCGCGACGGGGGCCCGCCGGGTGTTCGGGTCGGAGGTCTCCTGCCGGGTGTCGGGGGACGTGTCCCTTCCCGCGTTCTGGGCGGAGCCGGGCCCTGTGTCGCGTCCGGTGGCGTCCGGGGTGGTGTCGCGCCCGGTGGGGTGCTGGGCAGGGGCGTCGCGCTGGGCGGTGCCGGCCTGATCGTTCCGAGAGCCGGTCGTGTCCCGCTCAACTGCGTCCCGGTCGGACGCGTCCTGGTCGGTGGTGACCTGTTCGGCCGGTTCCACGGGGTGGACGGCCGCGGCGACGGCAGGGACGGTCGCGGGCAGCGCCGAACTGGCGGGCAGGGCGCCGGGGGTGGCGG
>NZ_JBEXLH010000067.1:0-45108 GCF_040609855.1 Nonomuraea sp. NPDC004580 | reverse complement strand
AACCAAAGGAATCCGTCAAAATATGACGGGGTTGTGCATCATGCACTGGCTTTTAACACACTGTTGAGTTCTCAAGAAACGGACGCGTACATCCGACTGCAGATTCACGTGCAGTGAATATCAGCCAGAAGGCGCTATCTCGTCCTTCTCAATCTTATCAGTTCATCCGACTCCGTGTCAAATCTTGCGACTTGAGCGGGAAGTGGTGCGAACTTCCAAGATTGTCTGCCCCGATCTGGGGCAACCCTCGTAACTTACCGTGTCATCAGGCCCGTGTCGAATCAACCGGTTTTCCGGTGATGTCGGCGCGCCTGAAGACGGACCCATGCGACAGCACGCCGAGGCGGCTTCGCCGAGTTGGCTCGTTACTTCAAGGGGTTTGCCCTGGAGGCCCGTCCGCCTGACCGGCGTCCGGCTCACTCCCCGGGGCGAAGTGAAAGATTAGGTGGCGATCCGCGACTCGTCAAATCGCCCCGCCCGGGCAGGTGAGAAGTGGCCGCCACGGGGGTAAGGGCGGCGTCACCGGGCGAGGGCGCCGGCCAGCTCGCGTACCTGCTCAGCCGATACGAACACCTCGGCCTTCATGCCCGCGGCCCGCGCCGCCACCACGTTCTCCTCGCGGTCGTCGATGAACAGCACCTCCCCCGGCGCCACCCCCATCCGCTCCGCGCAGATCTCGTACGCCCGCGGATCCGGCTTCGCCACCCCCACCCGGCACGAGAACGTCAGCGACTCGAAGCGATCGAGCCACCCGCTGTGCCGGGACTCCCAGACGGGCACCAGCTCCGCGATGATGTTGGACAGCAGCCCCAGGCGGTGCCCCCGGTCAGCGAGTTCGTGGATCAGCTCGACCATCGCGGGATCGACGTGGCACCAGCTGTCGAGGTCGGCGGCGATGAGCGCGGGGATGTCCGCGAAGCGCACGCCCAGCCGGTCGGCGACGGCGGTCCAGTAGGCGGTGCCGTCCTGTCCGGCGTCGTACGGAGGCCGGCAGGCCCAGTACGCCTCCCAGAACGGCTCCCCCGCCACCCCGGCGAGCTCCTCGATCCGTAGCCTCGCCGCGTCCCCCTGCGTACGAGCGATCACCCCGTACAGGTCGAAAACGATCACATTCGCCATGTCTCCGACCATAACCGGACGTATCCTGGCTCGGGTGAACTCCGTCGCCACTCTCACACCTCCAGCACCTCCAGCCACACGCGGGCGCACGTTCACCGCATGGTGGATGGGGTTGTTCGGCGGGATCGCCGCCTTCTCCGGCACCGGCGCCAGCACCCTGAACGGCGACGAGCTGGCCACCATGAGCGCCGCCTCGCGCTCGCTCGCCGGCATGGTCGAGCTGGCCCGCCACATCGACGGGCATTTCCTGCCCTACTACCTCTTCATGCACTTCTGGATGAAGGTGGGCACGGCGGAGCTGTGGCTGCGGTTGCCGTCGGCGGTGGCGATCGGTGTGGCGGCGTGGCTGCTGGTCGATCTGGGGCGGCGGCTGCACAGCACGCGCGCGGGCGTGGTGGCGGCGGGGGTGTTCGCGATCCTGCCGTCGGTGTCCTACTACGGGGCCTTCGCCAGGTCGTACGCGTTCGCGGCGGCCGCGGTGGTGTTCGCGTTCTGGGCGTTGCACCGGGCGCTGGAGCGGCCGGGCGGGCGCAGGTGGGTGGCGTACGGGGTGGCGGTGGCCCTCGTGTGCTGCACGCACCTGTTCGCGGTGCTCGTCCTGCCCGCCCACGCGCTGCTGGTGCGGCGGGAGGTGCTGGGCAGGATGGCGGCCGCGCTCGCCGTGGGGTGCGTGCCCGCGGCGGTGCTGGGGCTGATCGGGTACGGGGAGCGGCACGCCATCAGCTGGATCCCGCAGCGCGGGCCCGAGGTGTTGCTGACGTTCCCGAAGATGGCGGCGGAGGCGGAGGGGCTGGGCGTCGCGCTGTTCGCGATCGCTGTGGCCGGCGCCGTGCTGCTGTGGCGGGCGAACGGCGTGCGCGCCTGGGCCGCGGCGCTCGCGGGGTGGCTGGTGCTGCCGCCGGTGCTGCTGCTGATGGTCTCCTGGCTCGTCACTCCCGTGTACGTGGACCGCTACCTCTTCGTCACCGCACCCGCGCTGGCGCTGCTGGCCGGGCTGGCGGTGGCGAGCCTGCCACGACTCCAGGTGGTGGCCGGCGTGGCGGTCGTGGTGCTGGGCTGCCTGGTCGCGCTGCCCGAGCACGTGGACGTACGCGAGGAGAACGGGCGGATGGAGAACATCCCCTGGGCGCTGCGGGTGATCAAGGCGGAGCCGGACGACGCCATCGTCTACGGGCAGAGCCAGCTGCGTGCCGGCTTCGACTACTACGCCGACTCGCTCATGCCGGTGGACGTCCTGCGCTCGGGGGACGCGCCGGACCCCGAGGGGTTCGGCTACGCGGAGCAGCCCGACGTCGCGGCGGCGCTGGCCGGGCGCGAGCGGGTGTGGGTGGTGTGGCGCGGGACGAAGGACTCCGGGCTCGAGGAGGACGGGCTGCCTCGGGTCGAGGAGGTCCGGCAGGCCGGGTACGAGCTGGAGACGGCCAAGCACTCGGCCGACCTGCCCGGCTTGACGGTCGCCCTGTTCACCCGCACCGACCGGCCCACGCGCCCCACCCGGGCCACTCGCAGAACCGCCACGAAGACCCCGGCGGAGGGGACGGAACAGCGCAGGCAAGGCCGGGAGCCAGGCGGGCGCTCCCGATGAAGCGCCCGCCCCGGAGACGTAGAGGTCAGCCGACCTCGACGCCGCCGATCGACTTCTTGCCGCGCCGCAGCACCATGTAGCGCCCGGCGAGCAGGTCCTCGGCGCCCGGCACGTACGCCTCGTCGGTGATCTTGCGGTTGTTGAGGTAGGCGCCGCCCTCCTTGACCGCCCGGCGGGCCGCCGACTTGGTCTCGACGAGGCCGCTGTCGGTGAGCAGGTCGACGAAGGGCACCCCGAGCGCCGGGATGTCGGCCTTGGGCACCTCGGCCAGCGCGGCGCCGAGCGTGGCGGCCGGCAGCTCCTCCAGTGAGCCCTGACCGAACAGCGCCTTGGAGGCGGCGACCACGGCGTCGAGCTCCTCCTTGCCGTGCAGCAGCTCGGTGAGGTCCTCGGCGAGCGCGCGCTGGGCCTCGCGGGCGAAGGGCCGCTCGGCGACGGCCTTCTCCAGCGCGTCGATCTCCTCGCGGCCGCGGAACGTGAACACCTTGAGGTAGTGGATCACGTCGCGGTCGTCGGAGTTGAGGAAGTACTGGTAGAAGGCGTACGGCGAGGTCATCTCGGGGTCGAGCCAGAGCGCGCCGCCGGCGGTCTTGCCGAACTTGGTGCCGTCGGCCTTGGTGATGAGCGGCAGCGTCAGCACGTGCACGTGGCCGCCCTCGACGCGGCGGATCAGGTCGGCGCCCGCGGTGATGTTGCCCCACTGGTCGCTGCCGCCGATCTGCAGCGTGCAGTCGTAGCGGCGGTAGAGCTCGAGGAAGTCGTTGGACTGCAGGATCTGGTAGCTGAACTCGGTGTAGCTGAGGCCCTCGCCGGCCAGCCGCGCCGAGACGGACTCTCTGGCGAGCATGCGGTTGACCGGGAAGTGCTTGCCGATGTCGCGCAGGAAGCCGATGGCGCTCAGCTCGCCGGTCCAGTCGAGGTTGCTGACCATGAGGGCGGGGTTGGACGGGGCGTCGAAGTCGAGGAAGCGCCCGACCTGGCCGCGCAGCCGCTCGACCCAACCTTCGACGACCTCGGCGGCGTTGAGCGAGCGCTCGGTGTTGCGGCCGCTGGGGTCGCCGATGAGCCCGGTGGCGCCGCCGACCAGGCCGATCGGGCGGTGGCCCGCCTGCTGGAAGCGGCGCAGCGTCAGCAGCGGCACGAAGTGACCGACATGCAGGGACGGCGCGGTCGGGTCGAAACCGCAATAGAGCGTGATCGGTCCCTTGGCCATGGACGCGCGCAGCGCGTCGAGGTCGGTGGACTGGGCGATCAGGCCTCGCCACGCGAGGTCGTCAAGGAAGTCGGTCACGGTGATCTGGCTTTCCTGTCGGATGTCGGTGCCTTTAGCCTGCCCGATCGGTGCGGATGCGCGCCACTTGGATACGCTGGGTGCCCATGTGGAGGGTCCGTCGCGAGCTGGCCGTTTTCAAGATCTTAGGGGCTCTGGTGTGTGCCGGGCTCGGCGTTCACTGGTGGGCGGGGGACGATTTCCGCGGCGTGATCCTGGCGGTTCCCGCGGCGGTTCTGCTGGGCGCGATGGGGCTGCGTGACGTGCTGGCACCGGTGCGGCTGGCGGCCGACGAGAGCGGCATCACGGTGGTGCACGGGTTCGCGGGGCGGCGGCACGTGCCGTGGGAGTCGATCTGGGACATCAAGGTGGACGTGCGCAGGCGGTGGGGGCTGCGCAGCGAGATGCTGGAGATCGACACCGGCGACTACCTGCACATCTTCAGCCCTCACGACTTGGGTGCCTCGCCGACGGAGGTGGCCGCGGCGTTGCGGCGCCGTGGCACGTGAGCGCGGTAGGGGGAGACGGTCGGGTCGCCGTCGATCCAGAACCGCCATGGGGTCTCCTTGGCGGTCGAGACGCCGGTGCGGGGGCCTGACCTGATCGTCGCGGGGTCGGCGGGCCGGCCGGCGAGCACGGTGGCCGACTGACGGGGGCGGCCCGCGGGCGAGCCGTCGAGCACGGCGTCGAGGCCGTTGTGCTCGCGCAGCAGGCCGAGGGCGACGGCCAGCCTGGCGGGACCGCGGGCCAGGTCGCGATCGGGCACCGGCCGGCCGGACGAGCGCCGGGCGCGGGCCTCGGCCACCCCTTCGACCACCTCGCCCGCGCGCAGCAGCACCGCCGAGCCGGAGCCCTCGGGCAGGCACACGAGGTTGGCGCAGAAGTGCATGCCGTAGGTGAAGTAGACGTAGATGTGGCCGGGCGGGCCGAACATGACGGCGTTGCGCGGGGTCTTGCCGCGGTAGGTGTGGGCGGCCGGATCCTCACCGGGGCCGCCGTACGCCTCGACCTCGGTCAGGCGTACGGCGACCGATCCGTGCACGAGCACGCGCCCGAGCAGGTCGGGCGCGACCTCGTGGGACGGCCGGTCGAAGAAGCTCCGCGGCAGCGGTGCGGAGCTCAGCTGCCCGCTGCCCATGCCGCCTGAGCGTCGACCGCCTCGCGGAGGGCGATGAGCTGGTCGCGTACGCGGTCGGGCGCGGTGCCGCCGTGGGCCTTGCGGGCCGCGAGGGCGCCGGGCACGCTGAGCACGTCGCGCACGTCGGGGGTCAGGTGGGGCGAGACCTTGCCGAGCTCGTCGTCGGTCAACTCGCCGAGGTCCTTGTCGTTGACCTGGCACCAGACGACAAGATGGCCGACGGCCTCGTGCGCCTCGCGGAACGGCACCCCGCGCCGCACCAGCAGCTCGGCCAGGTCGGTGGCGAGGGCGTAGCCGTCGGGGGCGGAGGCCTCCATGCGGGCGGTGTTGACGCGCATGGTGGCGACCAGGCCGGCCATGGCGGGCAGCACCAGCAGCAGGGTGTCGACGGCGTCGAAGACCGGCTCCTTGTCCTCCTGCAGGTCGCGGTTGTAGGTCAGCGGCAGGCCCTTGAGCGTGGTGAGCAGCGACATCAGGTTGCCGATGAGGCGGCCCGACTTGCCGCGGGCCAGCTCGGCCACGTCGGGGTTCTTCTTCTGCGGCATGATCGACGAGCCGGTGGAGTAGGCGTCGTCCATCTCGATCCAGCGGAACTCCTGCGAGGCCCACAGGACGATCTCCTCGCCCAGCCGCGACAGGTGCACGCCGATCATGGCGGCGTCGAAGAGGAACTCGGCGGCGAAGTCGCGGTCGGCGACGGCGTCCATCGAGTTGGGCGCGGCGGCGGAGAAGCCCAGCTCCTCGGCCACGGCCTGCGGGTCGAGCGGCAGCGACGAGCCGGCCAGGGCGCCGGAGCCGAGCGGGGAGATCGCGGCGCGCTTGTCCCAGTCGGTGAGCCGGTCGATGTCGCGGGCGAAGGCGTGCACGTGGGCCAGCAGCTGGTGGCCGAACGAGACGGGCTGCGCGTGCTGCAGGTGGGTCATGCCGGGCGCGGCGGTCTCGGCGTGCTGCTCGGCCTGCGCCATGAGCGCGGTCTCCAGCTCGACCAGGCGGGAGACGATCGAGCGGGCGTGGTCGCGGAGGTAGAGCCGCAGGTCGGTGGCGATCTGGTCGTTGCGCGAACGGCCGGCGCGCAGCTTGCCGCCGAGCGAGCCGAGCCGTTCGAGCAGGCCGCGTTCGAGCGCGGTGTGCACGTCCTCGTCGGCGACCGTCGGGCGGAACTCACCGTCCTTGCAGGCCTGCTCGAGGTCGTCGAGCGCGCCGATCATGCGCTCGAGCTCCTCGTGGGTCAGGAGCTGCGCCCGGTGCAGCACGCGGGCGTGCGCCCTGGACGCCGCCAGGTCGTACGGCACCAGCCGCCAGTCGAAGTGCACGCTCACCGACAGCCGGGCCAGCGCGTCGGACGGGCCGCTCTCGAAGCGTCCGCCCCACAGCCGCATCGGCTTGCCATCACTCACCGTTGTGTCCTCCATATACGTTTTCGCTGGACGCGCCCGCGCCGGTGGTCCCGGCATCGGTGGCCGGGCGTGCCCTCGCGCGCTCCCCCCGAGCTCCTGCGCGACCTTAGTGCAAGTCGGTCCAGCTTGGCGTCGGGTCGCCTCGTGGGCCGCCGCGATCCTAGCCGCGGGCGGGCGTCCGGGGGTTAGGCGCGCCGGTCGGCGACCTTGAGCAGTGCGTCGGCGACGGCCTGCCCGCCGCTGGGGTCGCGGCTGATGACCAGGATGGTGTCGTCGCCCGCCACCGTGCCGAGGATGGACTCCCAGTCGGCGTGGTCGATGGCGGAGGCGAGGAACTGCGCGGCGCCCGGCGGCGTGCGCACGATGACCAGGTTGGCCGACGCCTCGGCGCCGACCAGCAGCTCTTCGGCGATGCGGTGCAGCCGGGCGGCGGGTGTCTCGCCGGTGCCGAGGCGGGCGAGCGGGATGCGGCCGCCGCCCTCGCCGGGCAGCGCGTAGACGAGCGAGCCGTCGTCGGCGCGCAGCTTGAGCGCGCCGAGCTCGTCGAGGTCGCGGGAGAGCGTGGCCTGGGTGACCTCGACCCCGCTCTCGGACAGCAGCTTGGCCAGCTCGGGCTGGGAGCGTACGGCCTTGCGCTGCAGCAGCTCGGTGATCTTCGCCTGCCGGGCCGCCTTGGTCATCGGGATCATCGCCGGGACACCAGCCAGTGCAGCAGCGCCTTCTGGGCGTGCAGGCGGTTCTCGGCCTGGTCCCACACGACGCTGCGGGGTCCTTCGAGCACCTCTTCGGTGATCTCCAGCCCGCGGTAGGCGGGCAGGCAGTGCAGCACGATCGCGTCGGACGCGGCGTGTTCGAGCAGCTCGTCGTTCACCTGGTACGGCTTGAGCGCGGCGACGCGCTGCTCCTTGCCGTCCTGGCCCATCGAGACCCAGGTGTCGGTGGCGACGACGTGGGCGCCCTGGACCGCGGCCTCGGTGTCGGTCAGCGCGATGACCGATCCGCCGGTCTTGGCGGCGATGGCCGCGGCCTGGTCGAGGATGACGGCGTCGGGCTGGTAGCCGGCGGGCGCGGCGATGCGGACGTGCATGCCGGCCGTGGCGCCGCCGAGCAGGTAGGAGTGCGCCATGTTGTTGGCGCCGTCGCCGAGGTAGGTGAAGGTGAGGCCGGCGGTGCGGCCGAGCCGCTCGCGCACGGTCTGCAGGTCGGCGAGGATCTGGCAGGGGTGGAAGTCGTCGGTGAGCGCGTTGACGACGGGCACCCTGGAGTGCGCGGCCATCTCCTCGATGAGCTCCTGGCCGGTGGTGCGCCAGACGATGGCGGCCACCTGGCGGTCGAGCACGCGGGCGATGTCGGCGGCCGGCTCGCCGCGGCCCATGAGGACCGAGACGTTGTCGACGACCAGCGGCAGGCCGCCCAGCTCGCCGATGCCGGTGTGGAAGGAGACGCGGGTCCTGGCCGACGGCTTGTCGAACAGCACGGCGACGGTCCGCGGCCCCTCGAAGGGGCGGTAACCGAAGCGGTCCTTCTTCATCGCGGCGGCCAGGTCGAGGACCTCGGCCTGCTCGGCGGGGCTCAGGTCGTCGTCGCGCAGGAAGTGCCTGGTGCTCACTTCGCCGCCTCCGCGAGGATCGACGGGAACGCGGCGACGAACGCGTCGACCTCGTCCGCGCTCACCACGAGGGGCGGCGCGATGCGTACGGCGTCCGGCTGCAGCGCGTTGACCAGGAAGCCGGCGTCGGCGGCGGCCTGCTGCACCTGCGCCGAGCGCGGCTCGGCGAGCACGGCGGCCAGCCACAGGCCGCGGCCGCGGACGCCCTTGAGCAGCGGGTGGCTAGCGGACTCGAGGCCGGTGCGCAGCCGGGCGGCGACGGACTTGACGTGGTCGAGGTCGAGGGTGTCGAGCACGGCCAGCGCGGCGGCGCACGAGACCGGGTTGCCGCCGAACGTGGAGCCGTGGTCGCCCTTCTCGAACAGGCTGCCGATCTCGCCGAAGCCGATGCAGGCGCCGATGGGCAGCCCGCCGCCGAGGCCCTTGGCGAGGGTGACGATGTCGGGGGTGACGCCTTCGGCCTGGTGGGCGAACCAGTGGCCGGTGCGGCCGATGGCCGACTGGATCTCGTCGGCGACCAGCAGCGCGCCGGTGGAGTCGCAGATCTCGCGGGCGGCCTCGAAGTAGCCCTCGGGCGGCGGCACGACGCCGGCCTCGCCCTGGGTGGGCTCCAGGAAGACCGCGATGCAGTCGCCGGTGACGGCCTCCTTGAGTGCTGCGGCGTCGCCGTACGGGACGAAGCGCACGTCCACCGGGAACGGTCCGAATTGGTCGCGGATGGAGGGCTTGCCGGTCAGCGACAGGGCGCCGATGGTTCGGCCGTGGAAGCCGTTCTCGGCGGCCACGAAGTAGGAGCGGCCCTCGCGGCGGCCGTACTTGAGCGCCAGCTTGTAGGCGGCCTCGTTGGCCTCGGTGCCGGAGTTGGCGAAGAAGACGCGGGCGGGCGCGTTGAGCAGGTCGAGCAGCTTCTCGGCCAGGCGCACCTCGGGCTCGTGCAGGAAGAGGTTGCTGGTGTGGGCGATGGTGGCGACCTGCCGGGAGACCGCCTCGACCAGCGCCGGGTGGGCGTGGCCGAGCGAGCTGGTGGCGATGCCGGCGATGAAGTCGAGATAGGGCCTGCCGTCGGCGTCCCAGACGCGGGTGCCCTCGCCGCGGGCCAGCGCGATCGGCGGGACGCCGTAGTTGGGCATGAAGGCGTTGCCGAAGCGCTCGTGCAGGTTCATGACGGGATCACCATCGTTCCGATTCCTTCATTGGTGAAGATCTCCAGCAGCAGCGAGTGGGGCACGCGGCCGTCGAGGACGTGGGCCTGCGGCACCCCGCCCTGGACGGCCGTCAGGCACGCCTCCATCTTCGGGACCATGCCGCTGGACAGGGTGGGCATCAGGGTGGCCAGCTCGTCGGCGGTGAGCTGGTCGATGACGTCGGTGTCGTCGGGCCAGTTGGCGTAGAGGCCCTCGACGTCGGTCAGCACGATCAGCTTGTGCGCTTCGAGCGCCACGGCGAGCGCGGCGGCTGCGGTGTCGGCGTTGACGTTGTAGATCTCGCCGTCGTCGCCTCTGGCGACGCTGGAGACGACGGGGATGCGCCCGTCGTCGAGCAGCGCGCGCACGGCGCCCGGCTCGACCTTGATGATCTCGCCGACCTGGCCGATGTCGACGGGCTCGCCGTCGACGAGGGCGTGCTTGCGCACGGCGGTGAACAGATGGGCGTCCTCGCCGGACATGCCGACGGCGAACGGGCCGTGGTGGTTGACCATGCCGACGATCTCGCGGTTGACCTGGCCGGTGAGCACCATCCTGACGACCTGCATGGCCTCGGGGGTGGTGACCCGCAGCCCGGCGGTGAAGGTGGACTCGATGCCGAGCTTGTCGAGGGCGCTGCTGATCTGCGGGCCGCCGCCGTGCACCACGACCGGGCGCAGGCCGGCGTGGTGCAGGAAGACGACGTCCTCGGCGAAGCGGTGCTTGAGCGACTCGTCGGTCATGGCGTTGCCGCCGTACTTGACGACGATGGTGGCGCCGTGGAAGCGGGTGAGCCAGGGCAGTGCCTCGATGAGCGCCTGGGCCTTGCTCTGCGCGGTGGTGAGTCTCATGAGGAGTACGCCGAGTTCTCGTGGACGTAGTCGGCGGTCAGGTCGGTGGTGTGCACGGTCGCGGTGTGCGGCCCCGCCGACAGGTCGATGGTGATGGTGACGTCGCGGGGACGCATGTCCACCTTGGAGCGGTCGTCGCCGACGGCGCCGCCGCGGCAGATCCAGATGCCGTTGATGGCGACGTTGAGCCGGTCGGGCTCGAACTCGGCGTCGGTGGTGCCGACGGCGGCGAGCACGCGGCCCCAGTTGGGGTCCTCGCCGTGGATGGCGCACTTCAGCAGGTTGGAACGGGCGACCGCCCGGCCGACCTTGACGGCGTCGTCCTCGTCGGCGGCGCCGACCACCTCGATGGCGATCGCCTTGGACGCGCCCTCGGCGTCCACGAGCAGCTGCCTGGCGAGGTCGGCGCAGACCTCGGTGACCCGCTCCTCGAACTCGGCGAGGTCGGGACGCACCTCGGCGGCGCCGCTGGCCAGCAGCAGCATGGTGTCGTTGGTGGACATGCAGCCGTCGGTGTCGAGCCGGTCGAAGGTCTTGGAGGTGGCCGCGCGCAGCACGGTGTCGAGCTCTTCCGCGCTGACCTCGGCGTCGGTGGTGATCACGCAGAGCATGGTGGCCAGGGCGGGGGCGAGCATGCCGGCGCCCTTGGCCATGCCGCCGACCATGTAGCCGCTGCCGCGCTTGAAGGAGATCTTGGAGACGGTGTCGGTGGTGCGGATGGCGTCGGCGGCGGCCAGGCCGCCGTCGCGGGAGAGCTGGCCCGCCGCGGTCTCGACGCCGGACAGCAGCGCGTCCATGGGCAGCCGCTCGCCGATGAGGCCGGTGGAGCACACGGCCACCTCGCCCGCGGAGTCGTCGAGCACCTCGGCCACCTTCTCGGCGGTGGCGTGGGTGTCCTGGAAGCCCTCGGGACCGGTGCAGGCGTTGGCGCCGCCGGAGTTGAGCACGACGGCGCGCAGCCGGCCGCCGGACAGGACCTGGCGCGACCACAGCACGGGGGCGGCCTGCACGCGGTTGGCGGTGAAGACGCCCGCGGCGGCGCGGCTCGGCCCGTCGTTGACGACGAGTGCCAGGTCACGGGAGCCGCCGGACTTGATGCCGGCGGCGACGCCGGCGGCTCTGAAGCCCAGAGGGGCGGTCACGCTCATGCCTCCTCCCCTGCCTTCGGCAGGGATGCCGGGCACCCGTGCTTGCTGCTTGCTTCGCTGCGCTCTCTCACGGAGCAACTCCTGTCGTGGGGAGGCCGAGCTCTTCCGGCAGGCCGAGGGCGAGGTTGACGCTCTGGATCGCGCCTCCGGCCGTGCCCTTGGTGAGGTTGTCGATGGCGATGACGGCGACCACGCGGCCCGCGCGCTCGTCGAGCGTCACCTGGAGTGCGGCGGTGTTGGCGCCGTAGGTCATGGAGGTGGCCGGCCAGGTGCCCTCGGGCAGCAGGCGGACGAAGGGCTCGTCCTTGAGCGCGACCTCGTACGCGGTGCGCAGCGCCTCCTTGGTGAGCCCAGGGGCGGCCGGCGCGGTGCAGGTGGCGAGGATGCCGCGGCTCATGGGGGCCAGCGTCGGCGTGAACGAGACGCGGACCTGCTGCCCGGCGACGGCCGACAGGCCCTGCTCCATCTCGGGGGTGTGGCGGTGGACGCCGCCCACGCCGTAGGCGCTGACCGAGCCCATGACCTCGCTGCCGAGCAGGTGGGGCTTGAGCGACTTGCCGGCTCCGCTGGTGCCGCTGGCGGCGACCACGACGACGTCGGGTCCGGCCAGGCCGGCGGCGTAGGCGGGGGCGAGGGCGAGCAGCACGGAGGTCGGGTAGCAGCCGGGGACCGCGATGCGGGTGGCGCCCATGAGCACCTTGCGCTGGCCGGGCAGCTCGGGCAGGCCGTAGGGCCAGGTGCCGGCGTGCTCGCCGCCGTAGAACTCCTGCCAGGCGGCGGGGTCGGCGAGACGGTGGTCGGCGCCGCAGTCGACCACCAGCGTCTCGTCGCCGAGCTGGGCGGCGACGGCGGCGGAATGGCCGTGCGGCAGGGCCAGGAAGACCACGTCGTGCGCCCCGAGCTCCTCGGCCGTGGTCTCGGAGATGACGCGGTCGGCCAGCGGGGCGAGGTGGGGGTGATGGGCGCCGAGCCTGGTGCCGGCGCTGGAGGCGGCGGTGAGCGCGCCGATCTCGAACTCGGGATGAGCGAGGAGGAGGCGGAGCAGCTCCCCTCCCGCGTAGCCACTGGCTCCCGCGATCGCTGCCCTCATTCAACTTCCTCCTGCTGCATGAATATGCATCATAGCTTATGACCTTGCTTGTGAAGATGATGCACTCTAGAGGATGAGCATGCAAGCCAGGCTGGGACTATTGACCGTATCGTGAGACTTGTCACCCCGCCTTTGGGTGCCGAAAACATGCGGGCCCGATGCAAGCCATGCACCAGTTCTTGTCCGTTTTCCGGTTGGCCACACGTAAAAAGCCCCGAGCCGTACGGCCCGGGGCTTCGCTCACCCCACCGGAATCAGCGCTGATCAGCGCAGGAACGCGGCGGCGACGCCGGCGTCCACCGGGATGTGCAGGCCGGTGGTGTGGGTCAGCTCGCCGCCCGTGAGCGCGAAGACGGCCGCCGCCACGTGCTCGGGCAGCACCTCGCGCTTGAGCAGCGTGCGCTGGGCGTAGAACTCGCCCAGCCTCTCCTCCTCCACGCCGTACACGGCCGCCCGGTTCGCGCCCCACCCTGAGGCGAAGATGCCGGAGCCGCGCACAACGCCGTCGGGGTTGACGCCGTTGACCCGGATGCCGTGGGCGCCCAGCTCGGCCGCGAGCAGCCGGACCTGGTGGGCCTGATCGGCCTTGGCGGCGCCGTACGCGACGTTGTTGGGGCCGGCGAAGACGGAGTTCTTGGAGGAGATGTAGACGACGTCGCCGCCCATGCCCTGGTCGATCATGACCTTGGCGGTCTCCCTGGAGACCAGGAACGAGCCCCGCGCCATGACGTCGTGCTGCAGGTCCCAGTCGGAGACCGTGGTCTCCAGCAGCGAGCGCGACAGCGACAGGCCGGCGTTGTTGACGACCAGGTCCACGCCGCCGAAGGCGAGCACGCCCGCGCGTACGGCGGCGGCGATCTGCTCCTCGGAGGTGACGTCCACGCCGACCGCCACGGCGACGTCGGAGGCCCGGTGGGCGTGCCCGCCGATCTCGGCGGCCACCTTCTCGGCGGCGGCGAGGTCGCGGTCGGCCACGATCACGCAGGCGCCCTCGGCGGCCAGCCGGCGCGCGGTGGCCGCGCCGATGCCCGAGCCGCCGCCGGTGACCAGCGCGACCCTGGTGGCCAGCGGCTTCGGCTTGGGCATGCGGCGGAGCTTGGCCTCCTCCAGCTCCCAGTACTCGATGCGGAACTTCTCCGACTCGGGTATGGGGGCGTAGCTGGAGACGGACTCGGCGCCGCGCATGACGTTGATGGCGTTGACGTAGAACTCGCCGGCCACCCGGGCGGTCTGCTTGTCCTTGCCGAAGGAGAACATGCCGACGCCGGGCACCAGCACGATCGCCGGGTCGGCGCCGCGCATGGGCGGCGAGTTCGGCTCGGCGTGCCGCTCGTAGTAGGCGGTGTAGTCGGCGCGGTAGGCGGCGTGCAGCTCGCGCAGCCGCTCGGCGGCCTGCTCCAGCGGCGCCTCCGGCGGCAGGTCGAGCACCAGCGGCGCGACCTTCGTGCGCAGGAAGTGGTCGGGGCAGGACGTGCCCAGCGCCGCCAGCCTCGGGTGCTCGGCCCGCGCCACGAAGTCGAGCACCTCGGGCGTGTCGGTGTAGTGGCCGACCACGCGCACGTCGGTGGAGGCCAGGCCGCGCACGATCGGGAACAGCGCGGCGGCCCGCGCGTGCCGCTCGGCCTCGGGCAGCGTGTCGTGGACGACCGGGCCGAACGGGTCGGGGCGGCCGTGCTCGGCCAGGTACGCCTCAGCCGTGCGGATGATCTCCAGCGAGCGCTCCTCGCACTCCTGCGAGGTCGAGCCCCACGCGGTGATGCCGTGCCCGCCGAGGATGCAGCCGATGGCCTGCGGGTTGGCGTCCTTGATGGCGGCGATGTCGAGGCCGAGCTGGAAGCCGGGCCGGCGCCACGGCACCCACACCACGCGGTCGCCGAAGACGCGCCCGGTCAGCTCCTCGCCGTCGGCGGCGGCGGCCAGCGCGATGCCCGCGTCGGGGTGCAGGTGGTCGACGTGGGCGGCCTCGACCAGGCCGTGCATGGCGGTGTCGATCGACGGGGCGGCGCCGCCCCTGCCGTGCAGGCAGTAGTCGAACGCGGCGACCATCTCGTCCTCGCGCTCGACGCCCGGGTAGACGTCCTTGAGCGCGCGCAGCCGGTCGAGGCGGAGCACGGCGAGGCCGGACTCCTTGAGCGTGCCGAGGTCGCCGCCGGAGCCCTTGACCCACAGCAGCTCGACGTCGGCCCCGGTGACCGGGTCGGGCGCGGCGCCCTTGGCGGAGGTGTTGCCGCCGGCGTAGTTGGTGTTGCGCGGGTCGGAGCCCAGGCGGTGCGAGCGGTCGAGCAGCTCGTTGATGACGTTGGACATGACGGTTCAGGCCCCCCAGCCGGCCTGCTGGCCGCCGATGCGCTCGGCGGCGATCTTCTCGAAGTATCCGGACTTCGCGTAGGCGGCCATCGGGTCGGGCGCCAGGCCCATCTCCTCGCGCAGCTCCGCGAGCAGCGGCCGTACGTCGGTGTTGAAGGCGTCCATGAAGACGGCGTTGGCGCCCAGCACGTCGCCCGCGGCCTGGGCGGCGGTCAGCGCGTCGCGGTCGACCAGCAGCGCCTTGGCGGTGGCCTCCTGCACGTTCATGACCGAGCGGATCTGGCCCGGGATCTTGGGCTCGATGTTGTGGCACTGGTCGAGCATGAACGCCACGCCCGCCTCGGGGCCGAGCCCGCCGCCGCGCACGACCTCATACATGATGCGGAAGAGCTGGAACGGGTCGGCGGCGCCGACCATCAGGTCGTCGTCGGCGTAGAAGCGGGAGTTGAAGTCGAAGCCGCCGAGCTTGCCCTCGCGCAGCAGGAACGCCACGATGAACTCGATGTTGGTGCCCGGCGCGTGGTGGCCGGTGTCCACGACGACCTGGGCCTTCGGGCCGAGCCTGACGCAGTGGGCGTACGCGGTGCCCCAGTCGGGCACGTCGGTGGCGTAGAAGGCGGGCTCGAACAGCTTGTACTCCAGCAGGAAGCGCTGGCCGTCGCCGAGCCGGTCGTAGACCTCGGCGAGCGACTCGGCCAGGCGGTCCTGGCGGGCCCTGATGTCGTCCTGGCCCGGGTAGTTGATGCCGTCGGAGAACCACAGCTTGAGCGTGCCGGAGCCGGTGGCGTCCATGATGTCGACGCACTCGAGCAGGTGGTCGGTGGCCTTGCGGCGGACGCGGGCGTCGGGGTTGGTGACGCTGCCCAGCATGTAGTCGTCGTCCTGGAAGACGTTGGAGTTGATGGCGCCGATGCCGACGCCCAGCTCGCGGGCGTGCCTGGCCAGGTCGGCGTAGTCGTCCACCTTGTCCCACGGGATGTGCAGGGCGACCGTGGGGGCGATGCCGGTGTGGGCGTGCACCTGGGCGGCGTCGGCGAGCTTCTCGTACGGGTCGCGCGGCACGCCCTGCTGCGCGAACACCTTGAACCGGGTGCCGCTGTTGCCGTAGGCCCAGGACGGCGTCTCGATGTGCTGCGCCCGCAGCACGGCCTTGATGTCAGTCATTACTCCCCGATCAGTCCAGGTGGAACACTTCGGTCAGCGGTGTCATGCCCTCGTCGGGCCGGCCGTCGAGGTCCTCGAAGAACGGCGCCATCTCCGCCTGCCAGCGGGCGTTGACCTCGGTCTCGGCCATCGCCTTCTTGGCGGCCTCGAAGTCGTCGGTCTCCAGGTAGCCGACGAGCAGGCCGTCGTCCCTGAGGAAGAGCGAGTAGTTGTGCCAGCCGGTGCGTGACAGCGCCGCGCGCATCTCCGGCCAGACGTCGCGGTGCCGCTCGCGATATTCCGCCAGCCGCTCCGGGCGGACTTTCAGCAGGAAGCAGACGCGTTGCACTGACACTCCTTTCAAAACGTTTTAATTCTCTGTGCAGGAAACTATGATTCCCGTTGCCCGCTGTCAATGCGCGGTCAGGCCCCGGCCTCGGAAGGCAGGGCCCGACCAGGCCCGACCAGGCCCGACCAGGGCGCTGACACGTTTCAACCCCCCATCAACCCGCATCAACCCCGCATCACGGCGACGTCGCCGGCCGCGACCGTCACGGTGCGGCCGTCGCGGGTGGTCACCGTGGCGTCGGCGGCGGTGTGGTTGATCGCGAACAGGAACGAGCGGCCGTCCTCGTGCGCGCGGCGGACCACCTCGACGCCCGGCTCCGCCGTGGCGGCGGGCGTGACGCCCGACTCGCCGCACACGGTGGCGACGACCTCGGCCAGCGCGGCGTCGTCGAGCAGGGTCGTCAGGTAGTGGGCGGCGCCGTCACCGAACTCGTTGCGGGTCCAGGCGGGCTCCCCGCTCGCGTACGTGTCCAGCACCTTCGCCGTCGTGACCCGCGCCGCCTCGCTCCAGGCCCGGCCCGTCGCGCCCGACGCCAGCCGGATCGGCGCGGCCAGCGGGAAGAACTCCTCGACGCTCACGCCGAGCAGTTCCCGCCAGGCGCCCGGGTAGCCGCCGAGCCGCACCCGGTCGTGCTCGTCCACGACCCCGCTGTACGGCCCCACCAGCACGACCCCGCCCCGCCGTACGAACGCCTCCAGGTTGGCCGCCCCCGCGTCGCTCACCAGGTAGAGCTGCGGCACCAGCACCAGCCGGTACGCGCTGAGATCGCCCTCGGGGTGCGCGATGTCGCAGGTCACTCCGGCCCGCCAGAGTGCCGCGTGCCAGCGCTTGGCCTCCTCCACCGGGTCGAGCTCCGAGCTGGGCTGGGCGGGGTGGTCCTGGGCCCACACGCTGGAGTGGTCGACGAGCAGCGCCACCTCGGCCTCGACCCGGCTGCCCGCCACCTCGGCGAGCCCGTCCAGCTCGGCGCCGAGCGCCTTCACCGCGCGGAAGACCTTGGTGTCGGGACCGGCGTGCGGCAGCATCGCCGAGTGCCACTTCTCGGCGCCCGCCCTGGACTGGCGCCACTGGAAGAACATGATGCCGTCGGCGCCCCGCGCGAGGTGGGCGAGTGAGTTGCGGCGCAGCTCGCCGGGCGTCTTGGCGAGGTTGCGCGGCTGCTGCCAGTTGACGGCGCTGGTGGAGTGCTCCATGAGCAGCCAGGGCCGGCCGCCGTTGAGCGAGCGGGCGTAGTCGGCGGCGAAGGCCAGGTCGATGTGCGGCTCGGGGCGGGCGCCGATGAGGTAGTGGTCGGTGGAGACGACGTCCAGCTCGGCGGCGAAGGCCCAGCAGTCCATGTCCCAGTGGGCGCCGGCCATGAGGTTGGTGGTGGCGGGCACGCCGGGGGTGAGCTGCCTGAGCAGGTCGCGCTCGGCCAGGTAGAGCTCGACCAGGGCGTCGGAGCTGAACCTGCGGAAGTCGAGCAGCTGGCCGGGGTTGGGGAGGCTGGGGGTGGCGCGCGGCGGCAGGATCTGCGCCCAGTCGCTGTAGTGCTGCGACCAGAACGCGGTGCCCCAGGCGTCGTTGAGCTCGTCGAGCGTGGCGTAGCGGGAGCGCAGCCAGGCGCGGAAGGCGGCGGCGGAGGCGTCGCAGTAGCAGCGGGCGTTGTGACAGCCGTACTCGTTGTGCACGTGCCACAGGGCCAGCGCGGGGTGCTCGCGGTAGCGCAAGGCCACCTGCTCGGCGATGCGCAGCGCCTTCTCCCGGTAGATCGGCGAACTGGGGCAGAAGCCCTGCCTGCTGCCGTGGTGCAGCCGCCGGCCGTCGGCGTCCAC
Organism: Nonomuraea sp. NPDC004580; assembly: GCF_040609855.1. Taxonomy (NCBI): domain Bacteria; kingdom Bacillati; phylum Actinomycetota; class Actinomycetes; order Streptosporangiales; family Streptosporangiaceae; genus Nonomuraea; species Nonomuraea sp. NPDC004580. The sequence continues at coordinate 27,104 of NZ_JBEXLH010000067.1, read as the reverse complement.
CGGCAGCGCCTCGGGGTAGGCGTCGCCGAACCAGGGCGGCGGCGAGGCGGTGGGGGTGGCCAGGTTGGCCCGGATGCCGTTCGCGGCCAGCAGGTCCATCGCCCGGTCGAGCCGGCCGAAGTCGAAGACGCCTTCGACGGGTTCGAGCAGGGACCAGGAGAAGATGCCGAGGCTGACCCTGTTGACGCCGGCCTCACGCATCAGCGCGACGTCCTGTTCCCAGATCTCCTCGGGCCACTGCTCGGGGTTCCAGTCGCCGCCGTACGCGATGACATCCGGCATGAAGCCTGCCTTTCGATGGGTGGTGTACCTGGGGATTAAAACGTTTCCACAGCGCGAGGCACAAGTCCCGTCAAGCGCCTTGCGATGGTCGCCGCTGCTCAGGCCGGGTGGCGGTCCTCGTCGGGCGGTGGTGTCCACGCGCGCGGGCGCGGCGCGTCGCCTCGCGGGGCGATTTTGGTTGAACGTTTTTCGTCTCACCGCTCAATCGGCGGCGACTTGTGGCGGAGACTGGCGCTCCTAGCGGGGGCGCGACTGGCCAAGCGCACGTTTGTACGTTTTAATTGCTCTTCATGGCCATGGTCAGCATCAAGGACGTCGCCGCACTCGCCGGCGTCTCCCCGGGCACGGTCTCCAACGTACTGAACCGGCCGGGCAAAGTCGCGCCCGCCACCCGGGAGCGGGTGGAGGCCGCCATCAGCGAGCTGGGGTTCGTCCGGCACGGCTCGGCCTCCACGCTGCGCGCCGGGCACAGCAGGACGATCGGCCTGAGCGTGATCGACATCGGCAACCCGTTCTTCACCGAGGTCGCCGCCGGCGTCGAGGACGTCGCCAGCGAGCTCGGCTACGCGGTGATCCTCGGCAACTCGGCGGGCTCCACCGACAAGGAGGACCGCAACCTGCGCGTGCTGGCCGAGCACCGGGTGCGCGGCGTGCTCATCACCCCCTCGGGCGAGGACCCTGCCAGGCTCGACCGGCTGCGCGAGCACGGCATCAGCGTGGTGCTGGTCGACCATCCCGCCCACCGGCCCGACCAGTGCGCGGTGGCCGTGGACGACGTCGCGGGCGGCCGCGCGGCCGTGGCCCACCTGCTCGGCAAGGGCGCGCGCAGCCTCGCGTACGTGACGGGGCCGCTGACCATCCGCCAGTGCGTGGAGCGCCGCGAGGGCGCCAAGATGGCCATGACCGGCGCCGGGCTCGACCCCGCCGCGCTGCGGGTGGTCGAGGCGGCCACGATGACCGCCAAGGCCGGCGAGAAGGCGGCCGGCGAGCTGGCCGCCGCCGGGCTGCCCGAGGCCGTCTTCTGCGCCAACGACCTGCTCGCGCTCGGCGTGCTGCGCGCGCTGCTGCGCTCAGGGGTGCGGGTGCCCGAGGACGTCGTGCTCATGGGCTACGACGACATCGACTTCGCCGCCGCCTCGACGGTGTCGCTCACCTCGATGCGGCAGCCGACGTACCAGCTCGGGCGCATCGCCACCGAGCTGCTGCTGGACGAGTGCGACAACCCCGACACGCACGCGCACCAGCACATCATGTTCCAGCCTGAGCTCGTCGCCAGGGAGTCCACGCAATGAGCAGGACGAGCCGCCGTTTCGCCGCCGTCGACCTGGGGGCAAGCAGCGGGCGGGTGATGCTCGCCGACCTGTCCGACGGGCTGACTCTGACCGAGGCCCACCGCTTCCCCAACGGTCCCGTACGCGTGGCGGACCGCCTCTACTGGGACGTGCTCGGCCTCTACCGGGAGATCCTGACCGGGCTGCGCGCGGCGGGGCCCGTCTCCTCCATCGGGGTCGACTCGTGGGCCGTCGACTACGCGCTGCTCGACGCGTCGGGAAACATGCTGGGCAACCCGGTGCACTACCGCGACGACCGCACACGCGGCGTGCCCGAGCAGGTGGCGCGGGCGGTCGGCGCCGAGGCCCTGTACGACGTGAACGGCCTGCAGGTGCTGCCGTTCAACACCCTCTACCAGCTGCTGGCCGACCGGCTCGACGACGCCGCCACGATGCTGCTGATCCCCGATCTGATCGGCTACTGGCTGACCGGCGAGATCGGCGCCGAGGTGACCAACGCCTCCACCACGGGGCTGCTCGACGTCCGCACGAGGTCGTGGGCGTTACCGCTGGTCAAGCAGCTCGGGCTGCCCGCGGGCATCCTGCCGCCGCTGCGCGACCCCGGCGACGCGGTGGGCGGGCTGCGGCGTGACGTGGCCGCCGAGATCGGCTGGTCGGCGCCGGTCAGGGCGGTCGGCTCGCACGACACCGCATCCGCCGTCGCCGCTGTGCCCGCCGCTGTGCCCGCCGCCGGCTCCGCCTTCGCGTACGTCTCCTGCGGCACCTGGTCGCTGGCCGGCGTCGAGCTGCCCGGCCCGGTGCTGACCCCCGAGAGCCGGGCGGCGAACTTCACCAACGAGGCCGGCATCGACGGCACCGTCCGCTACCTGCGCAACGTCATGGGTTTGTGGCTGTTGCAGGAGTGCCTGCGCGCCTGGCCCGGCTCCGACCTGGGCGAGCTGCTGGCCGCCGCGGCTCAGGAGCCGCCGTTCGCCGCCGTGGTCAACCCGGACGAGCCGGTCTTCCTGCCGCCGGGCGACATGCCGGCCAGGATCGCCGCCGAGTGCCGCCGCACCGGCCAGCGGCCGCCCTTCTCCCCCGCCGGCTACGTGCGGTGCGTGCTGGAGAGCCTGGCGATCGGGCACAGGACGGCGGTGCGGCAGGCGATGGAGCTGTCCGGCCGCGACGTCGAGGTGGTGCACCTCGTGGGCGGCGGGTCGCGGAACGAGCTGCTGTGCCGGTTCACCGCCGACGCCTGCGGGCTGCCCGTGGTGGCCGGGCCCGCCGAGGCGACCACGTTCGGCAACGTGCTGGTGCAGGCGCGCGCGGCCGGGCTCGTCTCCGACCTCGGCGAGATGCGCGCGCTGATCGCCGGGACGCAGCCGCTGCGCCGCTACGAGCCGTCCGGCGACCTGCGCGCCTGGGACGAGGCGGCCTCCCGGCTGTCCTGACCTGCCGGTTTTCCTCCGGCCTGTCCAGGGCAGGACTCGGGCCGGGGACATCGGGGGGATGCCATGGATCTCGCGTGGCCGCTGCTGCGGCAGCTCACGAGGGCGGACCGCACGGCACGGGGTCCGGCGGCCAGGTCGGCCAAGACGGAGGCGCTGCGGGCCCGTACGACGACGGCCGACCGGGTGGTGAAGTCGGTCTGCCCGTACTGCGCGGTGGGCTGCGGCCAGAACGTGTACGTGCGGGACGAGAAGGTCATCCAGATCGAGGGCGACCCCGACTCCCCCATCAGCCTGGGCCGGCTGTGCCCGAAGGGCGCGGCCAGTCTCCAGCTCACCACCGGCGAAGGCCGCATGCACAAGGCGCTCTACCGGCCGCCGGGCGGGGCCGGCTGGCAGGAGATCGACCTGGGCACGGCGATGGAGATGATCGCCGACCGGATCATCGCGACCCGCCGCGAGACGTGGGAGTGGGAGCACGGCGGGCGGCGCACCGCGCGGACCATGGGCATCGCCAGCCTGGGCGGCGCGACGCTGGACAACGAGGAGAACTACCTCATCAAGAAGCTGCTGACGGCGCTCGGCGTGGTGCAGATCGAGAACCAGGCCCGCGTCTGCCACAGCTCGACCGTGGTGGGGCTCGGCACGTCGTTCGGGCGCGGCGGCGCCACCACGTTCATGCAGGACCTTCAGCACTCCGACTGCGTGGTCATCCAGGGCTCGAACTTCGCCGAGTGCCATCCCGTGGGCTTTCAGTGGGTGATGGAGGCCAAGGCGCGCGGCGCGGTCGTCATCCACGTCGATCCCCGCTTCACCAGGACGAGCGCCGTCGCCGACGTGCACGTGCCCATCAGGGCCGGCTCCGACGTGGCCTTCCTCGGCGCGATCATCAACCACGTCCTGGAGAACGAGCTGTACTTCCACGAGTACGTGGTCAACTACACCAACGCCGCGACCATCCTGCGCGAGGACTTCCGCGACGCCGAGGACCTCGACGGCCTGTTCTCCGGCTTCGGTGAGGAGAGCCGCACCTACGACACCGACTCCTGGCAGTACGAGGGCATGTCCACGGTCGCCGCGTCGGGCGATCGGGACGCCGACTTCGAGCGGCGCGAGGGCCGCACCCCGCCGGGCCGGCCCGAGGTGCAGGGCTCCGCCGGGATGCCGCTGGACGGGTCGCCGCAGCGCGACGAGACGATGCGGCACCCGCGCTGCGTGCTGCAGGTGCTGCGCCGCCACTTCGCCCGCTACACGCCGGAGATGGTGGAGCGGGTGTGCGGGGTGCCGCGCCACCTGTTCGAGGAGGTCTGCCGCCACCTGACCGAGAACTCGGGGCCCGACAAGACGGCGGAGTTCGTCTACGCGGTGGGCTGGACGCAGCACAGCGACGGCTCGCAGTTCATCCGGGCGGCGAGCATCCTGCAACTGCTGCTCGGCAACATCGGCCGGCCGGGCGGCGGCATCCAGGCGCTGCGCGGGCACGCCAGCATCCAGGGCTCCAGCGACGTGCCGACGCTGTTCAACCTGCTGCCCGGCTACATCCCGATGCCGCACGCCCACGAGAACGAGCGGCTGCACGACTTCCTGCTGGCCGACGCGCCGCACAAGGGCTTCTGGGCCAACATGCCCTCCTACCTCATCAGCCTGCTCAAGGCGTGGTGGGGCGAGTCGGCGCAGCCGGACAACGACTACCGCTTCGGCTGGCTGCCCAGGCTGACCGGCTCGCACAGCACGTACGACACGGTGCTGGCGCAGCTGGAGGGCGCCTGCAAGGGCTACATCCTGCTGGGCGAGAACCCGGCGGTGGGGTCGGCCAACTCCAAGATGCAGCGGCTCGGCATGGCGAACCTCGACTGGCTGGTGGTGCGCGACTTCAGCCTGATCGAGAGCGCCACCTGGTGGAAGGACGGCCCGGAGATCGAGACGGGCGAGCTGAAGACGGAGGACATCGGTACGGAGGTGTTCTTCCTGCCGGCGGCCAGCCACACCGAGAAGAGCGGCAGCTTCACCAACACCAACCGGCTGCTGCAGTGGCACCACCAGGCGGTCGAGCCGCACGGCGACGCCCGCAGCGACCTGTGGTTCATGTACCACCTCGGCCGCATCATCCGCCGCAAGCTGGCCGGCTCGCAGGACCCGATGGACCAGCCCGTCCTCGACCTCACCTGGGACTACCCGGTGGAGGGCGAGACGGCGGAGCCGTCGGCCGAGGCGGTGCTGGCCGAGATCAACGGCTGGGACGCCCAGGGCGGCCCGCTGCCCGGCTACCACGCGCTCAAGGACGACGGCTCCACCGCGTGCGGCTGCTGGATCTACTGCGGCGTGTACGCCGACGGCGTCAACCAGGCGGCCCGCCGCAAGCCGGCGTCCGAGCAGGACTGGATCTCCGCCGAGTGGGCGTGGGCCTGGCCGGCCAACCGCCGCATCCTCTACAACCGGGCCTCGGCACGGCCGGACGGCAGCCCGTGGAGCGAGCGCAAGCGGCTGGTGTGGTGGGACGACGAGGCGCGGCGCTGGACCGGCCACGACGTGCCGGACTTCGAGGCCGGCAAGAGCCCCGGCTACCGGCCGCCGCCGGGCGCGCAGGGCGTGGAGGCGCTGTCGGGCATCGACCCGTTCATCATGCAGGCCGACGGCAAGGGCTGGCTGTTCGCGCCGACCGGGGTGGTGGACGGGCCGCTGCCCACCCACTACGAGCCGCAGGACTCTCCGGTGGTCAACCCGCTGTACGGCCGGCAGCGCAGCCCGGTGCGCAAGGTCTATCCGCACGAGCACAACCGCTACCAGCCGAGCGGGGACGAGCCGGGGGCGTCGGTCTATCCGTACGTGGTGACGACGTACCGGCTGACCGAGCACTTCACGGCGGGCGGGATGAGCCGGTTCACGCCGTACCTGTCGGAGCTGCAGCCGGCGATGTTCTGTGAGGTGTCGCCGGCGCTGGCGGCCGAGCGGGGGCTGGTGCACGGCGACTGGGCGACGATCATCACGGCGCGCAATGCCATCGAGGCGCGGGTGCTGGTCACCGACCGCATCCCGTCGCTGCACCTGAACGGGAGGGTGCTGCACCAGATCGGGCTGCCGTTCCACTTCGGGCCCAACGGGGTGGTCACGGGTGACGCGGCCAACGAGCTGTCGTCGATCTCGCTCGACCCCAACTCGCACATCCAGGAGGTCAAGGCGCTGTCGGCGGACATCAGGCCGGGCCGCCGTCCCCGGGGTCCGGCGCTGCCCGAGCTGGTGAAGGCGTACCAGCGGCGGGCCGGCATCGACGAGCGCACAGGAACGGAGGTGTGAGCCGTGTCCTTCGACCTGAGGGAGCAGCTCGACGGGCGCAGGGTCGGCTTCTTCACCGACACCAGCATCTGCATCGGCTGCAAGGCGTGCGAGGTGGCCTGCAAGGAGTGGAACGGCGTGCCGGACGACGGCATGGAGTTCACCGGCATGTCCTACGACAACACGGTGGGGCTGAGCGCCGACACCTGGCGGCACGTGGCGTTCGTGGAGCAGCGCAGGCCGCTCGGCCACCAGGAGCCCGGCGTCGGCGACATGGACTTCCGCTGGCTGATGTCCTCCGACGTGTGCAAGCACTGCACGCACGCGGCCTGCCTCGACGTGTGCCCGACGGGGTCGTTGTTCCGCACCGAGTTCGGCACCGTGGTGGTGCAGGAGGACGTCTGCAACGGCTGCGGCTACTGCGTGCCGGCGTGCCCGTTCGGGGTGATCGGCAAGCGCGAGACGAGCGGCACGGCGGCCAAGTGCACGATGTGCTACGACCGGCTGGGCGCCGGTGAGGAGCCGGCCTGCGCGAAGACGTGCCCGACCGACTCGATCCAGTTCGGCGACCTCGACGAGCTGCGCGAGCGCGCCGATCGGCGGCTCGCGCAGCTGCGGGAGGCGGGCACGACGTCGGCCCGTCTGTACGGCCACGACCCGGACGACGGCGTGGGCGGCACGGGCGCGTTCTTCCTGCTGCTGGACGAGCCCGAGGTGTACGGCCTGCCGCCGGACCCGGTGGTGACGACCAGGGACCTGCCGTCGATGTGGCGGCACGCGGCCGTGGCGGCGCTTGGCCTGGTCGCCGGCCTCGCGGCGGTGACATGGGGAGGGCGGCGCTGATGAGCCAGACCGACGTGCGGATGGACGGCTCGGCGGAGCTGCGCGGCGAGCGCGAGGCGACGCCGGGCTCGGCGGGCCGCAGGCGCGAGCGGCTGCTGGTGCCGAAGGCGGAGTTCGACTCCTACTACGGGCGGCCGGTGCTGAACGAGCCGACCTGGCAGGCGCCGGACATCGCCGGCTACCTGTTCCTCGGCGGCCTGGCGGGCGCGTCGTCCACGCTGGCCGCCGCCGCCGAGCTGACCGGCAGGCCGCGCCTGGCCAGAGCGGGCAAGGTGGGGGCGGTGTGCGCTCTGGGCGGCTCGCTGTACACGCTCATCCACGACCTGGGCAGGCCCGAGCGGTTCGTCAACATGCTGCGGGTGTTCAAGGTGACCTCGCCGATGAGCGTCGGCACGTGGCTCCTGAGCGCGTACGGGCCGCAGGCCGGGCTCGCGGCGGCGGCGAGCCTCACGGGGGTGGCGCCGGGCGTGGGCCGGGCGGCGACCGTGGGGGCGGGGCTGGTGGGGCCGGCGGTGGCGACGTACACGGCGGCGCTGATCAGCGACACGGCGGTGCCGGCCTGGCACGAGGGCTACCGGGAGATGCCGTTCCTGTTCGCCGGGTCGGCGACGGCCTCGGCGGGCGGGCTCGGCATGTTCGCCGCGCCGCTGGACGAGGCGGGGCCGGCACGGCGGGCGGCGGTGCTGGGCGCGGCGGTGGAGTGCGTGGCCGCGCTGCGCATGGAGCGCAGGCTGGGGCCGCTGGCCGAGCCGCTCAAGCGCAGCAGGCTGCTGCGGCTGGGCGAGGCGCTGTCGGTGGCGGGGGCGGTCGCGGGGGCCACCGTGGGCCGGCGCAGCAGGGTCGCCGCGATGGCGGCGGGCGCGGCGCTGCTGGCGGGGTCGGCGTGCACCCGGTTCGGGATCTTCCAGGCGGGGATGGAGTCGGCCCGCGACCCCCGCTACACCGTCCAGCCGCAGCGCAGGCGGCTGGCCAAGGCGAGAGCGGAGCGTGATCTCACATGAAGCGGAAAGTCGCGGAATATCTGCCGTTCCTCGGCATCGTGTTCGTCGTCTGCACGGCGTCGTGGCTGGCGGGCCGTACGCAGCCGGAGGGCGTCCCGTGGGGCGTCCCATGGGGCAAGGCCAGGGTACGGCGCTGAGCCCGCTGGCCTTACGATCAGCAGATGACCGAAAAGACCGAAACGACGCCCGCCTGGCTCGCACCCGAGGACCTGGAGTCGGTGCGGGGCCGGATGCCGATCCTCTACATCGACGCCGTGCCGGTGCGCGTCGATGACACCGGCGTGGTGACCCACGTCGGGCTGCTGCTGCGCATCTCGTCGGACGGCACGGTCAGCCGGGCACTGGTCTCCGGCCGGGTGCTGCACCACGAGCGGATCCGCGACGCCCTCATGCGTCACCTGGAGAAGGACCTCGGCCCCGTGGCCCTTCCCCGCATCCCGGCCTCGCCGCAGCCGTTCACGGTGGCCGAATACTTCCCGACGCCCGGCGTCACCCCCTACCACGACCCGCGCCAGCACGCCGTCTCGCTGGCCTACATCGTGCCGGTGGCCGGTGACTGCCGGCCCCGTCAGGACGCGCTCGACCTGGTGTGGTTCACGCCGGAGGAGGCGGCCTCGCCGGTGGTGCAGCAGGAGATGGCCAACGGTCAGGGCGTGCTGCTCAAGCAGGCGCTGGCCCACGTGGGCCGGCTGGTCTGAGGTCAGGGACGCTCCGCCCCGGCTTCGACCCAGCGGTAGAGCGGGTCGCCGGGGCAGGAGGTGTCGTAACCGTCGCGGTGTCCCTTGACCTCGCGGCCGGCGTCGCCGTGCTCGCGCAGGTATTCGATGGCGTCGACCAGGGCGTGCAGCAGGTCGTCGTTGGGCTCGGTCAGGCCCGAGCTGCCGAGCAGCGCGAGCACCGCGTAGTGGTCAGAGTTGAGGCCGGCGCCGTTGGCGGCCGGCAGGTGGTGCGGGCCGCGCCCGACGAAGACCTGCCGGTGGGGGCAGCAGACCATGTTGTAACCGAGGTCGATGTAGCGTTCGCCGCGCCCGCCCGCCATGTGCATGCGCTGGATGTCGCGGACGAGGTCGGCGCAGCGGTCATGGTTGCCGGCGTCGGCGAGGTCGGCGGGCACCTCGCCGCCGGTGTAGTGGATCTTCACGCCTTTGGTGGAGCGCAGGCGGGTGTAGGGGCTGCTCGGCTTCTTGGCGTTCCATTCGGCTCTGGTGACCAGGTTCATGCGGGCCTCTCTTCGCAGGAATGTCCTGGTCACCAGAATGTCAACTTTCTGTAGTTGTGCCATCACTCTTCGTGACTAGAGTGGGCTGCCGTCCAGGTGAGGGTGGTCAGCCGGGCGTGAGCGCCCTGTGGGCGTGCCGGAAGACCTGCTTCCTGCCGGCGGCCCTGAAGTCGGCGCGCGCGGTGATCCGGCCGGACGGCACGGGGAAGCCCACCGAGATCGCCATGCCGGGGGCCACCGAGGCCACCTTGCGCGCCCGCGCGCCCCGCTCGCCGTCGAGGCTGAGCCGCACGTCCCTCCAGGGCTCGGCGGAGCCGTTGTGCAGGGTCACCACGACCTGGTCCCCCGTCACCTCCGTGCGCAGCCCGTACGGCAGGCGCGGGTCGGGGCCGATCGACCGGTCGAGCCTGGCCAGCAGCTGCTCGGCCAGCTCGGGGCGGGCCTCGGCCAGGTCGCGGCGCTCGTACGGGTCGGTGCCGAGGTCGTACAGCTCGATCCTGCCCTGCGGGCCCGCCCCCGCGATGTGCGGGCTGAACCTGACCGCCTTCCACCGGCCCCTGCGGATGGCCTGGGCCTTGCGCGGGCGGTTCCACACCAGGTGGTCGTGCTTGGGCGCGCTGCCGCCGGTGAACAGGCCGCGGAAGGACAGGCCGTCGATGCGGGCGGGCACCGGCACCTCGGCCAGGTCGGCGAGGGTGGGCAGCACGTCCCAGAACGCGACCGGCTGCCTGACCACGCGGTGCCGCAGGCCGGGCGACCAGGCGATCATGGGGACGCGGATGCCGCCCTCGTACACGTCGCGCTTGTCGCCGCGGAAGGGGCCGTTGGAGTCGAACAGCTCGGGCGTCACGCCCTTCTCGTGGTGCGGGCCGTTGTCGCTGGTGAACAGCACCAGCGTGCGCTCTGCCACGCCCGCGTCGCGCAGCGCCCTGATGAGTGCGGCCACGTCGGTGTCGAGGCGGGCCACCTGGGCGGCGTGCCGCCGGTTCGGACCGCTCCACGGGCGGCTCTCGTAGGGGCCGGCGTCGCCGGGGATGACACTGGGCGCGTGCGGGAGGTTGGTGGCGAAGTACAGCAGGAACGGCTTGTCGCTGTCGTCGTTGATGAACTCGACGGCGCGCTCACGGAACAGGTGCGGCGCGTACGACTTGCCGCCGAGCTGCACCTTCTTGCCGTTGTGCCACAGGTACTGGGGAAAGTACTGGTGGGCGTGCTTGTGGCCGATGTAGCCGTAGAACTCGTCGAAGCCGCGGGCGTTCGGGTGCGAGACGTGGTCAGGCTCCTCGGGGCCGAACCCCCACTTGCCGATGCACGCCGTCCGGTAGCCCGCCAGCCGCAGCAGCTCGGCGAAGGTGAGGTCGGCGTCGGTCAGCGCGTGCTGCGGCCCGCCCTCCGGGTTCTCGCGTACGGTGCCGTGCCCGGCGTGCAGGCCGGTGAGCAGGGCGCAGCGGGACGGCGCGCACAGCGGCGCCCCCGAGTACGCGGTCGCGAACTTGACCCCCTCGGCGGCGAGCCGGTCGAGGTTGGGGGTGCGGATGGAGCGCTGCCCGTTGCTGCCGATCTCTCCCCATCCCAGGTCGTCGGCCAGGATGAGCAGGATGTTCGGCCGCTCGGGCAGGGTGCCGCGGCTGATGGACGATTCGGCGCTCGCCGGTGCGCCCGCGGAGGCGGCCGCGGGCAGGGCGAGGCCGGCGAAGGTACCGGCGAGTAAGGCACGGCGCGAAGGCCCGTTGATCACGAGGGGCAACATATCGGAGGCCATGGCGAATGGTGGGCGAATGACCGGCGAACTCTGTCACACCATCACGAAAGGTATCCCCATGTCCGGCAGATGCCGTGCAACTCCTCGGGGATCTCCTCCGGCTCGGGCAGCGGGCGGCCCTCGACGACGGTGCCCGCGCGGATCTTGTCGCGCCAGTCGCCGATGCCCTTGACGAAGCCGCCGTGGTCCTGCCGGCCGTAGTCGAGCATGGCGGGCTCGTACTCCAGGCCGAGGAACGCGCACAGGCGGCGCAGCTCGGCCTCGGGGCCCGCGACCAGGTCCTCGTAGCGCAGGGTGAGTCCCTCCAGGTGGGTGCGGGCCTCCTGGAGGTAGGTCATGTAGCTGAGCGTGCGCGGCACCGCCTCCTCCATGGGCCGCTTGCCGGGGTCGGCCTCGTGCCAGGACTGCACGATCGACATGGGGTGGCGCAGCAGGAAGACGAAGCGGGCGTCCGGCCAGCAGGCGGCGATGCGCCGCCAGGCGAAGACGTTGCTCGGCGTCTTCTCGGCCAGCACCCGCTTGCCGCTGCGGGTCAGCTCGCGGTGGAGCAGCCGGTCCCAGACGAGGTGCTCGATGTCGCTGTGGGTGTGGCCGAGCAGCTCCATGGCCTGGCGTACGGGGTCGGTGCCGAGGCCCACGCTCACCCGCCTGAAGTGGGTCTCGATGGGCGCGTGCACCTGGGAGTGGCTGTTCAGCATGACGCGCAGCAGCGTGGAGCCCGAGCGTACGGACGACAGCAGGAAGACCGGCGCGCGCAGCAGCCGGTCGTGCGCCGGGTCCGCCGGGGCCCGCACCTGGTCGCCCGGCAGGCGCTGCAGCTCCAGCGGCGTCTTGGGCGGCGTCTTGGGCGGCGGTTTCTGCGGCTGCCTGCGCGGCCGGCGCGTGAGCGTGTATCCCGTCAGCCCTTCGAGCGTGGCGTTGGCCCGATACCTCCAGTTCATGGCCCCACAAGGTAGGGGCCTCCCGTGAACCGCAGGTGAATCGGGGCTGTGAAGGTGTCGCCGAGATGACAGCTCATCCGTGCACCTGTGCGCGGCGCGGACCTGATCGACCTGCGCGACACCACCGGCGACCACCTGTCGTTCTGCGGCGACGGCCAGGACGTCGCGCTGATCGGCCCCGGGGCGCGCGACCGGGTGGGCGTGGACTGCGAGAGCGTCCGGCATGAGTGGCTCACTCGCGGGTGACGCGCCGGTCGTGCACCACCGCGTACGTGTTGCGCAGCGCCTCCATCGACGCGTCGTAGGAGGCCTGCGCGACCCCGGTGAACAGGCAGTCCACCACCATGAGCTGGGCGATGCGGCTGCCCAGCGCGCCGGAGCGGAACCTGGTCTCCCGCGCGGCCGTCGTGAGCGTCACGTCCGCCGCGCGGGCCAGCGGCGAGTCGCCGAAGTTGGTGATCGCGATCGTGGCGGCCCCCGGCTTGCGGGCGATGGCGAGGAACTCGACGGTGTCCACGGTGGCGCCGGTGTGGGAGACGGCCACCGCCACGCAGCCGGGGCCGAGCGTGGCGGCGGAGGTCCACGCGGAGTGGGAGTCGTGCCAGTTGATCGCGGTACGCCCGATGCGCGACAGCTTCTGCTGCAGGTCGAGCCCCACGAGCGCGCTCGCGCCGACGCCGAAGGTGTCGATCCTGCGGGCCCCGAGCAGCAGCTCGACCGCCCGGCCGAGGGCGTCCATGTCGAGGTAGCGCGCGGTGTCGGCGATGGAGAGCGTCTCGTTCATGGCGACCTTGGAGACGATGCCGGCCAGGCTGTCGTTCCTGTCGATGTCGCCGGAGACCTCGGGCAGGCTGGCCGTGGCCAGCTCCTCCCTGGCGACGGCCCGGGTGAGGTCGATCCTGAAGTCGCGGTAGTGGCTGTAGCCCATGCGGCGGTAGAAGCGGACGACGGAGGTCGTGGAGGTTTGGCAGCGGGCGGCCAGCTCGGCGATCGACAGGTTGGCCGCGGCGGCGGGCTCTCCGGTGAACTCCTCGGCGATGCGCCGCTCGGAGGGACGCAGCGCGGGCATGGCCGCGCGGATCCGGATCAGCAGGGTCTCCGCGTCCTCGCCCGTCATCACTCATCCCCGTCGAAGGAAAATAAATACCCAGGTGGTAGGGTCTGTGTAATTTTATGACCTACTGCCCCAAGGAGAGCACATGCCCCGTGGCGCCTTCTCCGCGGTCGGCGTCGCCGCTGCGCTGTCCGTCGCATTGACCGCCTGCTCGTCCTCCGGCGGAGCCCCCGCCTCCGACCCGGGCGCCACCGCCCAGGGCGGCGGCTCCCTCGTCGTCGGCGTCACCTCCGACCCTGACACGCTCTTCCCCTGGAAGGCCACCCAGTTCACCGCCGTCAACGTGCTGCAGAACCTCTACGGCACGCTGACCGAGTTCGACAAGGACCTCAACGTGGTCCCTGGCCTGGCCGAATCCTGGGAGACCGGCAAGGACGGCAAGGAGCTGACGTTCAAGCTGCGCCAGGGCGTGACGTTCGCCGACGGCAGCGCGTTCGACTCCGAGGACGTCAAGGCGTCGCTCGACAAGATCATGGACGAGAAGACGGCCGCGGTCGCCCGCGCCTCCCTGTCGTCGGTGAAGTCGGTGAAGGCGCCCGACAAGAACACCGTGGTGCTGGAGCTGAGCGGCCCCGACGCCGCGCTGCCGGCCAACCTGGCCACCGTCAACATGGCCATGCTCTCCTCCGACGACACCGAGGAGAAGCTGACCGCCACGCCCAACGGCACCGGCCCGTTCACCCTCGGCAAGCGGGTGCCCAGCCAGTCGCTCACGCTGACCAGGAACGACAAGTACTGGGGCGCGGAGAAGGCGAAGGTGGGCTCGGTCGAGTTCCGGGTCATCCCCGACGAGTCGTCCATCGTCTCGGCCATGCAGTCGGGCAACGTCCAGCTCGCGGTCTTCAACGACCCGCTCGTCGCGCAGACCGCCGAGGGCGGCGGCACGATCAGCGTGGCCAAGACGCCGCAGCTCAACTACCACGTCCTGCAGCTCAACGCGCAGCGCGGCGAGCTCAAGGACGTCAACGTGCGCCTGGCCATGCAGTGCGCGATCGACCGCAAGCAGGTGCTCGACACCGCCGCGCTCGGCGAGGGCGAGGTGACCGGGCCGATGACCGCGCCCGCGTTCAAGTCCGACCCGGACAAGCGCCCCTGCCCCACCCGCGACCTGGCCAAGGCCGCCGACTACCTCGCCAAGGCCGGCAAGCCGGGCGGCGTGACGGTCAAGACGATCGTCTCCCAGGGCGAGTACGCCACCTCCGTCAACGAGGCCCAGAACCTCAAGGCCCAGCTCGCCGAGGCCAAGATCAACCTGGACCTGGAGGTGCTGGAGTCCGGCGCGTTCGTGGACCGCTGGGTCGCCGCCGACTTCGACGCGGCCGTGGCGCTGAACGGCGGCAGGCCCGACCCCGACGGCTCCTACGGCCGCTACTTCACCAGCGACGGCAACCTCAACAAGGTCGCCGGCTACAGCTCGCCCGCGCTGGACAAGCTGTTCGCGGAGGGCAAGGCCACCGACGACCAGGCCGCCCGCAAGGCGATCTACGACAAGGTGGCCGCCGAGCTGGAGGACAACGCCGCCTGGATCTGGCTGTTCGCCGGCTACACCTACACCGCGACCACCCAGAACGTGCAGGGCTTCGTGCCGATGGCCAGCGGCTCCCTGCAGTACCTGCGGACGACGTCCGTCGGCTGAGGCACCGGATGAGGCACCGGATGAGGTTCGTACGCAACCGGGCGCTGCGCCGCGTCGCGGAGACGATCGGGATCCTGTTCGGGGTGGCCGTGGTCGTCTTCGTGATGCTGCGGGCGCTGCCCGGCGACCAGATCACGGCCGGGCTGGGCACGGAGGCCGCCGCGCTCACCCCGGCCCAGCGGCAGGCCCTTGAGCAGTACTACGGCCTGGACCAGCCGCTGGTCACGCAGTTCTTCTCGTGGCTCGGCAACATGTTCACCGGCAACTTCGGCTACTCGGCCCGCTCCCAGCAGAGCGTGCTGGAGCTGACCATGAACGCGCTGCCGGTCACGTTCGAGCTGGCCGTGTTCTCGATCGTGCTGGCGCTGCTGATCGGAGTGCCGCTGGGCATGCTGGCGGCATCACGGGCCAACTCGCGGACGAGCTCGGTGCGCGACGCCGCCGGCCAGGTGGTGAGCCTGGCGGGCCTGTCCATCCCGGCGTTCCTGCTGGCCACCACGCTGCTGTCGGTCTTCGCCGCGTCGTTCGGGTTCAACCCCAACGGGCAGGGCTTCGCCACCCTCTTCGAGAACCCGCTGCTCAACCTGCAGCAGATGTTCCTGCCGGCGCTCGTGCTGGGCTTCGGCATCGCGGCGCCGATCCTGCGCACCACGCGTACGGCGGTGCTGGAGGTGCGCTCGGACGACTTCGTGCGCACCGCCCGCGCCAAGGGCGTGCCCGAGCGGCGGCTGCAGATCAGGCACGTGCTGGGCAACGCGCTCGTGCCGATCGTGACCATGACCGGGCTGCAGTTCGGCTACCTGCTGGGCGGCGCGGTCGTGGTGGAGCAGATCTTCTCCGTGCCGGGCATCGGGCGGCAGGTGCTGCTCGGCATCCAGCAGAAGGAGTACGCGGTCGTGCAGAGCACCGTGCTGGTGATCGCGCTGGCGTTCGTGCTGGTCAACCTGCTGACCGACCTGCTCTACCGGGTGATCGACCCGCGGGTGAGGGCGTCATGAGGCGCAGTCCCGCCGCCCTCGCGGGCATCGTGATCCTGGCGGTGCTGGCGGTCGTGGCCGTGCTGTCGTACCTGGGGATGCTGCCCTACGACCCGATCGCGCAGCATCCGCCGTCGCGCTTCCTGGGGCCGTCGGGCGAGCATCTCTTCGGCACCGACCAGTTCGGGCGCGACGTGTTCTCCCGGGTGGCCGCGGGCGTGGGCAACTCGGCGCTGATCGCGGTGGTCGCGGTGGCGTTCGCGACCGTGGTGGGCACGCTGGGCGGGCTGGTGTCGGGCTTCTACCGGGGCTTCGCCGACGGCGCGATCGGCGGGGTGACGAACGTGCTGTTCGCGTTCCCGCCGCTGCTGCTCGCGCTGTCGCTGGCCTCGGTGCTGAACCGCAACTGGTTCACCATCGCCGTGGCCATCGCCATCGTCTACGTGCCGATCTTCATCAGGGTCACCAGGGGGCCCGTGCTCTCGCTCAGGGAGATCGAGTACGTCAGGGCGGCCGTCTCGACCGGCCAGAGCCGCTGGCAGATCATGCTGCGCCACGTGCTGCCGAACATCACCTCGATCATCGTCGTCCAGGTCGCGCTCTCGCTGTCGTGGGCGGTGCTGACCGAGGCGTCGCTGAGCTTCCTGGGCCTCGGCACCCCTCCCCCCGCACCGTCACTCGGTTCGATGATCTTCGAGGCGCGCAGCCTGGTGTTCATCGCCCCGTGGACGCTGATCGCGCCCGGCGCGGTCGTCGTGCTGCTCGTCGTCGGGCTGAACCTGCTCGGCGACGGCCTGCGCGACACTCTCGACCCCAGAAACCGCGGACACCGAGGAACCTGAGGAAAGCGGTGAATCTCTCCGAACTGACGACCGAGTCGGCCGACCCGCGCTTCGCCGGCATCGACACCATGAGCGTGGGCGAGCTGGCGGCGACCATGAACGCGGCCGACGCGAGCGTGCCCGCCGCGGTGCAGACGGCGCTGCCCAGCATCACCGCCGCCATCGAGGCCGCCGCGGCCCGCATGGAGACCGGCGGGCGGCTGGTCTACGTGGGCGCGGGCACTCCCGGCAGGCTGGGCGTGCTGGACGCCTCCGAGTGCCCGCCGACCTTCTCCACGCCGCCCGGCCAGGTGTTCGCGATCATCGCGGGCGGTGAGAGCGCGATCGTCTCGCCGTGCGAGGGCGCCGAGGACGACGAGGCGGCCGGCGCCGCCGCCGTCGAGTCCGCGGCCATCGGGCCGCTGGACACCGTGGTGGGCATCGCCTCCAGCGGGCGGACGCCGTACGTGCTGGCCGCCGTGCGGCGGGCCCGCGAGCTGGGCGCGCTGACCGTGGGGCTGTCGTGCAACGCCGGCACCCCGCTGAGCGCGGCGGCCGAGCACGGCATCGAGGTGCTCGTCGGGCCCGAGGTGATCAGCGGCTCCACCCGGCTCAAGGCGGGCACCGCGCAGAAGCTCGTGCTCAACATGTTCTCGACGATCGTGATGGTGCGGCTCGGCAAGACGTACGGCAACCTCATGGTCGATGTGAAGGCCAGCAACGGCAAGCTGCGCGAGCGGGCCATGCGCATGGTCGCGACGATCACCGGGGCCGGCCGCGACGAGGCGCTGGCCGCGCTGGACGCCAACGGGTTCAACGTCAAACAGGCGGTCGTGGCCTCGCGCTTCGACCTGTCACCGCAGGACGCCGCGGCCCGGCTGGCCGCGGCCGGCGGACGGCTGCGGATCGCTCTGGGGGAGACGGCATGAGGGTTCTCGGGATGATCTCCGGCACCTCGCACGACGGGATCGACGCCGCCATCGTGGATTTCGCAGCGGAGTTCGAGCTCACCGGGGGCGTGCTCGAAGGCAGGGTCGGGTACACCGCGAGCACGCCGTACCCGGAGGAGCTGCGGGCGCGGCTGATCGCGGCGCTGCCGCCGGCGCCGACCACGCTGGCCGAGGTGTGCGAGCTGGACACGCTCATCGGGCAGCGCTTCGCCGACGCCGCCGCGGCGGCCGTCACCGCGGGCGGGCCCGTGGACCTGATCGTCTCGCACGGGCAGACCGTCTACCACTGGGTGGAGGGCGCGCACGCGCGCGGCACCCTGCAGATCGGCCAGCCCGCCTGGATCGCCGAGCGCACCGGCGCGCCCGTGCTGTCGGACGTGCGCATCAGGGACATCACCGCCGGCGGGCACGGCGCGCCGCTGGTGTCGGTGCTGGACGGCCTGCTGCTCGGCGCGCACGAGGGCGGCGCGGCGGCGCTCAACCTCGGCGGCATCTCCAACATGACCGTGGTACGCGGCGGCGACCTGTACGCCTACGACATCGGCCCCGCCAACGCCCTGATCGACGCCGTGGTGACCGGCAGGGGCCTGCACCCGGGCGGCTTCGACGAGGACGGCCGCATCGCCGCCTCCGGCCAGGTGCACGAGGGCCTGCTGGCGGTGCTGCTCGACGAGCCGTACTACCGGCTCGGCCCGCCCAAGAGCACCGGCAAGGAGCTGTTCCACCCCGGCTACGTCGAGCAGGCGCTGGCGCGGACCGCCGCCCCGGTCGGCGACGCCGACCTGGTGGCCACGCTGACCGAGCTGACCGTGCGGACCGTCGCCCAGGACGTGCGCGCGGCGGGCGTGGGCGCGCTGGTCGTCTCCGGCGGCGGCGCCCGCAACCCGGTGATCATGGACGGGCTGCGCGCCGCGCTGCCCGGCGTCCGGGTGGCGCCGTCCGACGAGTACGGCGCCCCCGCCGACGACAAGGAGGCCATCGCGTTCGCGCTGATCGGCTGGCTGACCGCGCACGGCCTGCCGGGCACCGTCCCCGGCGGCACGGGCGCGAGCGCCGCCCGCGTCCTCGGCACGCTCACCCCGGGCGCGGGCCCGCTGGTGCTGCCCGCGCCGCTCGCGGCGGCACCGCGCTCGCTGGTGCTCACCCGATGACCGTCACCGCGCAGCCGCCACCGGGCCTGATCATGGCGGCTCGTACGCCGTGGTTCGAGCTCGCCGAGGTCACCGGTCACCGCACGGTGCGCGCCACCGACGCCGGGCTTGAGGGGGTGGCCAGGATGACCCTGGAGACCTACCACGACCTGGCCTCGGTGACCAAGGTCATGGCGACGACGACGATGCTCATGCGGCTCGTCTCCGATCGGCTGGTGGACCTGGACGCGCCGCTCAGCGCGTACCTGCCGCACTCGTACGAGGCCATGACGGTGCGCGACCTGCTGCTGCACCGGGGCGGCCTGTGGGAGTGGTGGCCGCTTTACGTCCAGCACCGGCTGCCGCCGCCGCGCTACCGTCCCGGCCGCGCCCGCCACTACTCCGACCTGGGCTTCATCCTGCTCGGCCGGATCGTCACCGCCGTCACGGGGCTGCGCCTGGACCGGGCGCTGGCCGAGCTGGTCACCAGGCCGCTCGGCCTGACCTCCACCACGTACGCCCGCCCGGCCGGCTCCGAGGTCGCCATGAGCGCGCTGGACGACCGGGTCGAGATGACCATGCTGGACACCGGCCGGCCGTACCCGGTGCCGTATCGCAGCGGCGACTTCGCCGGCTGGCGTACCGGGCCGGTGCTGGGCGAGGTGGCCGACGGCAACGCCCACCACGCCTTCGGCGGCGTGGCGGGCCACGCGGGCCTGTTCTCGACGGTGCCCGACCTGCTGAAGTACGGCGCCGCCCTGGCCAGGTACGAGGAGCACGACCACCTGTGGCGGCCCGAGGTCGTGCGCGAGTTCCTCTCCCCCGGCCCCGACCCCGAGCAGGCGCTGGGCTTCCGCAGGTACGCGCTCGACCTGCCCGGCGAGACCGTCACCGTGCTCGGGCACCCCGGCTACGTCGGCTGCGCGGTCGGGTTCGTGCCCGGCCGCGACATCGTGCTGGCCCTGGCGAGCAACCGCCTGCTCGTCGAGGGCACCCCCACCCCCACGGACGCCCTCTGGGCCGGCCTGCTGCAGGCCGTCGAACAGCGATCGAGGACCGCATGACGACCCCGCTTCTGGAGATCGACGACCTCTCCGTCGCCTTCCGCGCCCGCAAGCAGGACGTCACCGTCGTCAAGAACGTCTCCATGAGCGTCCTGCCCGGCCAGACCGTCGCCGTCGTGGGCGAGTCGGGCTCGGGCAAGTCCACCACGGCGGCGGCGGTCAACCGGTTGCTGCCCGACAACGGCCGCATCACGAGCGGGCGCGTCGTGTTCGACGGCCGCGACCTGGTCAAGGCGTCGGCGCGGGAGATGACCGCGATCCGCGGCGCCGGCATCGGGCTGGTCCCGCAGGACCCGATGTCGAACCTGAACCCGCTCATGCGCATCGGCGACCAGATCGCCGAGGCCCTGGAGGTGCACGGCGTGGCCACCGGCAAGGCGGCCCGCGAGCGGGTGGTCGAGCTGCTGGACATGGTGGGCATCCAGGACGCGCGGCGGCGGGCCAGGCAGTACCCGCACGAGTTCTCCGGCGGCATGCGGCAGCGGGCGCTGATCGCCATGGGGCTGGCCTGCCGGCCCAAGCTGCTCATCGCCGACGAGCCGACCTCCGCGCTCGACGTGACCGTGCAGCGGCGCATCCTCGACCAGCTCGAACAGCTCACCGCCGAGATGGGCACCGCCGTCTTCCTCATCACGCACGACCTGGCGCTCGCCGCGGAGCGGGCCGACGTGGTGGCCGTGATGTACCACGGCGAGATCGTGGAGACCGGGCCCGCCGCGGGCATCCTGGGCGATCCCGGGCACGAGTACACCCGGCGGCTGCTCGGCGCCGTGCCGAGCCTGTCGTCCGTACGGGTGCAGGAGCCGCCCCGCGACGCGCCCGACCTGGTCGTGGTGGACGGGCTGCGCAAGGTGTTCCCCGGCAGGGACGGCGACCCCGACTTCACCGCCGTGGACGAGGTGTCGTTCACGATCCCGCGCGGGCAGACGGTCTCGATCGTCGGCGAGTCGGGCTCCGGCAAGTCCACGACCGCGAACCTGCTGCTCGGCCTGGACGAGCCCACGGCCGGGAGCATCCGCTTCGACGGCACGGACCTCGCCGGGCTCGGGCGGCGTGAGCTGTTCGCCTTCCGCAGGCGGGTGCAGCCGGTCTTCCAGAACCCGTACGCCTCGCTCGACCCCCGCTACACGGTCGAGAAGTCGATCACCGAGCCGCTGCGCGTGCACCGCGTCGGCACCCCGGCCGACCGGAAGAAGACGGCCGCCGAGCTGCTGGAGAAGGTGTCGCTGCCCGCCTCCATGGCCGGGCGGCTGCCGCACGAGCTGTCCGGCGGCCAGCGCCAGCGGGTGGCCATCGCCCGCGCCCTGGCCCTGTCGCCCGAGCTGGTCGTGCTGGACGAGGCCGTCTCGGCGCTGGACGTGCTGGTGCAGGCGCAGATCCTGGAGCTGCTCGCCGAGCTGCAGCGGGAGCTGGGGCTCAGCTACCTGTTCATCAGCCACGACCTGGCCGTGGTGCGGATGATCTCGCACCGGGTGCACGTCATGCGCGGCGGGCGCGTCGTGGAGAGCGGCACGGCCGGCGAGATCTTCGACCGCCCGTCCGACGGCTACACGCAGGAGTTGCTCGCCGCGATCCCTGGCGGCAGGTAAGTTGGAATTTCAGACTTACACGTGGGAGGGGTGGTCATGCCCAGACAATGCTCGATCGCCAACGCGCTCGAGATCGTCGGCGAGCGGTGGAGCCTGCTGGCGCTGCGGGAGATCTTCCTCGGCGTGCGCCGCTTCGACCAGATCGCCCGCAACACCGGCGCCAGCCGCGACATCCTGACCGCCAGGCTGCGCAAGCTGGAGGAGGCCGGCCTGCTCGAACGCCGGCCGTACGAGTCGCGCCCGCCGCGCCACGAGTACGTGCTCACCGAGTCGGGCCGGGCGCTGCACGAGGTGCTGCTGACGCTGATGTCGTGGGGCGACCGCTACGTCACCGACGGCCCGCCGCCCACCGTCTGGACCCACAGCTGCGGCAAGGTGCTGGAGCCCGTCACGGTCTGCGCGAGCTGCGACAAGCCGGTGCGGGCCGAGGAGATGGCCGCGCTGCGCGTGCACGAGCCACAGTAGTCACGTGAAGATCCTCTTAGTCCAGCCCCCGCACTGGTCCCCCGACGGTCACGCCAACTTCGACGCCGCCGAGACCCTGATCGGCTCCTCCGGCTCCCCCGCCGACGTGCTGCTGCTGCCCGAGCTCGCCGGCTCCAGCCTGCCCCGCGCCGACTACCTGGCCAGGGTCCGCGACCTCGCCACCGGCTCCGGCATGGCGGTCGTCGGCGGCTCGCACTACGACGGCCCGGTCAACCGGGGCGCGGTCTTCGACGCGGGCGGCACGCTGCTGCTGGAGTACGACAAGGTGCACCCGTACGGGCTGGAGCTGCGCTCCGGCATCCGGCCGGGCCGCCCGAGCGCCGGCTTCGAGCTGGCCGGCCGCCGGCTGCACGTGCTGCTCTGCGCCGACCTGTGGTACTCCGCCGGCCTGGCCGGGCGCGACGGCCTCGACGCCGTGCTGGTGCCCGCCTTCTCCGTCACCCGCTGGGACGGCCCCGCCCCCGCCAGGGAGCTGTGGCAGCACATGAGCGTGGCACGGGCGTACGAGTTCATGACGTACGTGGCGGTCAGCGACTGGCACCACGAGACCACGTACCACGGGCATCCCTGCGCGGGCGTCACCGGCCTGGCCAACCCCTGCCCGGAGACGCACGAGGGGTTCTTCACCGGCCCGCCCGACGCGCCCGTCTCGGTCCACGAGCTGGACTTCGCCCGCCTGGACGCCTTCCGCTCCGACCGCGCGGCCCGCGGCTTCCGCTGACGCTCAGGGGCTGACAGCCGGGCCGGCGGCCCGATACGGTCGCTGCTGCCCCCTGAATGCTCGATGGAGTGGTGTCCTGTGCGGTCGTGGTCAGAGCTGCCGGTCGGCCGGGTGGTCCGGCTCGACGCCGACGCCGAGGCGATCGCCGTGAGCATCGACCCGCTGCCGCCGGACGCCCCCGCCATCCTCACCTACCGGCCAGGCCCGGTGACCTCCGTCTCCGGGCTGGTCGCCGCCGTCCTCGGCGAGCTGGACGCGGCGGCCGTCGCGCTGTTCCCCGCCTGGTTACCGGGCGCCGAGGGCATAGAGGGGCCGGGCGGCGCGCACCTGCCCGCCGTCCGCGCCCTGGCGCTGCGCAGGGCCGCCGCCAGCGAGCATTATGGACCGTTCCTGGCCGAACTGGCCGAGCGGGCGCTGGCGGGCGGGCCCAGCAGGTTACGGCCCGAGGTGCGGGCGGCCGGGCTGGTACCAGCCGCATCCGCTGGCCGTGCCGATCCGGCTCGACCTGGTGTGGGAGCGGGAGCGGTGCGTCGTGGAGATCGACGGCGACGACCACCGGCAGGCCGCCAAGTTCGCCGCCGACCGTGCCCGCGACGTGCGGCTGGTCGAGGAATGTGCGCTGCGCGGCGTGTCCGCCATCGTGATCGACCCGAACAACGACCTGGCCAGGCTGGGCGACCCCTGGCCGGAGGAGCCGCCGGGGTGGGAGGCGGGTGACCGGGAGCGGGCGCGGGAGTACCTGGAGAACACCGACGTGGTGGTGTGGACGCCGGGCCGCGCGGGCGGCCGCCCGCTGGCCTTCCAGCCGCTGGTCGGCCTGCCGTCGCCGGAGCAGCGGCAGAGCTTCGTGAGCCAGCTGCAGATGGAGCTGTTCGTCTGGTTCAAGCGGCACCCGGCGCAGGACCGGCCGCTGGGCGCGCTGCCGGTGACGGACGAGGCGCAGACGTTCGCCCCGGCGACGGGCACCGCGGCCTCCACCCGCAGCACGGTGCTGCTGGCCTCGCAGGCCCGCAAGTACGGCCTCGGCCTGGTCTTCGCCACCCAGGCGCCGAAGGGCCTGCACAACCACATCCCGGGCAACGCGGCCACGCAGTTCTTCGGCCTGCTGAACGCCCCGATCCAGATCACGGCGGCCAAGGAGATGGCCAAGCAGAAGGGCGGCGACGTGCCGGACATCTCCCGGCTCGGCGCGGGCCAGTTCTCCGTGGCGTCCGAGGAGAGCGCGTTCACCAAGACGCGCGTCCCGATGTGCCTGACGTGGCACCCGAAGTCGCCGCTGACGACGGAGGAGGTCATCGGGAAGAGCCGGCGATGACGAAAGGGGGAGCGCCGGTGCGGCGCTCCCCCTTCGACCGGGAGCGCCCGTCAGGCGCTCCCCTTTCCGCGGATCAGCGCAGGGCGTAGGCGCGGATCACCTCCTGCGCCACCGCGTTGCCCTTGACGTCGGAGGCCCGCAGCCGCAGCGAGACGAACCCGGACCGCGACTGGGTGAGCGACGTCTCGTAGCGGCCCTCGCCCTTGGCGCGCAGCCGGGCGCTCTTCCAGGTGGCGCCGTCGTCGTACGACACCTCCAGCGACACGTCCTTGATCGCGCTCCGCTCGGCGCCCTCCTGGTGGCGCAGGGTGAGCCCGAGCTTGCGGGCCCCGGCCCGGTTCTTCAGGTCGACCGGTGCGTCGAAGGAGGCCAGCAGCAGCGGCACCACGGTCGGCTCGGCGGCGTGCTCGGAGCCGAACGTCCACTCGCCGCGCGTCCGGACGGCCAGCTTCGCCCACTCGGCTTCGTTGGCGACGTCGTACGTGATCCGGTACGTCTCCTTCCCGGCGGGCAGCGTGCCCGACCCCGAGGGCAGGTAGTTGGTCTGCCACAGCAGCTCGTCGCCCTGGTAGAGCCGGAAGTCGGTCTTCAGCCCGTGCTCGAAGTCGCTGGTGTACGCGTCGCCGAAGTTGCCCTGGGCGTCCACGAAGCCCTGCGGCGACAGGTACAGCTTGTCGCCCTCCCTGCGCGTCGGTTTGCGCGGGTTGAAGCCGGGCAGCAGCGGCTGCTTGAACGCGGTGCGGCTGACCCGCTCCCCCGACTTGTACGCCCGGAACTCCGGCGACGACAGCGAGATCCGCGGCGTGTCGGGGTGCGGCCACAGGTTGTTGTACGCCCGCTCCGGCGTGATCGCCGACGAGGTCCACACCACCTCAGGGTCCGGCGTGACGTACTCGGTACGGGTGCGCGGCGTCTTCGCCATGGGGTGGTTCGTCGAGATGGACGAGGTGTCCCAGGGCTCGAAGACGAAGCGCGCCTCGTTGACGGTCACGTCGTCGGAGAGCTGGCTGTGGTAGCCGGTCTCGATCCTGGCCAGCGACTTCGACCTCACCTTGTACGTGAGGTCGTCCGGCACCCGCCCCTTCTCGCGCAGGTACAGGTCGTACACGTACGGGCTGGCCACGATGCCCTTGGCGACGATCAGCACGGGCAGGTGGCGCGCCCGCTGGACGAGCTTCAGCCCCTCCTCGTGGGTGAGCCGCACGGTCGGGACGGCCAGCTTGACGCCGTTGCCGCCGGTGGTGGCGTCGGGGCCGGGCTGGTCGCTGTAGACGGCGACCATCGCGGCGCCGGCCGTGGCGGCGGCGTTGGCCTGCGTGGAGACCGGCACGCCGTCGGTGCGGCGGATGACGGCGAGCTTGCCGCGCAGGTCGCGGGCTTTGATCTCGGCGGGGGTGCCGCGCCCGGCGTCCACGGCGAGGAGCAGGCGGGTGCCGTCGAGCCGGGGGTACTCGGTGGAGTGGTCGCTGAACTGGACGGGGTCGACGTACTGGGGGTCGAGCTTCAGCCCGAGGGTGGAGAAGGTGATCTCGGGAGCGGTGAGCCGCCAGCGGGTGGCGACGACGAACGTGCCCTTGGTGACCTTCCTGGTGGGCTGGATGAACAGGCGTTCCTCGATCTGGCCGCCGGGCGCGATCGTGGTGCCGCCGCGCAGCGCGGTGCCCTGCTCGCCGGCCCGGTACCACTTGATCGCGGCGGCGGCGCCGGTGTTGCGCTTGGTCTCGTGGTCGGGGGTCTCGACCTTGACCTCGATGGCCTTGCGTGCGTCCAGGACGACCTCGGTGTCCTTGGTGATCTTCATCTCGGGGTCGCCGACCAGGCTCTCGTTGAGCGGGTCGCCGCCGGCGGTGCTGTCCTGCGTGGCGGGCATGGTGAAGATGTGGCCGAGCACGGAGTAGGTGCCGGGCTTGACCAGCAGGCAGGTGCCCGAGCCGTACTTGGCGTCGGTGCAGGGCTGGGCGGGGTCGCCGGGCAGCACGCGGCCGACGAGGGTGCCCTCGTCCAGGTTGAGCACCGTGAAGCCGCCGCGGCCTGTCCTGCCGTCCCTGGCGATGCCGCGTACCCGCAGCTCGACCTTCTCCTCCTCGACGCTGCCGGTCAGCAGCGTGCGGGCGCCGCCCGCGACGAGCTCCTGGCGCAGCACGCCGGGCCGGTCGGCCTTGAGCGTGACCCTGGCCTCCGCGGTGCCGCCCGCGGGGACGGTGAGCCTGGCGGGTTCGACGGTGAACGCGTCACCGGCGCTCAGGTCGAGGCCGGCGGGCTGGTCGCCGAGGTTGCGGTAGCCGATCGTGAGCGTCTTGGCCGCGCCCTCGTCGTTCCTGCCGAAGTCGAGCGTGCCGGTCGAGGCGACGACCGTGCTCTGCAGCGCGGCGGCCACGTCGATGCGGCCCAGGCCCTGGGCGTCCACGGGGATGTCCTGGCCCGGCTTGGCGGTGGCCGTGAGCAGCGCCTTCAGCTCGCCGCCGGTGAGACCGGGACGGGCCTGGCGCAGCAGCGCCGCCGCGCCCGCGACGTGCGGGGTGGCCATCGAGGTGCCGGACATGGAGATCTGCCCGCCGCCGGTCTTGGCGGCGATGATGTCCACGCCGGGCGCGGTCACCTCGGGCTTGACCGCCTGGGTGGCGATGATCGGGCCGCGGCTGGAGAAGGGGGCCAGCTTGTCCTGCTTGTCCACGGCGCCGACGGTCAGCGCCTCGGGGGCGTCGCCGGGCGAGCCGACGCAGGACTCGCAGCCGTCGTTGCCGGCCGCGACCACGAACAGGGTGCCGTGCTCCTGCGTGAGCGTGGACAGCGCCTCGGTGAGCGGGCCCCCCGCCTCGGGGCTGCCGAGGCTCATGTTGACGATCTGGGCGTGCTGCTCGCCGGCCGCCCACTCCATGCCGTCGATGATCCAGGACAGCTGGCCGTAGCCGTCGGCGGCCAGGACGCGGCCGTTGAGCAGCCGCGCGCCCGGCGCGACGCCCTTGCCGCCGTCCACGCCCGCGCCCGCGATCGTGTCCGCGACGTGGGTGCCGTGGCCGTGGGGGTCGCCGGTGGCGTTCTCGCCGGTGAAGTCGCGCTGTCCGGTCACCTTGCCGGTGAGGTCGGGGTGGGTGGCGTCGACGCCGGTGTCGAGCACGGCCACGGTGGTGCCGGCGCCGTCGTGCCCGGCGGCCCACGCGGCGGGGGACAGACGCATGATCCTGTAACCGTATATGTCGGGTCGCAGGGCCGGGATAAAGGTCCGACAATGGAGACACCCCAGCACATCTCAAGAGGAGT
>NZ_JBEXLH010000066.1:0-45409 GCF_040609855.1 Nonomuraea sp. NPDC004580 | reverse complement strand
GGCGGTGCCGCATCTCGATCATGTCGCCGGGGCGCAGCGCGTCCCACACCGAGTGGCGGCCCTCCGACCAGGCCATCCCCCGGTAGGCCACGGTGCTATCGCAGGCCGCGGGTTCACCCCACAGGAATGGCGGCGATACGTTCCTGGCGAGTCATACCGGCCTGCCCAGCATCTCAGTAGGAGGGCCAGGCGTTCTCGTCTGACGGGACACGCACGGGCTCGGGGCAGTTGAGGGCGCCGCCGGGGACGCCGCTAGGGCTCGTCCCGCTGCCGGCGTCATGTCTGCTCGCCGTGCTGCGCACGTTGTGTGATTCTTAGCCGGATGCGAAAGGCTCCGAGCGTGCTCGCCGTCCTGGTCCTTGCCGGTATGTGTGTGCTGGCCGCTGACACGGCCCTGAGCGGTTCTGGGCGGACGGCTGACGACGCCGTCGAGTCGGCGTCGCGCTGGGCGGTGAGATATACCGCCCGAGGCGGGGTGCAGATGGTGGCGACGGCGGACGGCGGGGCATTGCTGTTCGCCGCGGAGGGTCGACGGGGTGGCTGGTCGATGCTGCGCTGGGACGGGGGCTCCTGGAAGCGTGCCGGGCTGCCCGAACAGTTCGGCAAGGTCGGGCGCCTTGATGTGGCCAGTTCCGCATCTGGGAAGACGATCTGGGCGGTTGCGGCTGTCTACGGCGCGTACGACAGCGTGACAGAGCATCTTTGGCGATGGTCCGAGGGGCGCTGGACGCGACACCTTTCCCGAAGCGCGGAGTGGAATCAGGTCGTCGGCATGGCCGTGGACTCCCAAGACAACGCGTGGCTCGTCACCGGCATGGATCCCGACGGCGGCTCCTCGAAGGTTCTGCATCGCAGGGGGAAGACATGGCGGGACGACACGCCCCCGGCGCGTTCCCTGGCCGGGGTCGCCGCGGCTCGCCCTGACGATGTCTGGGTGGTGACCGACCAGCAGATGAGCAACGAGGTGGCTATCACGCTGCACTGGAACGGCACAGATTGGAAGAAGGTCGATCACCCGTGCGAAGTGGGGTCGGCTCGGTCGCTGTGTCGTGGGCGGCGTTACCTCGGGCAGATGAGCCTGGCCGCACAGCCAGATGGCCGTGCGTGGGCGGTCGGCCCCGCCTGGGCGGACGGTGGCAGCCCGGTCGTGCTGCGCTGGGACCGCACCCAATGGAAGCAGGTGAGTCTGAACGTGGTGCAGACAGCTTTGACCGCGGTGCGCACCGACCCGGCGAGTGGTCTGTGGATCGCCGCCAACCCTGCCTCGGGCGCCCCCTATGTGCTCAACCTTCGCGACGGCAGATGGATCAGATCAACCCTGCCCGGGGGCAGTCAGGCCGACCGCATCATCGGCATCGCTCCGGCGCCGGGCACGGCTCGGCTTTGGGTCCACATCGAGCGCCACGATCTCGTCGGCAACCAGCGCGGACACGAGAAGACATCGCTGATATACGAGCTGGTTGAGTAAGGGATCTAGCAGCCGTGGAGGTCAGCGATGCCATCGTCATGTCAGCCGTACGGATGGTTCGCGTCGGTGTCCTGCGGCTGGGGCCGGTCGGGAGTGGTGGCGGCCCAGCTGGCGAGCAGGCGCAGGGCACCTGAGGAAGGGGTGTCGGGGCGGCGGTGCAGACGGTGAGGTGCAGGCCTGGGTCGGCGTGCAGGTCCCCAAAAAGTCCGGTTACTGCCCTGGCTGCCGCAAGAGCGACGAAGTTACCTTTCTCGCAACAGCCGCTCATCGACAGAAGAAAAGTCGTAGACCGGCAGAAAATCACAGGCGCGAGAGAGGGACAATGAAGAAAACGACCTGGACATCCGCGATCGCCCTGACCACCGGGCTCCTGACCCTGGCCCCGTACGCGGCGCACGCCGATGCAACAGAGATTCGCAATACCGGCACGGTCGACATCGGCGCCGTCCGGTACAGGGACGGTGATTACGCAGTTGACGATAGATACGATGCCCTGATTCCAGGAGGGCGCTTTTCGGGCTACCCAAGCACTGCGGGCATCTGGGTGGGGCCGGGGTACTGCGTAAGAATCCGCGGCTGGCGCTGGGGGACTGAGCAGAACCCCCCGCCTTCGGAAGGCCTGACGGATCCCGTTGTCCTCACAGGGAACAGGCACGTCTGGTTCGGATCGGGTAGTTACGACGTGAGGGCCTTGCGGTCCACCGATCCCCTCTGCGCCAACGCGACACGGAGCGCCGATCCTGGGCTCGATCTTCAGGCTGAGTGATTCGGCTGACGAACCTGAAAGCGCTGAACACGCCAGAAAGCACCTTTCTGCTCGCTGAAAGCCACTTATTTCTCGATCTCTTCGCGGGATGAGCGGCACTCCAAAGGCACGGCTGTTTCCCCTGCATGAGATCCTCCTCTGGGCTCGACGCCCGCCTACAGATTCACCCCGGAGCCCGCCGCGATGCCGGCGGGCTCCGCCATGCTCCGGAGATCGTGGGCTACGCCTCGGGCGGCTCGGGTGCGGGCCGCGTCAGGAAGCGCAGGCCCTCCAGCAGGTCCTGCGAAGACGGCGTAGCGTCCGGGTCCACCAGCCACTGTGACGCCAGGCCGGCCACCAGCGTCTGGACCACCGCCCCCACCCTCTCGGAGTCGGAGCCGAACAGCTCCGCCAGCCCCAGCCTGGCCTGCGGAGGCTCCACGCTTGTCTCCGGCCTTCGGCGACTACTCCCGAATTCCCGGTACGTGACTGCGGACGTCACAAAGATCCCCATTCATCCGAATCATTCCTCTCAGATCACCGCACTCTGCTCGTCACAGATTCCCGGTGGCTCGGACGATGTTGTAGTAAGCGTCTGCTTCACGCCGGCATAAAACGCCGGCTGCGGACTGCCATCCGTCGAACTTGTCGCAGACGTCGTACATATCGCGCCTGAACTTCTTGTCGATCCTGTGGCGGTTGTCTTCGGTGAAGCGGTTCTGCTTCTTGTAGTTGCGGTAGCCGAAGTCGTGCCGCTGGCACGAAGGCTTGAAGTTGAACCCGCTGGGTCTGTCGGGCGACTTGGAGCAGGCGTCACTGCTCCAGTCGATGCCCTGGCCGGCGTACGGCCGCTCAACGCGGAGCTTCTGGAATGCCGACATCGAGATCTCGTAGAGCCACATGTCGGTGAACTTCCGCTTCTGCTTCGCCGTCAGTTTGAGTGACGCGCTCGACTGCTGGTCCGGCGCCTGTGATGCGGCAGCGGACGTCGGGGCCGCCGTCCCCACACCTGTGACGGTGACCACCGTTACGACGATGGTCGCGAGTGAACCTCTCAACATGCTGTCGAATCCACCTTTCCATTCATTTCGAAGAGCGGCATCGCCGTCTCGGGATGCCGGGAGTGTCAGCGCCGGCGCAGCTCGCCGGTGCCGCCGGAGATCGCTGTCGATGCCCAGGGAGAACGTGCCGAATGTGCACAAAGGGAGCCGGTGAGTCGTTCACTGACAGGGAGGACGCTGTGCCGGCCGGCTTCAGCTTTGTCCGGACCGGGCCGGCACCGGTTTACCTGGGCAGGTGGTGGTGCGCTTGCCGGTCTCGAAGTAGTCGATGATCTTCGCGGCGCAACCGGGCACCTGGGCCGCGGAGCCGTGGACGTCGTCGTTGACGGTCACCAGGGTTCCACCGATGACCGCGCGCATGGCAGGCGTCCATTCGTACGGTGTCTGGGTCTCGTAGCGATGGCCGGACAACACCAGCGAGCCGCTGACGGGCCGCACCGTCGGCGGCTTCGCCGGCAGCGGCCATCCTGCGCACATGTGCACGAAGGGGCTCGTCCGGCCGGTCACCGGATAGTTCTTGAGACGCTGCTGGTAGTCCTTCCAGTTCGACGCGAACGTGGTCGGGCTGGAATCCTCGTTGCAGTGGAACGCGCGGCCCGCTGTCTTGTCGGTCTGCGTTTCGTCCCCGGCGGGCGGCTCACCGAACGCCTTCTTGACCGTCGGTGGCGCGGCCGGGCCCTTGGCGTCGGTGAGTTCTTTGAGTACTTGGGCCATCATGGGCCATCGGGTGCTGGGACGACCTGCGGCCTGGGCGATGAGCGCCCCGTCCACGGTGAGGTCGACGTCCGTGAAGGTCAGCGGTGCGGCGTCGTACGAGGCGACCATGTCCTCCACCGCCGAGACCACCTGCCGCTTCGATGTGCCCAGCCCGTAGGTGTCGTCGCGCTCGGCCATCCATGCGGCCATCCGCTGGAAGTTGCGGTCGATGGCGTCTGTGTGGGTTGTCGTCCAGAAACCCTTCCAGATATCGGGCGGGGTGGAGCTGTCCAGCCACATCCGGTCGACATTGCCGGGGAACATGGTGCGCATGACCGCGCCGAGCCACGTGCCCCAGGAGACGCCGAAGAAGCTGATTTTCCGATCGCCCAGCGCGGCGCGGATCCGGTCGATGTCACGGGCCACGTTCGGGGTGGTGAGCTGCCCGATGAATGCGAGGTCCTGCTGAGTGCACTGCTTGCTCCACGCGACCATGTCGGCGTAGGTTTTCCTGGCCTGTTCCTCGGTGATCGGCCCTGGAGAGGGCTTGCCCCGCGGGGCATCGGGGCAGGTGACCTTGGTGCTGCGGCCGACGCCGCGCGGGTCGATCCCGATCAGGTCGTAACGATCGTCGAGCCCCGCCGCGCCCCTCATGACGAGGCTGACAGGCATCAGGTAGCCGGAGCCGCCAGGCCCGCCCGGGTTGAGCGCCAAGCTGCCCAGGCGGTTCTTCTGGTCGGCGGCCTTCAACCTTGTCAGGGCTACGATGATCTGCTTTCCGCCCGGGTCTTCATAGTCCTGGGGCACGCTGATCGTCCCGCAGTCCATACGGCCGAGCACTTTCCTGACCGTGGCGAACTGATCCTCCTTGTAACCCATCTTGCGCAGATCCTCGTCGGAGGATTCCGGGCATTTCCCCCACACGATGGCGGGAATTCTGACCCGGGAGTCGGCTGCGGCGGCGGGGGTGCCGACCGTCAGGGAACTCATCAGCAAAGCTCCTGAGATCAAGCAACCACTCGCGCGGACCGCTGTCGCACCATTCACTGATCGAGCCTTTCCTCGAAGAGAACGACCTGGCCGGACAAGAGGGCCTCCCACCACGGTGCCGGTCGCCGGCGATTCGCTTCCTTTATCCACCAGAGGTTGTTTCGTGGCCGTTTCCGGGGAGGCTTTCGCCCTCTCATTCGGGGCGACCTTGTGCAGCAGAATGAGCGCTTCGGCCAGGGCCGGATCGCGGCCTGCGGCCGGATCGGCCGGGGTCGTCGGGGCCTGGTAGCCGGTGGGGACGCCGATGGTGTCGATCAGTTCCCGATGAGGGCCGAAGTGGTGGAGGGACGGCAGTTGCGGCACGCTGCCGTCGTGCAGTGGATACGTGATCCCGTCGCCGGCCACCCAGCCCGCGGTCCGAGTGCCGACGAGCGGGACGAGGCGTGGGCGGAGCGTCCCTCCGCGCGGCAGGCGAGCTGCCTGCCGCAGGAGAGCGCTACTTCGAGGGGCAGAGGACGGCTTCGGCGGCCTTCTCCATGAGGGGGTCCAGATCGGGATCGAGGTTGGAAGCGCCCAGAGTGGTGGAGAGGGCGAACTGCACGCGTCCGTCCGCGGTGTTGTAGGTGATGGACTTGCCCCCGGGTCCACCGCCCGTGACGCTGAAGTAGCCGCCCTGGCCGTCGCAGATCGGGCCCTTGGCCGCCGGCCTCGCTGTGCTCCTGGCCGATTGCTCCTTGGGAAGCAGGCGGCCCAGCAGCACCTCGGTCAGCTCCTTGGGCAGCAACTCGTTCTTGACCAGGGCGCGGTGGAAGGCGCTGAGGTCCTCGGTGGTGGAGATGACGCCTGCGGCGGCGTAGCCGTGGCTCATGCTCTGGCGGTCGACGTCGCGTAGCCTGCCGTCCTTGTCAGGGTAGTAGCCGTGGCCGTGCGGGCCCTTGATACCGCCGGGCGGTTGGGTGGGCAGGTAGGTCCTGTCCATGTCGAGCTTGTCGAACAGGCGCCGTTCGAACTCCGCCGACACGGTGTGCTTGGTGTACCTCTCGATGATCAGACCGAGAAGGAAATAGTTGGTGTTGGAGTAGTTGAACTGGGCGCCGGGCTCTCCCGTACGCTTCAGGTCGCTGGTCCGTTTCACCATCTCCAGCGGCGTGTGGTAGGTCATGTCGAAGACGTCCGCGGCCGGCAGGTTGGGGATGCCGGAGGTGTGCTGCAGCAGCTGCTGGAGGGTGATCTGGTCGGCCAGCTTCACCAGGTCCTGTTCGACGACGATGGGCAGCAGGTCGCTCAGCTTGTCGTCCAGGGCGAGCTTCTTCTCCTTGACCAGCTGGAGGATCACCGTACCGGTCATGAGCTTGGTCTGGGAGCCGATCCGGTAGCGGGCGCTGGGCGGGATCTTGCCGCCCTTGTCGTCCAGCAGGCGGGTGCCGCCCGTACCATGGGCGACCCGCTTGCCGTCGACGTAGACGGCGCCGATCGCGCCCACGATCTTGGAGCTGGCGGCCAGCTCGGTGAGCGCTTTCTGTACCTCACCGAACTTGGGACGATCCGTGCCGGTGCCGGTGCCGGTGGCGGCGGTGGCGGTGGCGGGTGCTGTGGTGCCGAGCGTCAGCATCGCGCATGCCACACCGGCCAGGCCGGCCGCTTTCGCACGCTTCACGATTAGCGTTCCCTTCTGTTGAGACGCGCCGGTGTGGAGTGGTCATATCGGTCTCGGCGCGTGGTTGCTTCCGTGTCTAGTCCTGGCGAAGTTTCCTGGCCGTTTCCGCCGACGCGGCCTGCAACTCTCGCGCAGGAGCCTTCACCCTGAAGGGTGGACACCTTGAGTACCGGATGATGGAGATCGGGAGACAAGGAGTTCCACGTGGCGATGAAGTCGTATCCGCCGGAGTTCAAGGCGGACGCCGTCGCGTTGTACCTGTCTGATCCGGCGCGGATGTACGCGTCGGTGGCCCGGGCCTTGGGCATCAACCGCGAGACGCTGCGCCTGTGGGTGAAGGAGGAACGCGCCAACGGCACGGCCGGGGCCGTAGCGTGCCGAGTACGGTGTCGGGGTCGGCGACCCATCCCACGCCTTCAACACCGAACAGCGCTAGGAGGGCGTTGACCAGGCCGTCCGGTTCGAACACCAGCCGCCACAGCACCGCGATGGCCACGCTTCCGCCGAGCAGCGACGGCAGGTAGAGGATCGAGCGGTAGAACGCCAGCCCGCGCAGTCCGCGGTCGAGCAGCAACGCGAGGGCCAGCGCGACGATGAGCTGGAGCGGGACGGAGACGAGCACGTAGACGAATGTCACCGCCAGTGCCTTGCCGAGGCGTTCGTCGCCGAGCATGCGTCGGATGTTCGCCAAGCCGGTGAAGTTCGGGTCTTGCAAGAGGTCGTGGTCGGTGAATGCGAGATGAAGGGAGGCGAGCACCGGACCGATCGTGATGGCGAGCAATCCGACCAGCCACGGTGCCAGGAAGACTGCTGCGGTCTTGGTGTCGCGTTTCTGCTCGAGTTTCTCGGCAGGGCTCAGGCGACCGCGCGGGTCTCGTCGACGCTCTCCCTGCGGCGTTCGGCATCGGCCGGAACCGAGGGGGGCGGCCCAGTGCTTCTTGGTCTGGCACCGGGACAGCCAGGAGGTGACGGCGGCGCGGTTGCGGTTCCAGGTGGCCGGCGCGCATCGGCCTGTGAACGCGGCGCCGATCTCGGCGTCGGTGACGTCGGCGAGCGGCCGGTCGCGGCCCAGCCGCTCGATGGTGCGGTCGATGGCCGAGGCGTAGGCGCGGTGGGTGTGGGGGGTTGGCGGTGCGCGAGGTGGCGAGGAAGGCGTCGGCAGCCGCGGCGAGCGTGACGTCTCCACCGCACAGGACGGTGACCTTCGGGGCGGCGGCCCCCAACGAAGTCGTCCGCAACACTCAACCCGGTCGACGACGTGGCTGCCGTGCTATGACCACCCGCCCGCCTCAGGGATCCCCCTTTGGGCACCGGCGAAGACCAGGCCGAGTTCGTAGGCCAGGACGGCCGCCTGGGTGCGGTCGCGGGCGCCGAGCTTGCCCAGGACATTGCCGACGTGCGTTTTGACCGTCTCCCTGGTGACGTGCAGGGCGGCCGCGATTTCCGCGTTGTTCTGCCCGAGCGCGATGTGCCGCAGGACGTCCAGTTCGCGAGGGGTCAGCTCGACCGGCACGCGAGGCGTGGCCGTACCGACGTGCGGGGAGGCGATGCGGCGCAGCGCGTCGGGGAAGAGCAGCGCGTCGCGTGAGTGCACCAGTCGAATGGCCTCCACCAGTTCGTCGGCGGGCGCGCGTTTGAGCACGTAGCCCGCGGCGCCGGCGCGCAGGGCGCCCCAGACCAGCTGGTCGTTCTCGAACGTGGTGACCACGATGACGCGCGTCGCCGGGGAGCGGCGGACGAGCTCCTGGGTCGCGGCCAGGCCGTCCATGCGGGGCATGCGGATGTCCATCAGCACGACGTCCGCGCCAGTGCCCGCGTCGACGGCTTCACGGCCGTCGCCCGCCTCGCCCACCACCGCGATGTCGTCGTGCAGGGACAGCATGGTCGTCCAGCCCGAACGGATCAGCTTCTCGTCGTCAGCCAGAACGACCCGGATCACAGCGGCAGCCTCGCCTGAACGCGCCACGTCCCGCCCGCCTCCTCCCAGGTACACGTGCCGCCGGCCAGGCGGGCCCGCATGCGCATGCCGGTCAAACCGCGCCCCTGTCCGCCGGGGCTGCCCGCGACCGCGTTGTCCACCGTCAGCACCAGGTCGGCGCCGACGGCGACGTTCAGCGTGACCGGGCCGCGCCCGTGACGCAGGGCGTTGGTGAGCGCCTCCCGCGCGAGGGCGAAGGCCGTGTGTGAAGCTGCGGCCGGAACCTTGTCGAGGTGTTCGACAATGTTCATGTGCACGTCGAGGCCGCGGGTGAGGGTGTGGAGAGCCTCCAGGGTGGGGGTCTCGGCGGTGACGTCGTCGTCGAGCACGCTCAACAGCACGTCCAGGTCCTGCTGAGCGTGGCGGGCGGTAGCCGTGAGGTGCTCCAGCGACTGTACGGCGAGGGCAGGCTTGGTCCGCTGCAACGCCGCCTGGGCGGCCATGGCCTGCACAAGGACGACGCTGAGGGCGTGGCCGACGGAGTCGTGCAGTTCAAGGGCGAGGCTCTGGCGGCGGCCGAGTTCGTCGATGACACGTGATGGCTCGGTACGCAGCAGCCGGCGCGCCGCCCAGCGCTGACCGAGTCCCGCGGCGACCATCGCGGTCAGTACGATGGCGGCGATCAAGAGCACTTCTGCAGGCTCGCCGAGCCCCGCCCGCGCCAGTTCAGGCAGCGACACCAGGCCGGGGGTCAACGCCAACAGGCCCGCGCTCAGCGTCCCACCCCCGTACAGGTGCAGGCTGGTCAGCACCACCAGGTAGAGGCGGTCGGCCTGTTTGGGCACCTCGACATCGAGCAGTTCCGACAACGCGGCCGCCTCCAGACGTCGCATCAGGGGCGTCAGGGCGAGCAGCACGGAGGCGGGCAGGCAGGCCGCCCATAATGCCAGCACGCGTTCCGGCGTCCACTCGGTCAGGATGGGCAGGCCGAGCACTACGGCGACCGGAGTCAGCAGCGCGGCGCCCAGCAGTTGGTAGATTCCGGCCCGCACGGCTCGAACAATGTGGTGCTTCACGACGATCGACGTTAGCCGATGGCCCGTCCGGCGCACTCCCTCGCCAGGGGGAGGCGGCCGGGTCCGATCATTCCTAGCGTGTTCGGCATGACGAGAACTGATCGGATCCTCGGCACGCCGCTGCCGGCCGCGATGAACGCCGCAACAGCCGAATCGACCACGAACGCGCCGGTGGCCACGGGACGAGTGCGTAACGCGTGGAGGGCCGCCCATGCCCCGGTGGCCGGGGTGCCCCGATGGGCTCGGATCGCCGCCTACGCCATCCCATTCACCGTGCTGCCGTCCGGCCTCTGGCGGCTGCCGTTCGCGTTCGGCGATGGGCTGCCGCTCGGCGAGCGGGCCTACATCGTCCTGCTGTCTGTCGTGTCGGAGCTGGCGGCGTTCGCGGCCGTCGGACTGGTCGCCGCCTGGGGCGAGCGCTTCCCGCGCTGGGTTCCTGGGCTGGGTGGCCGCAGAGTGCCGACGTCGGTCGCCGTCATCCCCGCCGGTCTCGGCGCCATGGTTTTGACGATCTTGTGGACAGCCGCCGTCGTTACCGAGCTCTTCGGGGTGAACCTGCGAGGCGAGCCGACTCCCGCCAACTTCCCCACCCAAGCAGGCGGCTGGGAGGCGGCGATCTACTACCTTTGCTACCTCCCGCTGCTGCTGTGGGGACCCCTGCTTGCCGCCGTCACCTACGCCTACTACCGGCGCCGCCGGAACAGCTGACCCGATCGGCACGGCGCAGGCGCACATCTGTTCCCGTCGCTCAAGATGGTGATCCAGGAAGCCTCTGAGTCATTTCCACGCCGGTGTTGGAGATCTGCCAGGAGCGAGGGGCTCGGCCGCCGGCGTGCCGGTCCAGGACGTTCAGGAACTCCTCGGGCACGCCTCCCCGGTCACCACCCAGCGCTATGATCGCGGCTGGCCGGGCATGCCGCCTACCGGCTCGCCGGCCTGCTCACCCCCGTCCGAGGACGGGCCTGCCGCCGATGAGGCCGGGTTCGCCCGGCCTGACGTTGCCGCCCAGGTTGCGCCTCGCCCCGGGAGCAACGCCGGCCGGGCAACCACGTGGTCCTCGACCTGAGCGAAGTACCGCTGCTGGGCCAGGCCGGCCTGCGCGTGCTGCGACACCACTGAGACATCCCAGGAGCTTAGGCGTCAAGCTGCGAGCTTCCCGAGATCCTGGGATGTCTCTCAGGCGCCTGCCGACGCCGCCACGTGCTCGGCATACACCTCAGGCGGGCTGGCCACATACACCATCTCGGTGTCCTCCTCGGCCCACGAGGCGTTCGACGTGCCGCCGGGGAGGTAGATCGCCTCTCCGGGGCCGGCGGTCAAGGTCTCACCGCCAGCGGTGCGCACGGTGTAGGAGCCCTTGGTCACAATGAGCACCTCGTCGTAGGGGAAGGAGATGTCCATCGACTCTCCCTTGTCGAGGCGGGCGAACCCCACGGTCATTTTCGCGTCGGGCCGGGAGGCCGCGTCGATGAGGTCGTTGACGTAAATCCGGTGGTCGCCGACGGCGGTCCAGGAGCCGTCAGCGGTGGTGATCTTCTGTACGTTCATGGCTTCGACGGTAGAACCTCAAGTCAGCTTGAGATCAAGTCACCGCCTATCGCTCAGCTCAGTGATCCGAGTCTGAATCTTGGAGATCTTAAGCACCGACGCACCGAGAGCGATGCCCTGCTCTCACCGTCTTGCCGTCGCCCCTCCAGGCCTCCCACGTCTGGCGGGCCGCCGCCGAAGCGCTCCTTGCCCGCATCGACGATGCCCTCTGAGGGGTCGGCAGACGCACCCCGACTGACTTCCGAGAATGTCAGTGGCGGCGACGCGAGCTCGCGACCTCAATGTGGGGGCCCGGCTTTCCCGGGGCTGTGCCCCGGGGCCTTGCCGGCCGGAGCGGCGATCGGGCAGGACCGCCGCCCCGATATCGCCGGCAGTTCAGAGGATCCTGATCCCCTGGATGCGGACCCCACCGGGATGGTTCGGCCAGGTGAACACGGTCCACTTCGGGATCGGCTGAGCCGGCTGCCATCTTCCGTCCCCGTACCACTGGACGCGGTTGTTACCGGTAGAGATCCGGGTGACCCACCAGATGTTCAGGTCGTACCTGTCCTCTCCGGCGTTGGCGTAACAGTAGTCGACTGACGAGCTGATGTTTGAGTGGATTGTGGCGCGTACGAGGTCGGTCCGGTCGCCGCACGGGACCTCATTGATCGCGTACGCCGCCGTCGGGAGGGCGACGGCAAGTGAGGCCGTCACCGCGACGGACGCCAGAGCGGCCAGGGCCGCGCGTTTGGTGATGCATTTCATGGACTTCTCCTTTGCAGGTGATATTCATGCGGTGGAAATGGAGCCGGACTATCCGCAGACTCGACCAGGAGATCTCTGGCCGCCTGCCGGGGTGGCTGTCTCGCTTCCGATAGGAACACCACGGCTCACGACCGGCTGCGATGCCACAGGGTGTCGGATCTGCCTCAGACGGGCTGGCCGACCGGCCGGATGGTCAGGGTGCTGAGGTCGACGTCGGCCGGCTGGCCGAGGGCGAAGCAGATGGCCTTGGCGACGGGCTCGGGGGACAGGGCGAAGGGTGGGACGCCGGCCGGCCAGAAGGCGGTGTCGGTCATGCCGGGGTTGACGAGCGTGACGCCGACGCCGCGGCTGGTGGCGTACATCCGCAGGTTCTCGGCCATGCCGGTGACGGCCCACTTGGTGGCGGAGTAGAGGTTGGCGGGGCTGTTCTTCAGGCCGGCGACGCTGCCGATGAGCACCAGCCGCCCGCCCGTGGTCTCGAGGTGAGGCAGGGCGGCGTTGGCCAGCAGGGCGGGGCCGAGGACGTTGGTGAGGACCATGGGCGCCCACAGTTCCGGGTCGCCGTCGGCGATGGTGCGCGGGTGGTCGGCCGGGATGAAGCCGGCGTTGGCCACCGCGGCGTGCAGGGCG
This sequence comes from Nonomuraea sp. NPDC004580, assembly GCF_040609855.1. Classification (NCBI taxonomy): domain Bacteria; kingdom Bacillati; phylum Actinomycetota; class Actinomycetes; order Streptosporangiales; family Streptosporangiaceae; genus Nonomuraea; species Nonomuraea sp. NPDC004580. Next base: position 32,873 of record NZ_JBEXLH010000066.1, on the reverse strand, counting down.
CCGAAGTGTGCCACGGTCTGGGTCACGGCGGCCTGGGTGGCCGGCCAGTCGGCGGCGTCGGCGATGATGCCGAGCAGGCGGTCGGAGTGGCCGGTCTCGTCGAGGAAGGACTTGAGTTTGGTCTCGTCGCGGCCGGTGACGGCCACGCGGTGGCCGCGGTCGAGGAGCAGCCGTGCGGTGTGGGCGCCGATGCCGCTGGTCGCGCCGGTGATCAGTACGGTCTTGCCCGTCATGGTCACTCCCGGGTTCTGGAGGTCCTGGTGGTGCGTGACAGCAGGGCGTCGACGGTGATGGGCGGCCCGATCACCACTGCAAAAGCTGGCCGGACAGGGTCCATCTCCGTGTCGCAGGTCGCGTTCGATTCGCTGATCCCAGGGAACCCGCCTGGCCGGGCGCGAGACAGAGCGCATTTATAGGGGGATAAGCTCAACCCCCTTACCGTCGGCGCCTGCGCGGACCCTGCGGTTACCGTGGGAGCATGGACGACCGGTCCGACAACCGCGACCAGATCCGGGATTTCCTCACCATCCGGCGCGCGAAGCTCACTCCGGAGCAGGTCGGGCTGCCCACCGGCGGTCGGCGCCGGGTCCCCGGGCTGCGCCGCGAGGAGGTCGCGGTGCTGGCCGGTGTGAGCACCGAGTGGTACACCCGGCTGGAGAAGGGCCACATCAACGGCGTATCGGAAGAGGTACTCGACGCGGTCGCCCAGGCCCTTCGCCTGGACCAGGACGAACGCACCTACTTGTTCGACCTGGCCCAGGCCGCCCGGCCCGCCCGCCGCGCACCTTCGCGCCGCAAGGACGTCCAGGTCCCGCCGCGCGTCCAGTGGCTGCTGGACTCCATGACGATATCGGCGGCGTTCGTACGCAACGGCCGCCAGGACATCGTCGCCCATAATGCGCTGGCTCGGGCCCTGCTCGCGCCGGTCTTCGACAGCCCTGCCACCACACGTCACGGCCGCGCCAACCTCGCCCGCTACATCTTCCTCGACCCGGGCTCCCAGCGGTTCTTCGTCGACTGGGACGCGGCCACCGCCGTCAGCGCCGCGCTGCTGCGCGCCGAGGCCGGACGCGAGCCCCACGACCGGGCGCTACGCGACCTCGTCGGCGAGCTGTCCACGCTCAGCACCGCGTTTCGCGGCCAGTGGGCCGCCCACGACGTGCGCATCCGCCACGCCGGCGGCAAGCGGCTGTGGCACCCGCAGGTCGGCGACCTGGAGCTGACCTACCAGTCCCTTGACCTGCCCATCTCCAGCCGGACAGTGTACGACCTCACCATCTACACCGCGGAGCCGGGCAGCACCTCCGAAGAGCGGTTCAAGCTCCTGACCAGCCTGGCAGCCACCCAGCCGGCACACCCCACCAGCCAGCCGCGGCCACGGCGCGGCCGGGCACCGCGCGAGTTGTAGCGACGCGCTTCGGAAACGCGCCTTGGGGCCGGATGTGATGAGGCCCCTGTCCGTGTCTGCGGAGAGCATGGTCCGGGGTGCGCTGAAAGCGGTCGGGGTGGTGCATCGGGAGAGTTTCACGCTGGCCACGTTCGATCCTGAGACCGGTCAGCGGAGCGGTTCGGTCGATGCGCACGAGGTCGCGGCGGAAGTGGTCAAGCGGCTCCGACCTGCTCACCCGCCGGCCCGCTCCCGGCCCCACCGAGACGGGCCCGCCCCCCGGCAGCAGACGCCGGGCACGGTGCTCCGCCTCGATCACCAGCTGATCGAGGCGGAGCACGTGGGCGGGATCGTCGTCGGGCTCTGCGTACAGCAGGCACATGCCCTCCGGGCTGAACTGAGCGAGGTCAACGAGTTCGCCGGCGATGACGGGCTTCCGTCGACACCTGGTCGTCCGCCGGCGGCACCATCACTGAGCCAAGCGAGTCGGGTGAGATGGCCTTGCCGGATTGGCCGGGCGAACGCGCTCGCTACTAAGGCGGACGTGAGCTGCGGGTGAGAAGCCGCGCCGTGCTCTATGACCCCAGCGGTGCAGACCCAGAGGCCTCGCGCGCCGTCGGGGATGGCATCGGCGGCGCTCGGCTTGTGAGGGCCGCCGCCCTTGGCTCCCTTTGCTGGTGCGCAGGCGCTCGAAGCCGTCGAATCGGTACATGTCGCCCGCGCGTCACACCTTCCCCCTTGTACGTCTTGCATTCTTGTATGACAATATTCCGCGTCTAACAAGTGAGCTTGACGAGAGGTGCGCTGCCGCATGCGAACACCCGACTGGCCCCTGACGGCGACCCGCTGGACGCAACTGACGCTGGCCGAGGACGACCCGGCGCACCTCGACGTCGACTTCTGGACCTCGGTCATGCGGGACAGCAGGTCGAACGCGGTCTGCGTCAGCGCGGGCGGCTACATCGCCTACTACCCGACCCGCATCCCGTACCACCACCGCAGCACCTTCATGGGCGACACCGACCCGTTCGGCGCGCTCGTGGAGGCGGCCAGGGGGCTCGGCATGCACGTCATGGCCAGGGTGGACCCCCACGCCGTGCACGCCGACGCGGCCACGGCCCATCCCGAGTGGCTGGCGTGCGACCAGGAGGGGGCGCCGATCGAGCACTGGTCACATCCCGGCATCTGGCTGACCTGCGCCTTCACCGGCTACCACCGCGAGTTCGTCACCGAGGTGGCCAGGGAGATCGTGCGCGAGTACGACGTGGACGCGATCTTCGCCAACCGGTGGGAGGGCTACTACGGCATCTCCTACAGCGAGGCCGCGCGGCGCTCGTTCCGCGACGACACGGGGTTCGAGCTGCCGAAGCGCGAGCACGACACGACCGACCCGGCCTGGACCGCGTACGTGGCCTGGCGACGGCGCCGGCTCAGCGAGCTGATCTCCATCTGGGACGCGGCGGTCAAGGACCTGCGGCCGCACGCCCGCTTCATCCCCAACCTGGGCGCCTTCGCCGCCCGCGACCTGGAGCCCGAGCTGGTCAAGCGGGTCTACCCGCTGTTCGTGGTGGACAAGCAGGGACGCTCGGGCATCGAGGCGCCGTGGGCGGCCGGCCGGGTGGCCAAGCGCAGCAGAGGCCTGTTCCCCGACCGGCCGGTCGGGCTCATCACCTCGGTCGGGCCCGAGTACCACCAGCACCGGTGGAAGGACTCGGTGGCCCCGCCGGAGGAGGTCCGGACGTGGATCGTGGACGGGTTCGCGCAAGGCGCGTTCCCCTGGTTCACCAAGTTCAACGCCACCGTCTCCGACCCGCGCTGGGTGCCGGCCGTGGTGGACGCGTTCGGGCTGCACGCGAAGCTGGAGCCGGTGCTGGCGCCGATGCCGGTCACGGCCGAGGTGGCGCTGGTCGACCCGAGCAGGGCGGGCCGGATCAGGAGCGGGGCGGCGCACTCCTTCCCCGACGAGGACGGCTTCTACCAGGCCCTGGTCGAGGCGCGGATCCCGTTCGACCTGCTGGCCGACCAGGTGCTGTCGGCCGAGCGGCTGCGGCCGTACAAGGTGCTGGTGCTGGCCAACGCCGAGCAGCTCAGCGACGAGCAGTGCGCGGCCGTCCGCGACTACGTGGCCGCCGGCGGCGGCCTGGTCGCCGCGCACCAGTCCTCCCTGTACGACGAGCACGGCGAGCCCCGGGCGAACTTCGGCCTGGCCGACGTCTTCGGCGCGGACCTGGTCAGCCCGCTCAGAGGCCCGATCAAGAACAACTACATCGCCCTGACCGGCGAGCACCCGGTCAGCGGCGGCTTCGGCCCGGCCAGGCGGATCATCGGCGGCACCCGGCTGCTCGGCGTCGAGGCCAGGCCGGGCACGCAGGTGCCGTTCCGGTTCGTGCCGGACTTTCCCGATCTGCCGATGGAGGAGCTGTACGCCAGGAAGGACCCCGACGCCCCGGCCGTGATCACCAGGGAAGGGCCGGGCCGGGTGGTCTACATCCCGTTCGACCTCGGGGCGATCTTCTGGGAGACGCTCCAGGCCGATCACGGCCGGCTGATCGCCAACGCGGTGCGCTGGGCGCTCGGCGGCGAGCCCGAGGCCACCGTACGCGGGCCTGGGCTGGTCGACCTGGCCGTGCGCCGCGACGAGCACAGTCTCGCGGTCACCGTGGTCAACCTGACCAACCCGATGGCGATGCGCGGCGCGATCAGGGAGACCATCCCGCTGCCGCCGCAGACGGTCTCCGTCGCGCTGCCGCCGGACGCGGCGGGGGCCACGGCCCGGCTGCTGGTGGACGGGAGCGAGGTCCCCGTCGCCGTCCGCGACGGCCGGGCCGAGGTGGAGCTGACCGGTGCCGGGCTCATCGAGGTCGTGCACCTGACCTGGGAGCCGAGGTGAGCCGGGTCTGGTGGCGCGAGCCGTTCCGGATGTTCCAGACCAACCTCCGCGAGGTGGACGCCGGGCTGGACGTCGAGCGGGTGCTGGACCGGCTGGAGGAGTTCGGCGCGAACGCCTGGCTGATCAGCGTCGGCGGCATCCTGTCGAACTATCCGACCGGCCTGGACTTCCAGACGCGCAACCCGCACCTGGCCGGGCGCCCGTCCGGCGACCTGATCGGCGACGCGGTGGCGGCGGCCCGGCGCAGGGGCGTGCGCGTGCTGGCCAGGATGGACTTCTCCAAGATCGACCACCCGCGGGCCGAGCGGCATCCCGAGTGGTGCTTCGTCTCGCCCGCCGGCGAGCGGCAGGTCTACAACGGCCTCACCAGCGTGTGCCCGAGCGGCGACTACTACCAGGTCAAGCTGTTCGAGGTGATCGGGGAGGTGCTCGACCGCTACGAGATCGACGGCTTCTTCCTCAACTGGATGTCGTTCAACGAAGTGGACTACAGCCGCAGATACTGGGGTGTCTGCCACTGCCTGGCCTGCGCCCGCCGCTACGACGGTGAGCTGCCGGAACGGGCGGACGCCCGGTGGCGCGCGTTCACGCGTGCGACGCTGGACGACCTGCACGCCAGGATCCGGGCCGAGATCGCCGGGCGCAGGCCCGAGGCGGCGCTCATCCTGGGCGAGCACGCCGACATCGTCTTCCACGAGGCGAACAACGCCGTCGGCCGGCCCCTCTGGCACCACCGGACCAGCGAGCACGTCAGCGCGGCCAAGTCGTATCGGCCCGAGGTGCCGGTGCTGGTCAACTCGGTGGGGTTCGTGGACATGCCGTACCGGATGGCGGGGGAGGAGCCTCACCATTTCGCCCAGTATCTGCTGCAGGCGATCTCGCGGGGGGCGATCCCGTCCACGTACATCATGGGGACGCCGGACGACAGCCCGTACGAGTGCCTGGAGATCGCCGGCGAGCTGACCCGGTTCCACCGCGACCGCGCCGAGGTCTACCGGGACCTGGTCTCCGAGGCGCGCACGCTGCTGGTCCGCCCCGAAGGGGAGCGGGCCGAGTTCGAGGGGCTCTACCTGGCGCTGCTGGAGCGGCACGTGCCCTTCGACGTGCTGCCCGAGGAGAAGCTGGCGGCGAGCGACCTGTCCAGGTACGAGCTGGTCGTGCTGCCCGACACCGGCGCGCTGAGCCGTCCCGGCGTGCTGGACGCGTACGCCGAGGCGGGCGGCACCGTGCTGGCGACCGGGTCGAGCGACGCCGGGCTCGCCTGCCTGCCCGTCGCCCGCCGACTGGCCGCGTACACGACGGAGGAGTCCGTCCGCTCGCTGCACCTGCGCGGTGACCGCGGGATGGTGCCGGTGATCGGCGCCTTCCACGTGGTCGAGCCCGCGCCGGGAGCGGAGACGGGCCTGCCCGCGCTCTCCAGGGCCAGGTACGGCCCGCCGGAGAAGTGTCACGGTCATCTGGAGACCGGCCATCCCGGCTGGCTGAGCGCCCCCTACGGCCGGGGGAGGGGCGTGCTGATGCCGTGGACGGTCGGGCGCGGTTACCGGGAGGCCGGGCTGAGCGCCCTTCGCGACCTGTTCGCCGACCGCCTGCCCGCCGGCCTCGCCGTCGGGACGGGGCTGCCCGAGCAAGCGGAGATCGTGCCCGCCCGCGCCGGGAACCTCCGGGTGATCCATCTGCTGAACCGCTCGGGCGACGCCGACCAGCGCTTCCGCCGCCCGCTGCCGATCGCGGAATCGTGGCTCGACCTGCCCTGGCCGGGCGAGTGGGAGGCGCACGCGCTGCGCGCGGACCGCCCCCTGGAGGTGGACGGCGGCCGGGTGCGGCTGCCGGAGATCGGCCTCTTTGAAGTCGTGAAATTGTCAAACAAGTATTCATGACCTATTGACGGTCTCGTTAGACAAATGAACACTGGACCATCACCGGGGTAGCCGGTCCCCTGTGAGAACGACGGGAGAACAACGTGATGAGCGGACTAGATCGGCGGGGGTTTCTGAAGCTGGCGGCGGCCGGGGCACTGGGGGCCGGCCTGACGGCGTGCGGCGCCGGCGACTCGGGCGGCGGTGACGGCGCCACGCTGCGCTACGCGTGGTGGGGCAACAACGTCCGGCAGCAGAACTACACGAAGGCACTCAAGGAGTTCATGGCCAAGAACCCGGGCATCCAGGTCGAACCGGAGTTCGCCGACTACACCGCCTTCCAGGAGCGCATGACCACCCAGATGGCCGCCCGCGACGTGGCCGACATCTTCTGGGTCGCCTCGGCGCAGGTCATGACGTACCACAAGAGCAACATCTACCGGCGCCTCGACGAGGTGCCCAGCGTCGACCTGGCCGACTACTCCAAGGAGGAGCTGGAGTCGTTCAAGCTGGGCGGGCAGCTCAACACCATGCCGATCGGCAGCTTCGTCCCCGTCTTGCGTTACAACGAGACGTTCGCCGAGGAGGACGGCGTCAAGCTGCCGCCGGCCGACGCCGACTGGGACGCCTGGTCGGAGTTCCTCATCGACTACTCCAAGGACAACCCGAAGCAGCGCAAGGGCATGCCGTACGAGGCCGACGCCGACATGGTGTTCGAGGCCTGGCTGCGCCAGCGCGGCGAACTGCTCTGGAGCGAGGACGGCAGGCCCGGCTTCACCGCCGACAGCGTCCGGGCCTGGTTCGACTGGTGGGACAAGATGCAGAAGGCCGGCGCGGTGCTGACGCTGAGCGAGCAGGAGGGCATGGGCCCCGACTGGGCCCTGATCGGCAAGAAGGTGCTGGCCAAGGTGGGCAACTCCAACCACATCATCGACGACGCCAAGCTGTTCCCCGACTACTCCTTCAAGCTGCGCAGCGTTCCCGTGGCCAAGGACGCGCAGGCCGGGCACCCGTTCCTCTACTACCCCCGGATGGCCATCTACCAGGGCATCGACGACGACAAGCTGGAGGCCGCCGGCAAGCTCATCAGCTACAACACCAACGACCCCGCGATGATCAAGACCGTCGGCCTCACCATGGGCGCGCCGGTCAACCCCAAGGTCTTCGAGCAGACGCTGGCCGCCGCTCAGGGTGACGACAAGGAGTCGCTCGACGCCGTACAGGTCGTCCGCAAGGCCGAGCGCCGCCCCCGCTTCGAGGCGCCCCCCGGCACCAGCACCTGGCGCACCGCCATGGCCAGGGTCGCCGAGGAGATCTCACTCGGCCGCCTGAGCACCGCCGACGGCGCCCAACGACTGCTCGACGAGATCTCGGCCGGCATCGCCCGCGCCAAGTAGGAACCCCCATGCCGAAGCTCCATCGTCAGGGCGGCGCCGCACACGTCTTCCTGATCCCCTGGTGGCTGGGCCTCGTCCTGGTCACGGCCGTACCTCTGATCGCCTCCCTCTACCTGGCCTTCACCGACTACAACATCCTCAGCTCGCCGAAGTTCAACGGCCTGGAGAACTTCGAGCGCATGTTCCAGGACGACTACTTCTGGGCCGCCGTCCGCGTGACCGCGGTCTACGTCGTCGTCTCCATCCCGCTGCAACTCGGCTTCGCGCTGCTGCTCGCCCTGATCCTCGACCGCGGCCTGCGCGGCCTGGCCTTCTACCGCAGCGCCTTCTACCTGCCCTCGCTGCTCGGCACCAGCGTCGCCGTGGCCATCCTGTGGCGGCAGATCTTCGGCGACAACGGCCTGGTCGACCGGGCGCTGTCACTCTTCGGCCTCGAACTCGGGAGCTGGCTGCAGAACCCCAGCCTCTCGCTGTCCACCCTGATCGTGCTGAACGTCTGGACCTTCGGCTCACCCATGGTGATCTTCCTGGCCGGACTGCGCCAGATCCCCGAGGAGCTGTACGAGGCCGTCAAGGTGGACGGCGCCGGAATCGTGCGCCAGTTCACCGCGGTCACGATCCCCCTGCTCACCCCGATCATCTTCTTCAACCTGATCCTGCAGACGATCGGCGCGTTCCAGACCTTCACCCAGGCCCACGTCGTCAGCGGCGGCACCGGAGGTCCCGCCAACTCGACGCTGTTCTACACGCTCTACATCTATCAGCAGGGATTCACGAACTTCGACATGGGCTACGCCTCCGCGCTGGCCTGGGTGCTGATGGCGGCCATCGGCCTGGTGACCGCCGTGCACTTCGTCCTGTCGAGGTACTGGGTCTTCTACGGAGACGACTGATGACGACCGCGACGACCTCGCTCGACTCCTCGCGCGCCCGCACCACGGCGGTCCTGCGCCGGCGCGGGCGCCGGGACCTGCTCAAGCACCTCGGCCTGGGCGTCTTCGTGCTGCTGATGCTCTATCCGCTGATCTGGATGATCGTCAGCTCGCTCAAGCCCGACCACCTCATCCTGACCGAGCCGGGGCTCATCCCCAGCGAGGTCACCTTCGACAACTTCGTCGCGGGCTGGAACGCGCTCAACCGGCCGTTCAGCGTCTTCTTCCTCAACTCGCTGCTGGTCACCGTCGGCTCGATCATCGGCAACCTGTTCTCCTGCTCCCTGACCGCGTACGCGCTGGCCCGGCTGGAGTTCAGGATGCGCGGGGTCTATCTGGCCATCACGCTGCTGTCGGTGATGCTGCCGATGCACGTGCTGGTGATCCCGCAGTACATCTTCTTCTCACAGCTCGACCTGGTGAACACCTACTATCCGCTGCTCATCCCGAAGTTCCTGGCCACCGACGCGTTCTTCATCTACCTGATGGTCCAGTTCATCAGGACGATCCCGCGTGACCTGGACCGCGCGGCCTGGATCGACGGCTCGGGCCCGTTCCGCACCTTCTGGTACGTGGTCCTCCCGCTGATGCGGCCCGCCCTGGTCACCACCACGATCTTCACCTTCATCTGGACCTGGAACGACTTCTTCGTCCCGCTGATCTATCTCACCTCGCCGAAGATGTTCACGGTGCCGGTGGCGCTGAACTCCATGGTCGACTCCGAGACGCAGGGCGGCGTGGGCATGTTGTTCGCGATGTCGCTGGTGTCGCTGCTGCCGGTGCTCATCTTCTTCGCCATCGCCCAGAAACAGCTCATCCGCGGCATCGCCACCACGGGGCTCAAATGAGAATCATCATCACCGGCGACCACGACGAGCTCGCCCGCCGCCGCATCCGCAGGGCGGCCGGTGCCGCGCACGTCGAGTTCGCCGCCGACCCGGGCGACGGCATCGAGCTGGCCGACGCCGTCGTCGGGAAGGTGCCCGAGCCGCTGCTGGCCAAGGCGGGCCGGCTGCGCTGGGTGCACAGCCCTGCGGCGGGCGTGGACGGCGTCCTGTCCGAGGGGCTGCTGGCGAGCGAGGTCACGCTCACCTCCGCCACCGGCAACGGCGCGATCCCGCTGGCCGAGCACGCGATGCTGCTGCTCCTCATGCTCGACAGGGACGTGCCGCGCTGGCTGCGCGCCCAGTCCGAGCGCCGCTGGGAGCGCTACACGCACGGCGAGCTGGCCGGCAAGACCATCGGCCTGTACGGGCTGGGCCACGCGGGGCTCGACCTGGCCGCCAAGGCGAAGGCGTTCCACATGCGGGTGCTGGGCGTGCGCAGGAAGGACGCCCCCGCGCCCGGCGTGGACGAGCTGCTCGGCCAGGACGAGTTCCCGCGCTTGCTGGCCGAGTCGGACTACGTGGTGGTCACCGCGCCGCTCACCCCCGTCACCGCGGGACGGTTCGGCCGGGCGGAGTTCGCCGCGATGAAGCCCACGGCCTGCTTCGTCTGCGTCTCACGCGGCGGCATCGCCGACGACGACGCCCTGCTGGACGCGCTGCGCCGGGGTGAGATCGCCGGCGCGGGCCTGGACGCACACGGCGTCGAGCCGCTGCCGCCGGCCAGCCCGTTCTGGTCGCTGCCGAACGTCATCGTCACCCCGCACAACGGCGCCACCACCCGCGAGACCGCGGGCCGCGGCCTGGACATCCTGCTGGACAACCTGGGCCGTTTCGTCAGGGGCGAGCCGCTGCGCAACGTCGTCGACAAGGCCGCCGGCTACTGAGGTTCTGAGTATACTTGTCTGACGATTTTGCCTTTTCTGGGAGGAGTTCCATGGACGGTAAGCCCAGCTTTCCTCTCGGACCATCATCACTGACGGAAGCGCTCTACGAGTCGGTCCGCAAACGCATCGTCAACGGCGACATCGCCCCGGGGGAGAAGCTCACCGAGATCCGGATCGCCAACGAGTACAGCGTCGCACGCCCCACCGCGAAGGCCTGCCTCGAACGGCTGACCGCGCTCGGGCTGCTGCGCCGTACCACGCACAAGACCGCCGTCGTCCCCAAGCTGGACGAGGCGGAGATCCGCGACCTCTACTTCAGCCGCGAGACCGTCGAACGGGCGGCGGTCGTGGCGCTGGCCCGCGCCGGCACGGTGCCGCCCGAGGCGGTGCGCGCCCAGGCGGCGATGAGGGCGGCGGCCGGCGACGCCGCCCAGCACGGCTCCGACCAGGGATCCCATGCCGGGGCGTTCGCCACTCAGGTCGAGGCCGACATCGCCTTCCACTCCGCGCTGGTGGCCGCCGTCGGCAGCCGCCGCCTGGCGCGGATGCACGAGGTCATCCTCGGCGAGGTGCACCTGACCATGGGCCAGTTCCAGGCCCACCGCACCACGGACCCGATGAACGTGGCGCACGAGCACGACGACATCCTCAAGGCCATCGGCGACGGCGACCCCGAGCGGGCGCAGCAGTGCCTGGCCCACCATCTCGACCAGGCCCAGGGGCGGCTGCTCGGCCAGCTGCGCCGCGAACGATCGGAAGAGGCCCACGCGTGACCAGGTGGAGCGTCAACTGTTCCCTCCTCTACACGGATCTGCCGCTGCTGGAGCGGCCCGCCGCGGCGGCGGCCGACGGGTTCACCGCCGTCGAGTTCTGGTGGCCGTGGCCGGTGGCGGTGCCGGACGACCGTGAGGTGGACGCGTTCGTCGCCGCGGTCGAGAACGCGGGCGTGCGGCTCACCGGGCTCAACTTCTTCGCCGGCGACATGCCGGGCGGTGACCGCGGCGTCGTGTCGTGGCCGGGCCGCTCGCGCGAGCTGCTCGACAACATCCCCGTGGTCGCCGCGATCGGCGAGCGGCTCGGCTGCCGCGCGTTCAACGCCCTCTACGGCAACCGGATCGACGGCGCCGGCGCCGCCGAGCAGGACGACCTGGCCGCCGAGCTGCTGACCGCCTGCGCCAAGGGCGTCTCGGGCACGGTGCTGCTTGAGCCGGTCAGCGGCGCGCCGCGCTACCCGTTGCTGACGGCCGTCGACGCCGTGGCCGTGCTCGACCGGCTGGCCGACGTGCCCAACCTCGGGCTGCTCGCCGACTTCTACCACCTGGCCGTCAACGGCGACGACGTGGCCGCCGTCATCGACCGGCACGCCGCGCGCATCGCCCACGTGCAGATCGCCGACGCCCCTGGCCGAGGTGCGCCCGGCTCGGGTGAGTTGCCGCTGCGGCAGTGGATCGACGACGTGTACGCCGCCGGATATGACGGATATATCGGCCTGGAATACCGCGCGGAAGGGCCCGGCGCCTTCGCCTGGCTGCCCCGCGAGCAACGCGGCGCCGACCCGGCCCCCGGCACGCGGCCATGAACGCGACCCCGCACACGGCCCGCGACGCCGCCCTGAACGCGACCCGCGACGCCGTACCTGACACGGAAGGATCTTTCACGTGAGCGCCATCGCCTTCATCGGCCTCGGCATCATGGGCTCGCCCATGGCCGTCCACCTGGTCAAGGCCGGGCATGCCGTGGCCGGGTACAACCGGTCGCCGGACAAGGCGAAGCCGCTGGCGGAGGCCGGCGGGCGGGTGGCCGGGTCGGTCGCCGACGCCGTGACGGGCGCCGAGGTCGTCGCGCTCATGGTGCCCGACTCGCCCGACGTCCAGGACGTGCTGACCGGCGACGACGGCGTGTTCGCGCACGCCGCCCCCGGCACGCTGATCATCGACTTCTCCTCCATCCGCCCCGACGTCACCCGCGAGCTGGCCGAGGAGGCGGACCGCAGGGGCCTGCGCTACCTCGACGCCCCCGTCTCCGGCGGCGAGGCCGGCGCCAGGAACGCCGCCCTGTCGATCATGGTCGGCGGCGCGGCCGGCGACTTCGAGGCCGCGCGGCCGATCTTCGAGGCGGTCGGCAAGACCATCGTCCACGTCGGGCCGAGCGGCGCCGGCCAGACGGTCAAGGCCGCCAACCAGCTCATCGTGGCGGCCAACATCGAGGCGCTGGCCGAGGCCGTGGTGTTCCTGCGGGCGTACGGGGTGGACCTGGAGGCCGCGATGGACGTGCTCGGCGGCGGCCTGGCCGGCTCCGCCGTACTGACGCAGAAGCGGGCCAACATGACCGGGCACTCCTTCGAACCCGGCTTCCGCATCGCGCTGCACCACAAGGACATGGGCATCGTCACCTCTGCGGCCCGCGAGGCCGGCGTGGTGCTGCCGCTCGGGGCGCTCGTGGCCCAGCTCGTGGCCTCCGCGAACGCGAGCGGCGACGGCGGGCTCGACCACTCGGCGCTGCTGCGCGGCGTGGAGCGCCTCTCCGGCACCGCGTAGCTGGAACTCCCTGACCCTGGTTCCGCCGACCGTCGCCGCCTCGGTGCCGGTGCTCTCGTCCGCGGCGGCCGGTACGCCGCCGGCCCGGCCGAGCTGCCGCCACCCCTGTCCGCCGCGGCCGCGTACGCGCAGCTCGCCCGGCTCGACGTCGCGGAACCCGGCTCGATGTCCGGCTACAGCCGCGCCCGCTTCCCGCAACTAGCCCATCGTGGCGCGTGGGTAGGACAGGCGGCCGCGGCCGGTGGCCGGGCAGACGTCGGCGGCCGCGGGGGCGGCACCCGGAGGTGGCAGCGCGTCAGTCGGTGACACCGACTATCTGTCGCAGGTCAGAGGGCTCTTACCTTCACGATCTATTGCTGAGAGTAATCAGGCAAATACTTCGAGTGGCAATGGTTCTGGTGGTCGGCGTCTCTGCCGGCAGCCGATGCGGCGCAGACTCCCTGCTCTGCCCTGCCCCGGCGCCACGTCGCGGTGATCGGCGCACCCCGAGCCGCCCCCAAGAAGAGTAGCCTCTCATGCACACCGGCAACTTCACCCGGCTGCTGGCCGCGACGGCCGTCAGCGCGGCCACGCTGGCCCTGACAGCCGCGTCCGCATCGGCGGCCATCCGAGGTGGCGCGCAGGCCGCGCTCCAGGCACAGGTCCAGGGCGTGTGCCTGGACGCGACCAACAGCCGGGCCGACAACACGAACGTCCGGTTGTGGTCGTGTCTGGACCATCCGAACCAGCGGTGGGTCCTCCAGGAAGGCCACATCATCCAGGAAGGCCACATCATCGTCGAGGACTCCCTGAGGCCCTGACCTGAGCAAGCGGTCGGCGCATCCGGCCGCGCACAGCAGGCCGAGCCCGGGTTCGACGCCGCCCGCCTGCGAATGACCGTGCTGCCCGGCCCCTGCCGTCACCGGCCGGGCAGCACGTCATGAGCCGACTTCCTGCGATCGAGCCGGTCCTCCACCCGGTTCGATCTCCGCAGGCTGGAGGGTGACGCCTGGGCGGCCGAGGCCGCCAGGAAAGGTCGCGATGGAGTGACCGCCCCTCCCCGGCACGGTCGTGACGGATGACGCTGCCGAGTCGGCCCCGCCGGGAGGCGGGGGTGAGCTGAGCGCCTGCGGTTCGACGGCGCCATACGTCAGCGGCCTCGCATCGCCTCCATCACCGCCATTCGGATCCCTGGCCCAGTGGTGACTGACACCCCAATCTTCGTCCGACGGTCTGGGAGAGCGCTCCCTGAAGTTGGCGCGTCCGGGGCGGATGAACGGTCAAGCCGAGGCAGTCCGGGACTTTCCTGAGTGGGGCATGTCGTCGGAACATCGCAGGTTGAAGTCGGTATAACGCGCGTCGCGACTTGCTGGGAAGTTAACTCCCACCTTGACAGGAGCCCAGGGCACGAGCACCCTCCTCTCAGGGAGCGCTCCCTCAAATCCTTCCGCCAGTTTGACGGAGACGTTGTGAACCCACTCTTACGCCGTCTCGCGGCGTCCCTCGCCCTCGTCATCACCGTCTCGCCGCTCTCGGCGACGCCCGCTCACGCCGCCGACCCGCTGCTGTCCCAGGGCAGGCCCGTCACCGCCTCCTCCACCGAGAGCGCCGCCGCCTTCCCCGCCTCCGCCGCCGTGGACGGCGACCCCGGCACCCGCTGGTCCAGCGCGTTCTCCGACCCGCAGTGGATCCAGGTGGACCTCGGCTCGACCGCCACCATCAGCCAGGTCGAGCTGAGCTGGGAAACCGCGTACGCCACCGCCTTCCAGGTGCAGGCGTCCACCGACGGCCTCACCTGGAGCACCCTCCATTCCACCGCCGCCGGCGCCGGCGGCAACCAGACCCTCTCCGTGTCCGGCACCGGCCGGTACGTCCGCGTCCACGGCACCCAGCGCGCCACCCCATGGGGTTACAGCCTCTGGGAGTTCAAGGTGTACGGGACCGGGGGCGGCTCGGGCGCCGAGCGGCTGCTGTCGTACGGCAAGCCCGCCGCCGCCTCCAGCTCCCAGCACGACGGGAACTGCTGGGAGTGCACCCCGGCCAGGGCGTTCGACCTCGACCCGGCCAGCAGGTGGGCCACGTCGGCGTGGTCGGACCCGGGCTGGATCCAGGTGGACCTGGGGGCGACCGCCCGGATCAGCAAGGTCGTGCTGCAGTGGGACCCGGCCTACGCCAGGTCGTTCCAGCTCCAGACCTCCCCTGACGCGAGCACCTGGACCACGATCTACAGCACGACCACCGGCACCGGCTTCAAGCAGACGCTGAACGTCACGGGCACCGGCCGGTACGTCCGCATGTACGGCACCCAACGGGCCGGCCCCTATGGCTACAGCCTGTGGGAGTTCCAGGTGTACGGCACCGGCGGCGACCCCACCGACCCGCCTGACCCGCCCAGCGACCCGGCCGACCCGCCGGCCCTGGTGTGGAGCGACGAGTTCAACGGCGCCGCCGGCGCCAAGCCCGACGCCGCCAAGTGGCGCGCCGACCCCGGCACCGGCCCGAACAACGAGCTGGAGTACTACACCGACCACGCCAACGCCGCCATGGACGGCCAGGGCCACCTCGTCATGGAGGCCCGCAAGCAGGCCACCCCGGGCTCCGCCTGCCCGCCCGACCCGCTCACCGGCAGCACCACCTGCCAGTACACCTCCGCCAGGATGAACACCGGGACCAAGTTCCACTTCACCTACGGCCGCGTCGAGGCCCGGATCAAAGTGCCCAAGGGCAACGGGCTCTGGCCGGCGTTCTGGATGATGGGCGCCGACTTCCTGACCGGGCGGCCGTGGCCGTACAACGGCGAGATCGACATCATGGAGGTCCTCGGCAAGGACGTGAAGACGTCCTACTCGACCGTGCACGCGCCCGCGTACAACGGGGGCGGCGGCGTCGGGTCGCCGTACACGCTGCCGGACGGCGCCGACTTCTCCGACGCCTTCCACGTCTGGGCCGCCGACTGGGACAGCAAGGGCATCGTCTACACGCTCGACGGGCGGACGGTGTTCACGATCAGCAAGGACCAGGTGGAGCAGACGCGTGGCCCCTGGATCTTCGACCACCCCTTCTACATCATCCTCAACCTCGCCGTGGGCGGCGACTGGCCGGGGCCGCCGAACGCCGCCACGCCCTTCCCGTCAAGGATGCTCGTCGACTACGTGCGGGTCTACCAGTGACCCGCGTCAAAGGAGCCGCCATGCGGATCTTAGCCCTGCTGTCCCTGCTGCTCGGCACGTTCGTGGTGGCCGCCCCGCGGCCCGCCGCGGCCGAGCCCGTACGGGTGGCGGAGTTCCTCGCCGACTGCCCGTTCAGCCACCGGCTGCCCGACGACCCGATCGTCTTCCCCGGCCTGCCGGGCGCCTCGCACATGCACAGCTTCTTCGGCAGCCGCGTCACCAACGCCCACACCCAGCTCTCCGACCTGCTGAACGGCGCCACCAACTGCAACCCGGCCGTGGACAAGTCGTCGTACTGGGTGCCGACCCTCTACCGGGACGGCGCCCCGGTGGAGCCGGCCATCGTCACGTTCTACTACCTCGGCGAGGGGGTCCGGGACGACATCATCGCCAGGATCCAGCCGCTCCCGCTGGGGCTGCGGATCGTGGCGGGCAACGCCAGGGCGACCGGGCCCGACAGCACGACCATCTCCCGGTGGTCGTGCCTGCACGCCGGGCACGTGGGAGCGTCCAAGGACTTCGTGAACTGCCCGTCGGGCACGATGCTGGAGTCGTACCTGGACTTCCCGCAGTGCTGGAACGGACGGGACCTGGACTCCGCCGACCACAAGAGCCACATGGCCTACCCGGTGGCGGGGGCGTGCCCCAGCACGCACCCGGTGCCGGTGCCGAAGCTGCGGCAGGTCATCCGGTACCCGGTGAGCGGGGACCCGTCGCGCTTCCGGTTGTCGTCGGGCGGCGGGTTCACGATGCACGGCGACTTCTTCAACGCCTGGCCGGTGGCCGAGATGGAGCGGCGGGTGCGTGACTGCATCCGGCCGATCATCAAGTGCGGCGCCGACGGGCGTCCCTCGTAGGCGGTCGTCAGGTCCGGGCGGGCGTGCGCGCCCGCCCGGACGTCTCTCCTCGTGAAAGGCGGTGGCGGGTGCGGTGGTTCGTGGTCTGCTTGGTGGTCGCCGTGCTGGCGGGATGCTCCTCCGCCGAACGGGACACCGGAACGCCGGTTTCCTCCGCCGAACGGGACGCCGGAACGCCGGCCTCCTCCGCCGAGGCGTTCACGACGACCGATGTGGCGTGGTTGCAGCTCACCGACGCCCTGCACGCGCGGGCCCGGCCCCTGCTGGAGCTCGCGCCGCGGCGTGCCGCCGGCCGGTCGCTGGCCGCCCTGGCCGTACGGCTCGGCAAGGAGCACGAGGCGGGCCGCGGCCGGTTGCGGGCGCTGCTCGCCGAAGCGGGGATCACCGGTGAGAACCCGCACCTCCAGCACGACATGCCCGGCATGCCCACGGCGGCGGACCTGAAGACCCTGGCCCGGCTGCGCGACGGCGCCTTCGACCGGCGTTTCGCCGAGCTGCTGCGGGCGCATCTGAGGCAGCTCGTGCTGGTCTCGAACGGTGAACGGGACTCGGGCGGCGCGGCGGCGGCACGGGAGCTGGCGGGGACGATGGCCCGCGAGCACAGCGAGAATCTCGCCGAGCTGGACCGGGCGGTCGCCGCGTAGGTTGAGGGCATGGAGGCCGGGGAGCTGGTGGGCCGGGGACGCAGCGCCGACGTGTACGCCTGCGGCGACGGACGGGTGCTGCGCCGCTACCGGGTGAACGCCGACACCCGGAGTGAGCTGGAGATCATGGCGCACGTGGCCGCGCACGGGTTCCCCGTGCCGGAGGTCTTCCCCGGCGAGAGCACCGCCACGGACCTGGTGATGGCGCGGCTGTCCGGCCCGACGATGCTGCACGCCCTGCTGGCGGGGCAGGTCGGGGCCGAGGAGACGGGGCGGACTCTCGCCGCGCTGCTGCGCCGGCTCCACCTGATCCCGGCCCGGCTGTCCCGCGACCCCCGTGACCGGATCCTGCACCTGGACCTGCATCCGGACAACGTGATGCTGACGCCGGACGGGCCCGTGGTGATCGACTGGTGCAACGCCCGTGAGGGGCGGCCCGCGCTGGACTGCGCCCTGTCGGCACTGATCATCGCGCAGGCGGCGGTGGACGGTGAAAGCGAGCTGGCGCGGGCGGCGCGGGCCTTGCTCGCCGTCCTGGCGGGGGAGCTGGGCGAGGACCTGGACGCGGGCGGCCCGCTGGACGACGCCAAGGCCCGGCGCGCCGCCGACCGGGGGCTCACCGCGCACGAGGTGAGCCTGCTGGACGAGGCGGTGGCGCTGGTCAGGCGGCTGGCAGGGCCGAGCTGAGAAGGCTGGAGCCGTCGTGGCGTACGGGGACGTAGAGGGAGCGGTGGCGGCCTGCCAGCAGGCGGTCGCCCGCACGCCGGGCGACGCTGCGGTGCTTCCTCCACGTCGCCCCTGACGGTCACCCGGCGCGTGCCCAGGTCCACCGGATCCTCGGCCGGTGAATCCTTGACCGGTCACTGGCGTAAACATCCTTAGAAGTCGGGCATCGCGTATCAGGGGTGGCGATGCCGACGAAGGAACAGGTGCTGCGGCTGCTGTCGCAGGGACACGACTCCACGGAGATCGCCGTGGCGCTCGTCATCCCCGCCGGGCAGGCGCGGCTCGCTCGCGAGAAGAACCCACAAGGACGGTGAGCTCCGTCGAGCCGGTCGAGGACCCGCGATGGATCTGAAGCCCGTCATCGAGATGGCCGGACAGGCGGTCGACCTGGCCGGTGTCGCCGCCATCGTGGTGGGGGCGCTGGCGGCGACCTGCCGGTTCGGTTACCGGCTGCTGCTGCGGCAGCCCGCTCACGACGCCTACCAGAGGTACCGCAAGGGGCTTGGGCGTGCCATCCTGCTGGGGCTCGAGTTTCTCGTCGCCGCGGACATCATCCGGACGGTCGCGATCTCCCCGACGTTCGCGAGCGTCGGCGTCCTCGCCGTGATCGTCCTGGTGCGCACGTTTCTCAGCTTCTCCCTGGAGGTGGAGCTGGAGGGCCGCTGGCCGTGGCAGCAGCGGCCTGCGGGCGCGCGGACGAGGCAACCGTGAGGTGGAGATCCTGGCGCCGTGCTCCCCGTCCAGCCCATCGCCAGCGCCCTGGACGCTTTCCCTGTCGCGTCCAGCTGCCGGGCCGTGGCTGGAGGCGATCAGTGTCAGGCGAGTTCCGCGGGCAGGTCGCGTGAGTCGATCTTCGCGACGATGAGGGCAGGCGCGTTGGACGCCTTCGCCGTGGCGAGCGCCTCGTCGAGGGCTGCCGCGGTGGTGACGGACTGGGCGGTCTGGACGCCGAGGCCGCTGGCGAACTTGACGAAGTCCCAGCGGTTCAGGACGACGTACGGCTTCGGCCGGGTGGCGGGGTCGCTGAAGTAGCCGGCGTCGAGCAGGAACTGCTCGAAGGCGTAGATGCCGTTGTCGATCACGACCACGACCGGGTTGCGTTCGTAGCGGACCATGGTGGACAGCGCCTGGGCGGTCATGTGGAAGCCGCCGTCGCCGCAGATGACCAGCGGGCGGCGGGCCGAGGCGAACGACGCCCCGACCGCCGCGGCCACCGAGTGCCCGATCGAGGCCCACACGGCCCCGGACAGGAAGCCGTCCCGGCCCTTGATGGGCAGGTGGGCGGCCGAGTGGATGCCGAGGAAGGTGTCGGGGATCACCAGCCAGGACGGGTCCAGCGCGGCGCCGATGCGCTCGAACACGCGGCGATAGGTCAGCGGGCTCGCGGCCGTGGGCGTGACCGGGTCGACGCCGGCCGGCACCGGTCGCGGCGCCTCCGTCGCGGCCTCGGCGGCGAGTGCGGTGACCAGGGCGTCGAGCTGCGCGCTCTGCTTGGCGCCGGTCTTGATCTTCACCTTGCCGTCGTAGGCGGTGATGATGCGGTTCGTGCCGGTACGAATCAGCGTGGCGTAGCTGCTCGGGAACACGCAGCCGAGCATCACGAGCAGGTCGGCCTGCGCGACGGCGTTCACGGCGGGCTGCGAGTGCGGCGGGGCGTAGACGCCGACCCAGCCGGCGCCCTGCTCGGGCAGCACTCCCTTGGCCGGCAACTGGACGGACCAGCGCACACCGAGCTTGGCGATCAGGTCGGCGACCTTGTCCGCGAGCCCGTGGCGCTGGACCTCGATGCCGACCAGGATCAGCGGCTTCGCCGCGGCGCGTACCAGGCCGGCGATCGTGGCGGCGAGCTGCTCCTCGGTGCCCGCCGGCGGCTCGGTGACCGGCAGGGACCCGGACGGGGCCGGGCAGGACGCCGTCCAGATGTCCCTGTTGATCTCGATGTAGACCGGCCGCTTGCGCTTGACGGCGGTGGCGATCGCGGCGTCGACCACGCCCGGCACCGCGGCGGCCGTCCCGGCGCGCGCCGCGCTCGCGGTGACCGTCCGGTACGTGCTCAGGTCGTGGTCGGGCTGCCCGGTCGAGTGCGAGAACAGGACGTCGAAGTCCTTGAGGTTGGCGAGGTTCGTCGCGTTGGGGCCGCCGTTGACGACGACGACCGGGCTGCGCTCGACGAAGGCGCCGGCGATGGCGTTGACCATGCTGAGCATGCCGACGCCGTTGGCCACTGCGACCACGCCGAGCCCCTTGGCCCGGGCGTAGCCGTCGGCGGCGTAGCCGGCCTCGAGGTCGCTCGCGGTGACGATCGGCTTGACGCCGTTACGGCCGGCCGCGTCGAACAGCCCCGCGCCGTAGGCGGCGGGCACGCCGAACAGCGTGTCGACGCGCTGCTGGGTCAGCCTCTTGAGCACGTAGTCGGCGACGGTGAAAGCCACGATGGCGCTCCAGTGCAGGCCCGCCGGGGCGGGGATCGGTCAGTCGGAGACAGAGAGCCTGGGGTCGACCAGCCGCCTGTTGCACGGGTGGTCGATGTGGTTCATGGGCATCGGCACGGGCGCCGCTCGGCCGAATGCGGCGGCGATGATGTTCACCAGCTTCTTGCACTCGGCCGGGTTGAGGTCCTCGTCCTCCTTGTCCCAGTCGGGCGTGGTGCCCATGACGACGTGGTCGGAGCGCGGGAACATGTAGCCGTTACGGCTGTAGAGGTATTCCAGGTCCGGCTGCGCCGGCAACATCGCGAGGTAGCCTCTGACGCCGACCATCTTCGTGTCGTTCCACAGCTTCTTCGCGCCCATCCCGGTGCAGTTGATGATGATCTTCTGTGGCGCCGTCGAGAAGATGTCGGCCTTGCTGGTGAACGTCTTGTCCACGAACGTGACGTCGCGCGCCCTCAGGTCGCACTCCAGCCGAGGGAGAAAGATGGGCGGCTCGACCAGCAGCGTCTGATACAGAAATCCCGGCTGGGTGTGGTTCTGGAACGGCAGGCGGCTCAGTCTCTGGCGGGCCGGCAGCAGGCCGGGCAGGAGCTCCAGCACCATGTCCAGGCCCTCGGCCGGCTTGGGGCAGTAGTTGGGCCGCTCGGAGACGCCGAAACCCTTGCCGATGCTGTCCTTGAAGGTCGTGTAGGACGTCTTGATGATCGCCTTCAGGTCCTGCTGGTTCATGGCGGTTTCGACGACGGAGACCGCCCACTGGCCGCCTGCCTTGAACGACGTGGTCTTCACCGGCTTGCGATCCGCGTAGATCGTGACCTTGAGCCCCAGGTCGAGCAGCATCGTGGCGGCGGTCAGGCCCATGACGCCGGCGCCTAGCACCGCGGCCTCCGTTTGGGGCGAGCCGGCCAGGAACTGGCGCACCATGTCCTTCACCTTGGCCGCGCAACCCCAGCTCAACGAGATGCCCGCGCCGCCGTGGCCGTAGTTGTGCACGACGAACCGGCCGGAGACCTGCTCGGAGTTCAGCCGGAAGGTTCCCTTGCGATACGGCCGCACGCCGGTGACGCACGCCCCGGGGACGCTCGGATCGTAGGTGAAGTCCGGTGTCGGCAGGTTGGTGAGCTCCCGCACGTCCATCGCGCCAGCCCCTGAGTGATCGTGTCCGTTAGCGATCGGGGGCCCGCCGGCACTCGTACCCGGCGTCGGAGCCGCCCAGCCCTCTGGAACCAAGGCTTGACCCGGCCCAGAGCCGTTGTTTTCTGCGGCTGCGCGAGGGGAGGCGGTGGCCGAAGTGCCTATGAGCATGGGTGCTCAAGCGGTCACAGGTACTCCAGGGCTTCGGCGAGGGCCTTCCTGTCAGGAGTTCCGGTCTTGTCGTAGACGGCGTAGAGGGTGTTGGCGACCGTGCGTACGGACAGGACGAGGCGCGCGGCGATCTCTCCAGCCGGACAGTGTACGACCTCACCATCTACACCGCGGAGCCGGGCAGCACCTCCGAAGAGCGGTTCAAGCTCCTGACCATCCTGCCGGCCACCCAGCCGGCACACCCCACCAGCCAGCCGCGGCCGCGGCGCGGCCGGGCACCGCGCGAGTTGTAACGACGCGCTTCGGAAACGCGCCTTGGGGCCAAATGATGAGGCCCCTGTCTGTGTCTGCGGAGAGCATGGTCCGGGGTGCGCTGAAGGCGGTCGGGGTGGCCTGCGCTCGTAGAACCGCACCGGCCTGCGGTAGCGGGTCAGTCAGGCGAAGGTTCGTGCTGCCTCCCACCTCCGGGGCGGTACGACGAAGGCACGCCGGGCCTGGGGCCGGGACGCCGGGCCGTGTTCGGAGTCGGGAGCCGCGGCGTACGCGCTGAGCATGGGCAGGCCGAGCACGTTGGCGACCGAGGTGGTGAGCACGACGCCGCCGCCCTCGGTCATCAGCGGGGCGAGCTTTTGCGGCGTGAAGTACGGCCCTTCGACGAGGTGATGGCCATCCCCTCGTCGAACAGTTCTTCGTTGCGGCAAGCTCGGATCAGCGGTCGATGGCGGCCATGTTGTCCGCGTCGTAGCGTTCGCCGGTGGCCGGGGGGAGGGCGTTCAGGCGGGCGAGGTGGTCGGCGGTGAGGTTGATGTGGTCGGCGGCGGTGTTCTCCTCCAGTCGGGCGACTCGCTTGGTGCCGGGGATGGGCGCGATGTCGTCGCCCTGGGCGAGTAGCCATGCCAAGGCGACCTGTGCGGGCGTGGCGTCGATCTCGGCGGCCACAGCCCGGACCTCGTCGACGATGCGCAGGTTGCGTTCCAGGTTGCCGTCGGCGAAGCGCTGGTTGGTGCGGCGCCAGTCGCCGGTGTCGAGGTCGTTCAGGGAGCGGATGCCGCCGGTCAGGAAGCCGCGGCCGAGCGGGGAGTACGGTACGAAGCCGATGCCTAGTTCGCGCAGGACGGGCAGGATGTCGGCCTCGGGGTCGCGGGTCCACAGGGAGTACTCGGATTGGATCGCGGTGATCGGATGCACGGCGTGAGCGCGGCGGATCGTGGCGGGGCCGGCCTCCGACAGGCCGATGTGGCGGATCTTGCCTTCGGCGACCAGTTCGGCCAGGGCGCCGATGGTCTCTTCGATGGGGGTGCCGGGGTCCACCCGGTGCTGGTAGTAGAGGTCGATGTAGTCGGTACGCAGGCGCTTGAGTGATCCCTCCACGGCCAGGCGGATGGTGGCCGGCGTGCTGTCCGGAGCCGTGCCACCGGTGTGGGAGATCAGTCCGAACTTGGTCGCCAGCACGACCTCGTCTCGGCGCCCTTGTACGGCCCGGCCGACCAGCTCCTCGTTGGTGAAGGGGCCGTACGCCTCGGCGGTGTCGATATGGGTGACCCCGAGGTCCAGGGCGCGGTGGATGGTGCGGATGGACTCGTCGTCGAACTGGCCGGCTCCGGTGTAGAACGCTGACATCCCCATGGCTCCGAGGCCGATGCGCGAGACCTCGAGGCTGCCGAGCGAAACGGTTCTCATGGCGCGGACTTCCCTTCCCGTCAGTTAAGTACTAATCGGTTCAGAACTCTACCGCACATCAAGACTGATCGGTACTTAACTGCCCTCGTCGAAGAGAACCGCTGGTCGGCGTAGATCTATACCGACAGGTACGCTTATGGCATGGGTGACTCCAGCAGGGCCGTCATGGGCCGGCCTCGGGAATTCGACGTCGACCAGGCGCTGGAACGCGCGATGCGGGTGTTCTGGGCTAGAGGGTACGAAGGCGCAAGCCTTGCCGAACTGACCCGCGCCATGGGGATCACCAAGACGAGCATGTACGCGGCCTACGGCAACAAGGAGCAGTTGTTCCGCAAGGCCCTCCAGCGCTACGGCGCGGGACCGGCCGCCTATGTCACGCGCGCCCTGAAGGAGCCCACCGCACGGGCCGTGGCCGTGGCGTTCCTGCGCGGAGCGGTCTGCACCACGACCTCTCCCGACGGCCCCTCCGGATGCCTGGCCGTACAGGGTGCGCTGGCGTCGAGCGACGAGAGCCGGGCCGTCCACGACCTGCTCGTCGACTGGCGCAACGACGCGGGCGTCCGCCTTGAGGAGCGCTTCCGGCGTGCCGTCGACGAAGGTGATCTTCCGCGGGACGCCGACCCTCGGCGTCTTGCCCGGTTCATGATGACGGTGGGTTTCGGCATCGCCGTGCAGGCCGCCAACGGCCTCGGTCCTGCTGAGCTCGATGAGATCGTCGACGCGGCGATGCTCGGCTGGCCCGCATAGCCCCTTCGCTAGGCGAGTGGTGACGGTACGGCGAAAACCCCGGTACCGTCTGGAACAGAAGTGGCGGAGCAGCGGTTCCTCCGCCTGCCGACGTATCGCGGCAAAAGAGTCGAGAGCCGTCGCGAAACACCGAGCCCGACCTCCGCTCCAGGAGGCTGAAGAAGGAGATCATGTCCGACACCGGCCTGCGCGCGTTCTACCTGCGCTACGTCGGGGCGCTCAACGCACACGAGATCTCCCGCATGGACGGGTCCATCAACGACGAGACCACCCTGAACAGCGAGCCCGGCGCGCGCGACCAGGTCATCGCTGTGCTGAACGACGCCATCGACGCGGTACCGGACTTCCACTGCCAACCCCAGGAGATGGCGGTCGACGATGATCGCCTGGCCGCCCGTCTGACCAACACCGGCACACCTGCCAAGGAGTGGCTCGGCGCCTGCCGGCCTACGCGCCCGAACTCAACCCGGTGGAGATGGTGTGGTCACACCTAAACGCGCCCTGGGACATCGTGATGGGGAGCGCCGGACTCACCCCCGAACGCCCGGACCGAAACTCGCGTCGGACAACGCAGCCACCACCCGCTGTGGTCGGCGGCAACGCTCTCCTTCGGGGCTCATCCTCGATCACCGGAGCACGAATGATGAGTATGCGGCGTGGAGAAGAATCTTGAGTTCCCTGACCTGCTGCGACTGATCGATGAACGGTCGACCGCCTTCCGCGACGCGGTCGCCGCCGCGCCCAGTCTCGACGCACAGGTGCCGACCTGCCCCCAGTGGACGCTGTTCGATCTGGTGAAGCACCTGAGTGGGGGAGACCGTTATTGGGCCGCCATCGTCGGCGCGGGACCTGCCGACGCTCCCCCGGCCGAGGCCACCGCTGCGCGCGCCGCTCTGGAAGTGCCGCAGGAGCGTGAGGCCCTGCTGGCCTGGCTGGCCGCGTCGACGCAGCTTCTGCTGAGCGCGCTGCGGGAGGCGGGCCCGGACGCTGGCTGCTGGGCGTGGTGGAGTGCCCTGCAGACGCCGCGGACCTCTGGCGGAGTCGCCCGGCACCGGGTCCAGGAGAGCGCGGTGCACACCTACGACGCCCAGCTCGCCGCGGGCGCCGCGCAGCCGCTGCCGACCGAGGTCGCACTCGACGGTGTCGAGGAGTTCCTGTTCACCTGCGTCGCGACGCTCAGCGCCTGGCCGCACAAGCCCACGGCCTTCGACTTCCACACCGCCGAGGGCCGCTCCTGGCGCCTCACGGTCGACGGCGACGGCGCACGCTCCACCCGCATCCCCGCCCCCACTGCTGCGACCGGCGAGGACTTGGACGCAGCCGGCGCCTCCATCCATGGCACGGCCAGTGAGGTGGTCCTCTACTTGTACGACCGTATCCAGGCCGGCTCCTTGCACGTTGACGGAGACGCGGGGCTGCTCGACCTGCTCCGCGCCTGGGAGCCGGGGGAGTAGGACGTAGGGGGCAATTGGCCGCGCCTCGTCGAAGAGGTCCCTCCCGTCTTATCGCGGTGTGGCGTCTCGGGGCTCCGACAGGCGAGGCAGTAGCGGTAGAGGTTCACTCGGGTGAGCGTGCCGGCCGCCGCAGGGCGACCGCCGGGCTCGACCGGCTCATTGCGGCGCTCCCGCCGGTCAGGACCGCAGGCGACCGTGCCAAGCGCGGCGGCCGCACCGAGCATGACGACCGGCCACCCTGGCCTCGCGGCCAAGGGCGTCACGGCCGAGCCGCCGTCGGAACTGGGGGAGCGGTTGTGGACGTCGTGGCTGACCGACCCCGACGGCTACCGGATCGAACTCGTCCAGTGGCCGCCCGGGCATCCCCCCGGCATGACGGCGGCGGACTTCGCGTGAGCGTCAGGCCGGCGCGTACGCGGGAGCCACGTCGACGAAGATGCGATAGTCCGAGATCAGGCCGTCGTCGCGGGTACGCCAGATCGACACGGCGACCACGCGGGCGTCCCGGCCGTCGAGCCGGCGGTAGGTGACCTCGGTCTCGGCGATGGTGTCGGCGCCGACCCGCCAATGCCTGACGATCCGGTGCCGCAGGCTCGCGATGGTGGTGAAGAACGCGCGCAGCCCGTCGGCGACGGCCTGGCGGCCCACCATCGGCTCGGCGTTGCCGAACACCATCGTGCCGTCCTCGGCCATCAACTCCGCGATGCCGTCCGGGTCGAACGCGTCGATGATCTGAAAAACGTGACGTACCTCGTCGTCGGACATGCCCACCAGTCCCTGTCGGTGAAGATCGACGCCTCCACCTTGCGCGCCGAACCGCCGCCGGGCAAGCCCGAAGCGGCGGGGCGGGCGTTCTCATGATCTGTAGAGTGAGCGACTGCCCGCCCCCGACCGGCTCACCGCGAAGGACTCCCGCCATGTTCATCCGCCGCGCGTCGATCGTCGCCGCCCTCACCCTCGTCGCGTCCTGCCTCGCCCTCCCTCCCGCGTACGCCTGGGCCCCCGCCGTCAGCTCGTCGGGCGTCCCCTTACCCGGAGGGATATATCCGGGCTCGGCCCGCTATCAGAGTGCCGGTTTCTACCAGTACGCGCCGTCCGTCGTGCAGACGTCCGACACCCAGCGGATCATCTACTACTGCGCCAACACCGTCGAGTACGACAGGAGCGGCGGCAACGCGCTCGCCGCCACCCACGACCACGTCCTGTTCAACGTCGGCACCCGCCGGCAGGACGGGTCGTACAGCTGGGGCCCCACCCAGGTGGCGCTGCGGCCCCGCCTTGAGCCGGGGGACGCCCAGTACCATCCGGCCACACCGAGCTGGGCGGCGTACCACATCTGCGACCCCGACGTGATCAAGGGACGGTTCACCTACACGGCGCCCGGCGCCGATGCGAAGACCTACACCTGGGCGATGTTCTTCACCGGCGCGGACGACGACGACCACGGCGCCGACGGCCGGTTCAACGTCATCGGCGTCGCCCTCGCCGCCTCCCCGCTCGGACCGTGGACCATCGTCGCGGAGCCCGTCGTCGACATCGACGAACCCGACTACAACGCCGCCGGCTACGGCGTGGGCCAGCCCAGCGTGACCAGCGTCGACCAGCAGGGGAACCTGCTGCTGTTCTACAGCGGCCTGGACTGCGCGGCCCTGGACGCACCGGACCCGTCCTGCGACGTCGCCGACCGCGGCACCGCCGTGCGCACGCTCGACCTCGGCGACGCCGGCGCACCGGTGCTCGGCGAGAGGCGCTTCGTCACCACCGCCGGGCTGACGCCGGAACCGTTCCTCCCCAATTCCGGACGCTTCCTGCACAACGCGTCGTGGGCCTACGACCCCAGCCGGGCCTCGTTCGTCGTCTCCCGCGACACCGGGCCGCTCGACGGCAACGAGATCCAGGCGAACGTGGAGGTCGACCGGCTCGCGGGATCGAGCGTCTGGGAGGGCGGGGGCACCTGGACGGTCGTCGGCCAGATCACCGCCGGCCAGTCGGGCCACCGCTGGAACCACAACTCCGGCCTGGTCCGCGACTCCTACGGCGGCCTGGCCTTCCAGCGGCCGCTGGACTACTCGGGGGTGGACGTGTACTTCGCCACCGAGCCCGGCTCCGCGGGCACCGTGCCGCCCTGGGACGGCTACTTCACCTACCGCCTCCAGCACGGCACCGCCGCGCTGTGACGTGACCAGGCGGCGGCGCCGGCGCCACGCTGGACGTCCCGTTGAGCGGCGGTCCGGCCTGACAGGCCCCGCCCGAGAGCACCGCGTTCTCCGCGCGACGAGGCCGGGGTTTCCGTCGCCGGGAAGCCGGGATGCTGGAGTTCCTCAAGTGCCGGGGGCCGGCCACGATGCACAGCGGCCGGCGCGCAGAGCCGGGCCGGACGGAGACTCACAGAACGATCCACGGGAGAGGGGAGATCAGCCTCTGCGGCGATCAGAACCGGCTCTGCGGAGCCGTGGACCTCAACCCGAGCGTCCACGAACTGTGGCCGCCGGCGCTGACTGATTCTCACATCGCGGTGAAGCCGCCATCGGCGGCGACCACGGCACCGGTGATGAAGCCGGCGCGTGGTGAGGCGAGGAAGCAGAGCACCTCGGCGATCTCCTCGGGCTGGGCCACCCGCCCGAGCGGCTGGGCGCCGGCGAAGGAGGCCAAGTATGCGCGGCTGTCGGTGCGGAAGGTGTCGAGGAAGTCGGTCTCGATGACGCCCGCGGCCACGAGGTTGGCCCGGATGCCCAGCGGGCCGCCCTCGACGGCCAGGACCTTGGTGAGCTGGGCCAAGGCGCCCTTGGACGCCGCGTAGGCGACACCCTCCGGCATGCCGACGGTGCAGACGTAGGAGCCCGTGCTCACGATGGCGCCGCCGCCGCGCTCGCGCATCACGCGGAAGGCTTCGCGGGCGAAGAAGAACGAGCCGCGCGCGTTGACCGCCATCAGCGCGTCCCAGTCCTGCGCCGTCGTGTCCGTGACCGGCTTGTTCAAGGTGCGGCCCGCGTTGTTGACCAGGATGTCCAGAGCGCCGAACAGCTCGACGGCTTCCTGCACGGCCCGCGCGGCCACCGCCTCGTCCGCGACGTCCCCGATCAGAGGATGCACGCCGGGAAACTCCGCAGGCAGCTCTGCCACCTCCTGACGCTGATCGAGGGCGACGATCCGGGCGCCGCGGCGGTGCAGCAGCCGGACGGTGTGCCTGCCCACGCCGCGCGCGGCCCCTGTGACGAGGGCTGCCTTTCCGGCGAACTCGGTGGACTCTGTGGTCTGGGCGGACGCATGCGTGGAGGTCATCATCCCTTTCCTTCCTGCCTCGGCGGCCAGGCGCCGCAGGCGTAGCCGGCCGGTTCGCGGCGCGACGACGCGCCGGCGGCCCTGTCCGTTCGGTGTTCGGCTGCTCAGTACGCGGTGAGCCCGCCGTCGATCACGAACTCCGCTCCGGTGACGAAGGAGGAGTCGTCGCCGGCGAGGAAGAGGTAGGCGGGGGCGACCTCATCGGCGTGCCCGGCCCGGCGCATCGGGGTGCGCTGGATGTCCGGCTGCTGGTCACCCTGCTCGTCCAGGAGTTCCTGGATCATCGGCGTGGCGATGACGCCGGGGTGCACGGAGTTGACCCGCACGCCCTGGCGCGCGTACTCGACCGCGGCGGTCTTGCTCAGCAGGCGCACCGCGCCCTTGGACGCCTGGTAAGCCGCAGCGGAGCCGCTGCCGACGAGCCCGAGCACCGACGAGGTGTTGATCACCGAGGCGTTGCCGCTCGCGCGCAGCAGCGGCAACGCGGCCTTCATGCCGAGCCAGGTGCCTTTCTGGTTGACGTCGATGACGCGGTCCCAGGCATCCTCCGCCGTGTCCTCGACGCCGGGCCAGTCCACGATGCCGGCCAGGTTCACCAGCACGTTCAGCGTGCCGAAACGCTCGCGTACGAGGTCGATCACCTGCGCCCACTCCCGCGCGGAGGAGACGTCGAGGCGGGCGGCGGCCACCTCCACGCCAAGGTCCTCGATCTTGGCGGTCAGCTCCCGCAGAGGTCCTTCGGCGATATCGGTGATCATCAGCCGGGCGCCTTTCGCGGGCGAAGAGTTCGGCGGTAGCCGCGCCGATGCCGCCGGTCGCGCCGGTGATCAGCGCGACCTTGCCGGCGAGTCGTTGTCCTGTCATGGGAACTTCCTTTGATGCGTCGTTGATGTGGTCTGTTCGGTCAGGTCTTGTCGCGTCGCGGGCGCCGCTGACGGGGCGAGCTGGGCGGCGCTGGCGCAGCCGGCCCAGGGTGGCGTTCAAAGGGCTCCCCTCCGAGGATGAGGGGCGTGGTACTCCGTTGAGTCTGCGCAGGTCAGAGGGCGTTAACCAGGCCGTGTGCTGCCTGGGTGCGCCGCACCCAGGCAGCACACGGGGCCGCCGGATAGCGTGGTCGTATGGATGGCAACCACCTCGGAGAGTTCCTGCGCGCACGCCGCGCCGCCCTGCGGCCGGAGGACGTCGGCATGGCGAGCTACGGGGCCCGCAGAGTCGCCGGGCTGCGCCGTGAGGAGGTCGCCGTCCTGGCCGGGGTGAACGCTGACTACTACACCCGCCTGGAACAAGGGCGTGAGCGCAACCCCTCAGGTCAGGTGCTCGACGCCCTGGGCCGCGCGCTGCGTCTCGACGCGGAGGCCCGGGCGCACCTGTACCGGCTGGCCGGGACCATCCCTGACGACCGGCCCTTCAGGCAGGCCGCCGAGCGGGTCAGCCCGGCGCTGCGCCAGTTGATGGACGGCTACCCGCACACGCCGGCGTTCGTGATGAACCGGACCCTGGACATTCTGGCCACCAACGCCCTGGCCGATGCCCTCTACAGCCCCTTCGAGCCGGCGGACAACCTGGCCCGCATGACCTTCATCGACCCTGCCGGCCGGCGCTTCTACACCGACTGGGACCGGGCGGCCCAGGCCACCGTGGCCAACCTGCGCCAGGCGGCCGGCTTCGCCCCGGACGACCCGCGGCTGGCCGAGCTCGTCCGCGATCTCGCCGGGCGGAGCGCGGACTTCGCCCGGCTCTGGAACGCCCACACCGTGCAGGGTAAGACCCAGGACGCCAAGCAATTCCTGCACCCCGACGTCGGCCCGCTCACGCTCACCTACCAGGCCTTCGACGTCCGCGACGCCCCCGGCCAGCAGCTCGTGATCTACCATGCCGAGCCGGGCAGCGCCAGCGCCCAGGCCCTCGGCCTTCTCGGCTCCATCCACGCCACCCGGCGCCAGAGCGAACCGCGAAGGTGAAGGGCCGGCTCGCCCTGTCCGGCGTTCATCGGTGGGCGTGGAAGGACTCGGTGAGGTCGCGGGCGACGGTGGTGGCCGGCCGGAACGCCCGCACCTGGGCCGGGATGAGGCCCTGTTCGCGCATCAGGGCACGTACAGTTCGGCCGAGCATGCTCGCCGCGGCGGGCCAGGCGGCGTGCACGCGCCGGTACTCCTCCACCACCTGCACGTCGGCGTCCGGGCTCAGCCACGCGGGGGAGGCGGAGCAGGACGAAGGCGGAGCCGCACAGATCGAGGGTGGAACGGCCGCCGGCGAGCGGCACGTGTGGCGCGCGCGTGCCGGGCGTGCCGTCGAGCAGTCGCGGCAGCACGGGCTCGCCGGGCCGCTCCCCGTCCACGGGGTAGCGATATCCCATGGAGACCGCTCTATAGTCGATGACCTGAGGCCCCGCCGCACGCTACCGTAGACCGACCCGAAGCTCGGCCCCAGGGTGAGCAGGGGAAGAAAGCCAAGTGCCGGCCCGGCCATGAGGTCCATGAGCGCCACCGGCGCCATCACCATGAACGGCAGCCAGCGCAGCGTCCACTGTGAGCTCATGCAGCGCCCTCGAACCCCATCTGCCCTCCCGTGGTAGGCCGCCGCCTCTCATCCTTGCATAGTGCAACAGCCTGCGGGAGGCCGCGGCGCAGACCTTCGGCTGCCTCGCCCCGGCTCACCGGTCCGGGGCCGTGGCTCCGCTCCCGTCGTCCTGCCGTCGGGTGATCTCGTCCAGCCGGTCGCGCACTTCCCGCAGCTCGGCCAGGACGAGCCGGAGGTCGGCCTCGTTGCGCGTCTCAGCGGCCGAGGTCTGCTGGAAGCGTTCGACGAACCAGGCGGCGATCGAGGCGGTGACGACGCCGAGCAGCGCGATGCCGGAAAGCATCAACGTCGCCGCGATCAGCCGGCCCTCCAGCGTCGTCGGATACAGATCTCCGTAGCCCACCGTCGTCATCGTCGTCAGTGACCACCACAGGGCGTCGGACAGGGTGACGATCGTCGGCTCGGCGGAGCGGCGTTCGGCGTCCAGCACCGCGATGGCGCCGACCAGGGCCAGGAAGCAGGCCCAGCCGCTGACGTACACGGTCACCCGCATGCGTAGCGGCAGCGTGACCCGGCGCATCAGCGCGGTGAGCAGCAGCAGCGAGCGCAGCACGGCCAGCGGCCGTAGCAGCGGCAGCAGGACGACCAGCAACGCGGGGATGTGGGTGGCGATGAAGTGCCCGCGCCGGTCGGACAGCCACACCCTGATGGCGTAGTCGGCGGCGAACAGCGCCCAGGCCGTCTGCTGGGCGCGTTCCAGCCATCGGTCGGCGTTCTCCGGCAGCTGGGGCAGCACGATGGGAAGCGCCCAGCTGGCCAGGAACAGCAGGCCGACGCCGAGCAGCACGGGATCGGTCCGGCGTTCCCAGGCGTGCAGGCGCCGTGATGGCGGGGGTGCTGGTGCTGTGCGGGGCTGTTCCATTCTCGTCCTCAGGGTGCGGGCAGGCAGACGGTCAGGCGGGCGAGCCCAGGAAGCCCTCCTTGCTCAGCCACTCCTCGCTGACCTTGTCCGGCTCCCTGCCCTCGACGTCCACCTGCGCGTTGAGCTGCTGCATGGTGGCGTCGTCGAGCTTGTCGATGACCGGCTGGAGCACCTTCTCCAGCGCCGGGTACTTCTCGAACGTCTCCTGCCGCACGGTCACCGCGGCGTTGTAGATCGGGAAGAACTTCTTGTCGTCCTCCAGCACGGTGAGCCCGAGCGCGGCAATGCGGCCGTCGGTGGTGAACACCTCGCCGAAGTTGCAGGTCTGGCCCTTGTCGGTCTCGGTGTAGACGACGCCGGTGTCGAGCAGCTTGACCTGGTT